>NZ_SSOF01000079.1:0-325007 GCF_029873115.1 Pseudomonas sp. BN606 | reverse complement strand
TACTGGAAGGTGGTGGTGCCGTTCCAGTTGGCGTTGGGCACGAAGGTGACACTGGCGCCATTGGCGTTGGCTGGCACGACCGAACCGATCACCAACGGCACGCCGTCGAACATCAGGGTGCCGTCGGTGGGCAGGGTCTTGATGACGAAGTGGTCGACACTGCCATCGATATCCGAGCCGCTGAGGTTGACGGTGATCGGGCTGTCTTCATTGCCCGAGCCGCTGGCGGCGTTGGTTTCCGGCGCGTCGTTCACAGGCGTGACGCTGATGTTCAGCGTCGAGCTGCTGCCGGTATTGGTGGTGTAGCTGACTTCCGGCACCGCACCGTTCCAGTTCTGCACCGGGGTGAAGGTGTAGTTGCCGCTAGCGGCGATGGTCAGGGTGCCGACACCGGCGATGACGGCGCTGGAGCCTGCGGTGAAGGTGCCGGGCACGCCATTGATGCTGAAGGTGGCGACGGTGAGGGTGTTATCCACATCGCTGTCGTTACCCAGAACGTTGCCAGTAGCCGGGTTGTCTTCGGCCACGGTGTTGCTGTCGGCGACCAGGACCGACGCGTCGTCGACCGGGATGACGTTGCCGAAGCTCAGCTCGGCGGTATCGGTGGCAGTGCCGTCGGTGACGGTATAGGTCGCGGTCGGCACCGGGCCGTTGTAGTTCGGCGCCGGGGTGAAGGTGAAGCTGCCGTTGGCGTTGATCACCAGGGTGCCGACGCCCGCGAGGGTGGCAGTCTGGCCGGCCAGATACGTGCTGCCGCTCACTTCGAACTGAGTGACGGTCAGGGTGTCGTTGTCGACGTCGCTGTCGTTGGTCAGGACATTGCCAACCGCCGCGAGGTCCTCGATGACCGGGACCGGGCCGTCGTTGCTGGCGAGCGGTGCGTTGTTCACCGGGCTGACGTTGCCGAAGCTCAGCTCGGCGGTATCAGTGGCCGTGCCGTCGGTGACGGTATAGGTCGCGGTCGGCACCGGGCCGTTGTAGTTCTGCGACGGAGTAAAGGTGAAGCTGCCGTTGGCATTGATGACCAGGGTGCCGACGCCATTGATGGTCGCGGTCTGGCCGGCCAGGTAACTGGCACCGCCGAAGCTGAAGCCGGTAACTGTCAGGGTATCGCCGTCGGCGTCGCTGTCATTGGTCAGCACGTTGCCGGTGGCCGGGGTGTCTTCGGTCACGGCAATCGGGCCGTCATTGCTGGCGACCGGTGCGTCATTGACCGGGCTGACGTTGCCGAAGCTCAGCTCAGCGGTATCGGTGGCGGTACCGTCGGTGACGGTATAGGTCGCGGTCGGCACCGGGCCGTTGTAGTTCGGTGTCGGAGTGAAGGTGAAGCTGCCGTCACTGTTGATCACCAGGGTGCCAGCGCCGCTGAGGGTGGCGGTCTGGCCGGCGGTGTAGGTGGTCCCGCCCACGGTGAATTGGGTGACGGTGAGGGTATCGCCTTCCACATCGCTGTCGTTGGTCAGCACATTGCCGATGGCCGGGGTGTCCTCGGTGACCGGGACGGGGCCATCGTTAGCGGCGACCGGAGCATCGTTCACCGGCGTGACGCTGATGTTCAGTGTCGAGCTGCTGCCGGTGTTGGTGGTGTAGCTGACCTGCGGTACCGCGCCGTTCCAGTTGGCATTCGGCGTGAAGGTGTAGGTGCCGTCGGCATTGATCACCAGGCTGCCGATGCCATTGATAGTGGCGGTGGTGCCGGCGGTGAAGGTGCCATTGACGCCGGCCACGCTGAAGCTGGCGACGGTGAGGGTGTTATCCACATCGCTGTCGTTGCCCAGCACGTTGCCGGTGGCCGGGTTGTCCTCGGCCACGGTGTTGCTGTCGGCGACCAGGGCGGAGGCATCGTCTACCGGGCTCACGTTGCCGAAGCTCAGTTCGCCGGTATCGGTGGCGGTACCGTCGGTGACGGTGTAGGTCGCGGTCGGCACCGGGCCGTTGTAGTTCGGTGCCGGGGTGAAGGTGTAGGAGCCATTGGCATTGATGACCAGGGTGCCAACGCCGGTGAGGGTGGCAGTCTGGCCGGCGGTGTAGGTGGTTCCGCCAACGGTGAACTGGGTGACGGTCAGGCTATCGCCGTCGGCGTCGCTGTCGTTGGTCAGGACATTGCCGGTGGCAGGAGTGTCCTCGGTCACTGCAGCCGGGCCGTCGTTGGCCGCAACGGGAGCGTCGTTCACCGGATTCACGCCGATAGTGACGACGATTGTGTCGGTGCCGCCTTTGCCGTCATCGACAATTACGGTGAAGGTATCGGTGCCGTTGAAGTTCGGGTTGGGTGTGTAGGTGTAGGAACCGTCCGGGTTGATCACAACGGTGCCGTTGCGCGGAACGTCGCCGGGCGTGTAGGTGAGCGGGTCGCCGTCGGGGTCGGTGGCGCCCAGTTGCCCCTTCACTGGGGTGTCTTCGTCGGTGGTCAGGCTGGCGTCCTGGCCTTGCGGGGACGCGTTGGGGCTGTCCGGCAGTTCAGGGGTGGGCTGTTGGCCGTCATTCGACGGAAGCGTGGCATCTACAGTCGGTGTGTTGTCTTCTTCCGCCAGCACTTCTCCGGCCAGTGGCTCGATTCCCGTGGAGAATCCAATGGTCGGGTCGACGCGGTCGGCCGTCGCATCCAGCATCACGAAACTGTGGCCGCCACCAGCGGCACCACCGCCAGCGCCACCAGCGCCCGGGCCTGCCGCAGTGGCTTCGAGTTCCTTGGTCGGGTCGACGCCTGCCTCGATGGCCTTCTGCAGTTGAGCAACGTCATCGGCGGGCGTCGGGGAAGCAGCCTGGGCAGGCAGTGTTTCGACGCTGGCGACGGCGTCGGACTCGCTCCATTGCGTGTCGCGGCCCAGATCGACGGTGCGGCCGTCAGTGAGCTCGAGAGTCACCATCCCCTCGATGCCCGTCTGTAACTGGTCACCCTTGAATAGGCGGTCACCTTCTACGAGCAGGCGCTGGAACCCTTCCGGGGACATTGCGAAAACCTGGCCAACAATGCTTTTGACGATCGCAATAACACTGCTCATGGGGTGACTCTCCTGAATTGGCTTTCAGCTGGCTTGTCGTCACTGGAGTCGAATAACGAGGACTTTGCGCAGGACTGACATTCCCTATCTATATTTAATGCATGGCGAAAAGGTGGCGCCAATATATTGGCTTATTACAATTGGCTATTGCATATATGCCAAAGTATTGACCAATTGACTTCCATCCTAAACAATCAATTCCATGCTGTCACTTTGATATTTGCTTCCTCATCTGGCAGCTTCTGATGTGATGTGATTCACGAAACCTGGCCTGGGCAGGAAGCAAGCTCCGGTGAAGTTTCAGGACCTCCAATTCAACGAAAAGGATGCCAAGAACATGCGTCTGAGACTCTCCACCTTCCTCCCATTTGCCCTGGCGGCGAGCCTTCCCGTACAAGCACAGAGCCTTTCTGAAGCCATGCAGCGTGCCATGGATGTGCATCCGGAAATCCAGGCAGGGGTCAACAGTCGTCTTTCGGCTGACAAACAACTGAAGGCGGCCAAGGGCGGCTACCTACCGTCCGTCGACCTGCTGGGCGGTTATGGCCGTGAAAGCACCGACAACACCACCACCCGTGCCACGGGCAATGACCACTGGAAGACCATGACCCGTGGTGAGTCCAGCCTGCGCCTGCAACAAATGGTGTTCGACGGCTTTGCCACGCAGAACGAAGTCGGCCGCCAGCAGGCCACCGTGAATTCCCGTGCCTACTCGCTGCTCGGGACCTCCGAGCGCACCGCGCTGGACGTGGCCCAGGTCTACATAGATGTGCTGCGCCGTGAAGAAATGGTGCGACTGGCCCAGGCCAACCTGCGCAGCCACGAGAGAATCTTCGATCAGATCAGCCTGCGCAGCGAGCGCGGGGTAGGGCGTCTGGCCGACCAGGACCAGGCGGAAGCACGTCTGGCCCAAGCCCGTAACAACCTGATCACAGAGCAGACCAACCTCAGCGACGCCCGCACCAACTACTACAGCGTCGTGGGCATGGACCCGGTGGACCTGAGCGAGCCGGCCGGCCTGCCGGGGCAATTGCCGGAATCCCTCGAGGGCGCCCGCCAGACCCTGCTGGCCAATAGCCCGATCCTGCGTTCCGCCGAGTCCGACGTCGCTGCTGCCGAGAAACAGTACGATGCCGCCAAGTCCTTCTTCTACCCGCGCTTCGACGCGGAATTGTCCCGCGGAGCGGACAATGATCTGGACGGTGAGAACGGCCACGTCAACGAGTGGCAGGCGATGTTGCGCATGCGTTACAACCTGTTCGCTGGCGGTAGCAACAAAGCGGACCTGGAGTCCAAGGCCTACCAGGTCAACGAAGCGCTGGATATCCGCAACAACGCCCTGCGCGTGTTGAACGAAGAGCTGGGCCTGTCCTGGAACGCTCTCGGCAATGCTCGCGAGCAACTGCCGATCGCCCAGCAATACGTCGACTACAGCACCCGTGTGCGTGAGTCCTACCAGCAGCAATTCAGCATCGGCGAACGTACCCTGCTCGACCTCCTGGACAGCGAAAACGAGCTGTTCACCGCCTCGCGTCGCCTGGTGGACCTGCGTTACACCGAGCTGTTTACTCAGTACCGCATCAAGGCGACCATAGGCGAGTTGCTGAAGAGCCAGGGAGTGGTGGCACCTATGGCCACGGTCGTGCAGACCGAACTCAAGCCAGAAGCAACACTCCCCGGCCTGAACTAGGTACCTGATTCGGATCCGCATGGCGCAGCGGGGAGTTCACCTCCCTCCTGCGCCGCCGGCATCCGGCCTGGGACCTGATACCCGTAGAACCCAGAGCAGAGAATCCAGGCGTGGATCCAGAAGTCAGTCGAGTTCACATCAATACCGATCCCCGCGGTCAGCATGACGATCCTTTGCTCGACTCGTTGCTGTCCCTTTGTGTCCTGCACAGAAAACCTGCCAATCGGGCCATGCTCACCAGTGGCCTGCCGCTGCCCAAGCAACGCCTGACCGCCGAACTGCTGCCTCGCGCCGCAGCCCGCGTCGGCCTGCAGGGCCGCTTGCTGCAGCGTCGTCTGGAGCAGATTCCGAAGATCGCCATGCCGGCCTTGCTGCTGCTCAAGGAAGGCCGTTGCGCGGTGATGCTCGGTTGGGACGACGACGGCAGTGCACGCCTGCTGCTCAGCGAGAGCGACGGTGGCGAGGTGAAGGTCACTCGCGAGCTGCTGCAGGAGGACTACAGCGGCCAGGTGTTCTTTGCCCAGCCGCAGCACAAGTACGACCTCAACCAGGGCAGCCTCATCCCGCGCACCAAATCCTGGTTCCGCGACACTCTCAAGCGCTCGCGCTGGCTCTACACCGATGCGGTTGCCGCCAGCCTGCTGATCAACCTGATCGGCCTTGGCGCTCCGCTCTTCGTGATGAACGTCTATGACCGCGTGGTGCCCAACCAGGCCGTCGCCACTCTTTGGGTGCTGGCCATCGGTATCTCCGGCGCCTACCTGTTCGACCTTTTGCTCAAGACCATGCGCGGCCTGTGCCTGGATCTGGCCGGGAAGAAGACCGACCTGATCATTTCCGCGACCCTGTTCGAGCGCATCGTCGGTATGGCGATGAAGTACCGACCGGCGCGGGTCGGCAGCTTCGCCCAGAACATCCACGAGTTCCAGACGCTTCGGGACTTCCTGGCCTCACTGACGATGACCAGTGTCATCGACCTGCCGTTTACCCTGTTGATCCTGCTGGTGATCGGCTTGCTCGGCGGTCACCTGGTGTGGGTGCCGATCCTGGCGTTCCCGCTCGCCATGGCTATCAGCTGGCTGTTGCAGAAGCCGCTGGTGGCGACCATGGATCGCACCATGGCGCTGGCCGCCGAGCGCCAGTCGAGCCTGATCGAAACCCTCGCCGGCCTCGATGCGGTGAAGGTCAACAACGCTGAAAGCGACCGCCAGTACCTCTGGGAACAGACCATCGGCACCCTGGGCCGCCTCGAGCTACGGGTAAAGATGCTCTCCAGCCTGGCAATGAACCTGACGCTGATGATCCAGCAGCTGGCGGGCGTGGTGATGATCGTCGCCGGCGTCTACCTGATCATGGCCGGCGACCTCAGCATGGGCGGCCTGATCGCGTGCTACATGCTCAACGGTCGTGCCCTCGGTCCGCTGACCCAGCTTTCCGGCCTGCTGACCCGCTACCAGCAGGCACGCCTGACCATGAAGTCCGTGGACCAGATGATGGACCTGCCCCAGGAACGCCAGGAAAGCGAACAGCCCCTGGTACGTTCAAAGCTGCAGGGCAGCCTCGAACTGCGGCAGATCAACTTCACCTACCCGCATCAGCAGACGCCTGCGCTCAGCGAGGTCAACCTGATCATCCGCCCGGGGGAGAAGATCGGCATCATTGGCCGCAGCGGCTCGGGCAAGAGTTCCCTGGCCAAGTTGATCGTAGGCCTCTACCAGGCCGACTCGGGCAGCCTGCTGGTGGACGGCACCGACATCCGCCAGCTGGACGTCAGCGAGCTGCGCCACAACGTCGGCTATGTACCCCAGGACATCCAGCTGTTCAGCGGCACCCTGCGCGACAACCTCATGTCCGGCGCCCGCTATGTGGAAGACGAGCTGGTATTGCAGGCAGCCGAGTTGTCCGGCGTGCACGAGTTCGCCCGGATGCACCCGCAGGGCTATGAGTTGCAGGTCGGCGAGCGTGGTCAGAACCTCTCCGGCGGCCAGCGGCAGAACGTCGCCCTGTCCCGCGCACTGCTGCTGGATCCGCCAATCCTGCTGCTCGACGAACCAACCAGCTCCATGGACAACCCTGGCGAAGAACGTCTCAAGGAACGTCTATCCGCGGTAATCGCCAACAAGACCCTGCTGCTGGTCACGCACCGTGCCTCGATGCTTTCGCTGGTGGACCGTCTGTTGATCATCGACCGTGGCCGGGTCATCGCCGACGGTCCGAAGGAAGCGGTCATGGAAGCACTGAAGAAGGGGCAGATCAGTGTCGCATAAGGGTTTCGGTGCACTGCGCCAGTACTTCAAGGGTGGCGATTCGCTTTCCGATCAGCCGCTGCCGGAGGTCAACAAAGCCCTGGTGGAGGATGCGCCGCGCGTGGTGCGCCTGACCATCTGGACGCTCATCGGCTTCACCCTGTTCATGCTGCTCTGGGCGCACTTCGCCCAGGTGGACGAGGTCACTCGTGGCGAAGGCAAGGCGATTCCATCTTCCAAGTTGCAGAAGGTGCAGAACCTGGAAGGCGGCATCGTTTCCGAACTGTTCATTCACGAGGGCCAGGTGGTGGAGGTTGGTGACCCGCTGCTGCGTCTGGACCCGACCCGCTTCGAGTCCAACGTCGGTGAAACCGAAGCTGACCGCAACGCCATGCAGCTGCGGGTGGAGCGCCTGAGCGCCGAGGTGGACGACCGCCCGCTGCAGATTTCCGAAGAGCTGCGTAAGCTCGCGCCCGAGCAGGCGAACAGTGAAGACGCCCTTTACCGCAGCCGCCAGCAGCAACTGCAGGAGGAGGTGGCCGGACTCGAAGAGCAACTGGTGCAGCGCTGCCAGGAGCTGCAGGAGTTCATCTCCAAGCAGGGCCAGTACCGCAACAGCTTGCAGCTCCTGCGTCAGGAAATCGCCATTTCCGAGCCACTCGTGGCCCAGGGGGCGATTTCCAAGGTGGAGGTCCTGCGCCTGCGCCGCGCCGAAGTGGAGAATCGCGGCGAGCTGGAAGCTACCAGCCTGGCCATTCCCCGTGCGGAATCGGCGATCAAGGAAGCCGAGCGCAAGATCGCCGAGACCCGCTCGCGCTTCCGCAGCGAGGCGCTGGCCCAGCTCAACGAGGCACGCACCGAGCTGAACAAGGCCAATGCCACCGGCAAGGCCCTGGAGGACCGTGTCAAGCGCACGCTGGTCACGTCGCCAGTGCGGGGTATCGTCAAGCAGTTGCTGGTCAACACCATCGGTGGTGTGATCCAGCCGGGCAGCGACCTTGTGGAAATCGTCCCGCTGGACGACACGCTGCTGGTGGAAGCGCGCATCCGCCCGCAGGACATCGCCTTCCTGCACCCCGGGCAGAGCGCCATGGTCAAGTTCACCGCCTATGACTTCACCATCTACGGTGGGTTGACTGCGGACCTCGAGCAGATCGGCGCGGACACCATTACCGACGATGAAGGCAACAGCTTCTACCTGATCAAGTTGCGCACCCAGAAAAGCCATCTGGGAAGCGAACAGAACCCGCTGTTGATCATCCCTGGCATGGTGGCCTCGGTCGACATCATGACCGGTAAGAAGAGCATCCTGAGTTATCTGCTCAAGCCCATCATCAAGGCCCGCGCCGAAGCGTTGCGGGAGCGGTGATCGACCTGTAGGAGCGAATTTGTTCGCGAATGAATTCGCTCCTACAAGGAAGGTATCGCTGACTCACTCCGCGAACAGCTTCTGCACCACCGAGAAGTCCTTCTTGCCCTTGCCCTGCTTGAGCAGCAGGCGATAGAGCTGCAGCGCCAGAGCGCCCATCGGAGTGCTGGAGAGGCTGACCTGTGCCGTCTCCTGGGCCAGCCCAAGGTCCTTGGCCATCAGTTCGGCCATGAAGCCGCCATCGTAGTCCTTGCTCGCCGGCGCGTTGGGCATCACCCCCGGCCAGGGGTTGTAGCGTTCAAGCACCCAGTTGCCGCCCGAACTCTGGCGCATGATCTCGGCCAGCACGGCCGGGTCCAGGCCATTGGCCACGCCCAGGGCCATGGACTCCGCAGTGCCGATCATCTGCACTGCCAGCAGCTGGTTGTTGCAGACTTTGGCCACCTGGCCGGCGCCGTCGGGACCCGCGTGAAAAATGTTCTTGCCCATGGCCTGGAACACCGGTCGTGCTTTCTCCAGCGTTGCCGCCTCGCCGCCCACCATGAACGTCAGGGTGCCAGCGGCGGCGCCTGCGGTGCCTCCTGACACCGGAGCATCCAGCAGTTCGATACCCTTGGCCTTGGCGGCTGCGTGTACCTTGCGTGCGGATTCCGGGGCAATGGTCGAGCATTCCAGCACTACGCTGCCGGGGGCAATGGACTCCAGCAACCCCCCGCTACCCAGCAGCAGACCTTCCACATGTTTGCTCGCCGGCAACATCGTGATGACGACTTGGGCGTCGCTGACCGCGTCACGAGCGTCTCGGGCCGACTTGGCGCCCTCGGCCGCCAGCTCGTCGACGGCGGCCTGAACCAGGTCGTAGACGCTTAGCTCGTGTCCAGCCTTGAGCAGGTTGCGGGCCATGGGCAGGCCCATGTGGCCAAGTCCGATAAAGGCGATCTTGCTCATCGTGTTTCTCCTTGGCCCGACGCGTGTGGCGTCGGGCGAGTTGTCAGAGATCGTCCAGCGGATGCCGGCCTTCCCACACCGGCTCGAAATGGGCCTCGATCACGGCACGGGGAATGGCCGTCACATCCGGCCAGTGCCAGCGCGGGGCGTTGTCCTTGTCGATGAGTCGGGCACGCACCCCCTCGGGAAACTCCGGATGACGGCAGCAATTCAGGCTCATGGCGTATTCCATGCGGAACACTTCAGCCAGGGAGAGGTGCTTCGCCCGGCGTATCTGTTCCCACACCAGGTGTGCGGTGAGCGGGCAGCCGCCAACAAGGGTCTTGGCGGCACGTGCCAGTGGCACGTCGCTGTCATGCTGTAGAGCGGCAATGGCCTTCCAGGCAGCAGGCAGGTCGGGCACATCCAGCAGCTCGTCGATACGCTGGCGCCGTGGCAGCCACTGGGCCTCCGGCAGGTGGCCGCGGGCTTCGTGCTCCAGCGCCTTGAGCAGGCTGTTGAGCTGGGCTTCGGGGTGGTCGCGCCAATTGAGCTGGATCAGCCCTGCAACCAGGGCATCCTGCTGATCTTCCAGCAGGAAGCGGTCGGCAAGGTCGAGGTCCAGGGCATCGCGGGCGTTGATTGTGCCGGCACCGAGGCCGAGGAACAGGCCGAGCTTGCCCGGCAGGCGGGCGAGGAACCAACTGCCGCCCACATCGGGATAGAGACCGATGTTGATCTCCGGCATGCCCAGGCGACTGGAGGGCGTGACGATGCGGATGGATGCACCCTGCATCAGCCCCATGCCACCGCCCAGCACATGGCCGTGTGCCCAGCAGATCAGCGGTTTGGGGTAGGTGTGGATGCGATGGTCGAGCCGGTATTCATCAGAGAAGAAGCGGCCCGCCAGTGGCGGCACCACGCCGGGATGCTCGCGGCACGCATCCACCAGCTTACGGACATCGCCACCAGCGCAGAACGCCTTGGGGCCGTTGCCGCGTAGCAGTACGCAGACGATTTCCGGGTCATCGGCCCAGGCGCGCAGTTTCGCGTCCAGAGCCTCGATCATCGGCAGGGAAAGGGCGTTGAGGCTGGTTTCGGCGTCCAGGCTGGCGATGCCGATGCGCGCACCGTGGAGGCCGCTGCGTTCTTCGAAACTCACATTCATGATCGTTCTCGTCGGGCTCGAGGTCATTTATTGCGCCAGTGCGGGTCGCGCTTTTCCAGGAAGGCGTTGACGCCTTCGCGGGTGTCCTCGGCATCGAACAGGTCGACGAAGCGCTCGCGTTCTTCCGACAGCCAGCTGTTCGGCCCACGCTCCCGCGCGCCCTGGATCAGCGGCTTGATGGTGCGTACCGCGACAGGGCTCTGGCGCGCCACCTTGGCGGCGAGCAGCAAGGCAGTGCCACGGGCTTCGCCGCTGTCCACGACCTGCTCCACCAGGCCGATGCGCAGGGCGGTTTCGGCATCCACGCGCTCGCCGCAGAGGATCATGCGCTTGGCCCAGCCTTCACCCACCGTCCAGGACAGCGCCTGGGTGCCGCCCGCGCAAGGCAGCAGGCCAACAGCGGCCTCCGGCAACGCCATCTGCGCCTGGCGTTCGGCAATGCGGATATCGCAGGCCAAGGCACATTCCAGGCCGCCACCCATGGCATAGCCGTTGATTGCAGCGATGGACACGCCACGAAAATCCCGCAGGGCTTCGAACGCCTCGCCGAAGCGTCGGGCCATTTCGCGGGCACGGGCCTTGTCGCCATCGGCGAAGAGATTGAGGTCTGCCCCGGCACTGAAGAACTTCGGCCCCTGGCCGGTTACCACCAGCGCGTAGATCTGGTCGTCGTGGTTGAGGTGCGCGATCAGTTGCTTGAGACCGATCAGCGACTCACGATCCCAGGTGTTGGCCGGCGGATGGTTGATGGTGATGAGTGCGGTGTGGCCGTGTTTTTCCACCGTCAACTTGTGGGTCAGGTCGAAGATTCCGGGCTGGTAGGGTTCAACGGCAGTAGACATGTGCATCTCCTTACAGCAGGCGGTCGATGGCTCCGCCTTGTTCCAGTAAACGGCGCGCCACAATGACGCGCATGATCTCATTGGTGCCTTCGAGTATCTGGTGCACCCGGGTATCCCGTACCCAGCGCTCCAGAGGATAGTCGTTCAGATAACCGTAGCCGCCATGCAGTTGCAGGGCCTCGTTGCACAGCTCGAAGCACTGGTCGGTGGCAAAGCGCTTGGCCATCGCGCAATAGAGGCTGGCCTCGGCGTGGCGCTGGTCCAGGCGGTAGGCGGCCAGGCGCACCATCTGCCGACTGGCGGTGAGTGCCGTGAGCATGTCGGCCAGCTTGAACTGCAATGCCTGGAAGTCGGCCAGAGGCTTGCCGAACTGCTTGCGTTCCTCCACGTAGCGCAAGCTCTGTTCCAGTGCCGCCTGGGCGGCACCGAGTGAGCAGCTGGCGATATTCAGACGACCGCCGTCCAGGCCTTTCATGGCATAGACGAAGCCCTGGCCTTCCGGGCCTATGCGATTTGCGGCAGGAATGCGCACGCCTTCGAAGGTGATGGTGCGGGTGGGCTGGGCACGCCAGCCCATCTTGTCTTCGTTGCGGCCGTAGCGGATACCTTCGGCATCGGCCGGCACCAGGAAGCACGAAATGCCCTTGGCGCCATCTTGCCCGGTGCGCGCCATGACAATCAGCACCTGTGTACTGCCAGCGCCGGAAATGAAGCATTTGCTGCCGTCCAGCACATAGTGGTCGCCATCGCGGCGAGCGCGGGTACGCAGGTTGGCTGCATCGGAGCCTGCGTCCGGCTCCGTCAGGCAGTACGAGGCGAGCAGTTCGCCGCCGATCAGCCCTGGCAGCCAGCGTGCCTTCAGCTCGGCATCACCGAAGGACGCGAGCATCCAGGTGGCCATGTTATGGATGGTCAGGTAGGCGGTGGTGGCTACGCAGCCTGCCGCGAGCTGTTCAAAGATCAGCGAGGCACTGAGCCGGGAAAGGCCCAGGCCGCCATCTTCTTCAGCGATATAGAGCGCCAGGAAACCCTGTTCCGCAGCGCGCCGTATCTCCTCCAGCGGGAAGTGGTGGTTGCGGTCCCAGTCTGCGGCAAAGGGCATCAATTCGTGGCGGGCGAAGGCGCGGGCGCTATCCACCAGCAGGCGTTGTTCTTCTGTGAGGTCGAAATCCATATGTCGTCTGCCTTTGCTCGGTCCCGGGCGATGCTGGGCACCGCTTGGCGAATGAGTTTGCCGCTACTTCAGCTGGATGGTCAGGTTCGGGCCGGTGACCGGACTGTCATCGAACCAGCGGGAGGTGACCGTCTTGGTTTCGGTGTAGAAGCGCACCGCCTGCTTGCCGTAGGCGTGCAGGTCGCCATAGAAAGAGCCTTTCCAACCAGTGAAGGAAAAGAACGGAAGGGGCACGGGGATGGGGACGTTGATCCCCACCTGTCCCACTTCAACCGCATGCTGGAAGTGCCGCGCGGCGCCGCCGGAACGGGTGAACAGACTGGTGCCGTTGCCGTAGGGATTGGCATTCACCAGGGTGATGGCGTCTTCCAGGTTGTCCACTTCCATGCACACCAGCACCGGGCCGAATATTTCCTCACGGTACAGACCCATCTTCGCGGTTACGCCACGGAAGAGGGTGGGGCCAAGCCAGTTGCCGTTTGGATAGCCGGGCACCTCGCACTGCGAACCGTCTAGCAGGCATTGCGCACCTTCCGCCTTGCCTTCGGCGATCAAGCGCAGGACGCGTTGGCGAGCCTGCTGGCTGATCAAGGGGCCGAAGGCGGAATGGGCGTCCTTCCAGTGGCCGGGACGCAGTTCAGCCATCTGCGCGGCCAATTCCGAGATCCACTCACGCGCCTCGCCAACGAAAATGGCCACGCTGATGGCCATGCAGCGCTGGCCAGCGGCGCCACAGCTCGCACCTATCAGATTGCTGAGCACCTGGTCCTTGTTGGCGTCGGGCAGCACCACCATGTGGTTCTTGGCGCCGGCAAAGGCTTGCACCCGCTTCAGGTGCGCAGTGCCGGTTCGGTAGATGTGCTGGCCCACTGGAACCGAGCCGACGAAGGAAATCGCGCGCACATCGGGATGGGTGAGCAGGGCGTCCACCTGTTCGCGTCCGCCATGGAGCACTTGCAGCACACCTTTGGGGGCGCCGGCTTCGATGAACAGCTCGGCGAGGCGGTTGGGCGTCAGCGGGTCCTGTTCCGAGGGCTTGAGGACGAAGGTATTGCCGCAGGCGATGGCAAGCGGAAACATCCATAGCGGGATCATCGCCGGGAAGTTGAAGGGGGTGATGCCAACGCACACGCCCAAGGGTTGCACCCAGCTGGCCGTATCGATTTCGCGGGCGACGTTCTCCACCGTCTCGCCCATCATCAGGCTGGCCACGTTGGCGGCGTGCTCGGCCACCTCGATGCCCCGCCAGACATCGCCCTTGGCATCGGCGAAGGTCTTGCCGGTCTCGCTGGCCAGCAGCTCGGCCAATTCGTCGTGATGCTCCTTGAGCAGTTGCTGGTAGCGCAGCATCAACCGGGCGCGCTCGGGGACCGGCACTTCGCGCCAGGTTAGAAAGGCCGCCTTGGCACTGGCGACAGCGGCCTCGATTTCCTCCGCGGTGGCCTTGGGGGCCAGGGCAAGGACTTCCTGGGTCGCCGGGTCGGTGATTTCGATCAGTTCGCGGGCGCGGCTGTCGCGCCACTCACCGTCGATCAACTGCGGAATTGTCCGGGGCATCTGGTCCTCCACCCGTGAGACGGGACCTTGTTGTTTCTTGCCCTTATAGCGGCCGCCGATACAGATGTGGATTGACGATCTTGGTGGTTGGATGGACGATCTTGGCATTGCAGGCCACTACAAGAACCAACATGAGCCGCACCGTCGAAACCTCCAACTGGCCTTTGCCGGCAAACGGCGTGCGCTTCACCACGCCGCCGCGCTTGCGTCGCCTGCTGGCCCGCCACCCGCTGACTTCCGCCTGCTACCCGCTGGCCCTGGGCTATTACCCAGAGGCGCTGGGACACCGCATGGAACGCCATCAACCTGAAGACAATCTGCTGATCTACTGCCGATCCGGGCAGGGCTGGCTGGACTGCCGGGATGGACGATTCGAGGTGGGCGGTGGAGACCTGTTGCTGCTGCCCAAGGGGCAGGTCCATGCCTACGGCGCGGATGCGCAGCGGCCCTGGAGCATCTACTGGGTGCATTTCGAAGGCGAATTGGTAGAGGACTACCTGCGCCCGCTGGGCAAGTCAGTGTTGCGTCGGATTGGTGTGCAACCGCGGCTGCTGGCGGATTTCGACGCCTTGCTGGGATTACGCAAGCAGGGTCTGAACCTGCCGCACTTCATCCATGCAGCGCACCAGTTGCAGACCCTCCTGACTTCACTCGCGGTGCTGCCGGTGCGGGGGTATCTCAAGTCAGGCCGGGTATTGGACGTGGACGCGGTGCAGGCGGTAATGCGCGCCCATCTGCACGACAGCCTCAATCTCGATCAGCTGGCGGCGCAGTTCAAGCTGTCGCGCTTCCATTTCGCCAAGACCTACCGCGCCCTGACTGGCCATGCGCCGATCCAGGACTTCATCCAGCTGAAGATGGCCCACGCCTGTCGTCTGCTTGATGAGGGTGACCGAGGCGTGAAACAGATCGCTGAGCAACTGGGTTACGAGGACGTTTACTACTTCTCGCGGCTGTTTCGGAAGGTTGTGGGCATGGCGCCCAGTCACTACCGTGTGTTGCACCGGGGCTAAACCGCGATGGACTCCTGTAGGGGCGATTTCAATCGCCAAGCGGACCACCGGTTCGCCCTTGGTGCTTGACGGGGGGCAGCTCAGATTGGTTCCGATGGTGGAAAAAGAGCGCCAGGCGCCCTACGTGCGCACCCTGCAAACGCCTCAATCCGCTTCCGGTGGCCGACCACCCAACAACTTGAGCCATAGCGCCACCACCTCGGCCAGCTCAGCGCGCAGCACCTGGGGCGTCGGCAGGTCCATGCGCTGGTATGCCGGTAACCGCGCCAGGCGGTCGTCGTTACGAGGTTCTTCCAGCAACTGGCTGGCGACCTGCACCACATCGGCCAGGTCGACTGCTCCCTTGTGCTGGCGACACCAGTCGCGGCGCAGGCGTGCACAGTCCTGAAGACTGGCGGGCAGTTTCCAGGCAATGAGCAGCAGCACGCCCACTTCGGCTGAGAGTTGTTCGCAGAGCCGCTGCAGGTCGACTTCCAGGCGCGATACCTGAGGCCATCGGTGCAGCTCCTCGAGGAGCGGCAGGCTGCCGATGTCCTGCAGCAGGCCCGCCAGCAGGGCATCTTCTTCTTCCAGGTGGGGCAGGTGCTGGGCCAGGCCGGCGCTGACGGCGGCTCGTTGCAGGTTGAGGTGCCAGCGCTTGTTGAAGACTTTGCGCAGGCTGGGTTCCTTGCCATCGAACAGCTGATGCAACTCGAAGGCCAGTACCAGGTTGGAGAGGCGCTTGCCATCCAGTTGCCTGACCACGTCCAGGAGCCGCGCTCCAGGTTGGATATGGCCGAGCAGTGGCAGAGACGCGAACTCCATCAGGCGTTCGGCCAGGGAGGGATAAGTCTCCAGCAGGGCACTGGCCTGCTCGTGGGAAGGGGCGTCACCGGTCAGCAATTGGCGCAGGCGCAGGGAGGCCTCAGGCATCGACGGCAGCGCGCCGGCGTCCTTGAGAAAGCGCTCGTAGAGCGCAAGTTTCACCGTGTCGTGGCGATTGTCCATGTGGGCTTGCTCCGGGCGTCCTTGATTGACAAGGGTAGTGGGCATTTCTTAGGGTGCCCGACCATCGGGCGGGAAGCGCCCCGGCAACCGCCACGGAACTGATAGAGCAATGACTGAAAGCGACGACCGGATCAAGCTCGAAGAGAGCTGGAAAGAAGCCCTGCGGGATGAGTTCGAAAAGCCCTACATGAAGGCCCTGGGCGACTTCCTGCGCCAGGAAAAGAATGCCGGCAAGGTGATCTTCCCGCCGGGGCCGCTGATCTTCAATGCGCTGAACTCCACGCCGCTGGAACAGGTGAAGGTGGTCGTCATCGGCCAGGACCCATACCACGGCCCCGGCCAGGCTCACGGCCTGTGCTTCTCGGTACAACCGGGCGTGCCTACGCCGCCGTCCTTGCAGAACATCTACAAGGAACTCAAGCGCGATCTGAACATCGAGATTCCCTCCCACGGCTACCTGCAGTCCTGGGCGGAGCAGGGCGTGTTGCTGCTCAACACTTCCCTCACCGTCGAGCAGGCTCGTGCCGGCTCCCACGCCGGTGCCGGTTGGCAGCCCTTCACCGACAAGGTCATCGAAGTCGTGAGCCAGAGCCGTCCGCGCCTGGTGTTCCTGCTCTGGGGTTCCCATGCACAGAGCAAGGAGCGGCTGATCGACCCCACCAAGCACCTGATCCTTAAGTCGGCTCATCCGTCGCCGCTGTCGGCCTACCGGGGCTTCCTCGGCAATGGCCATTTCAGTCGCTGCAACAAGTTCCTTGCCCAACACGGACTGGAACCGATCGACTGGCGCCTGCCCGACCTCTGAGATCGGGCGTTCATCGCGGGTAGCACTCCAGCCCCTTGAGGTCGGAAATCATTCCGCCAATGTATTCGCGCAGGGCATTGCGTTGGCGCTCGTCGGCGCTGTTGAACAGGTCGGCGAGCAGCTGCGCAAGGGATGTCTCCGCTGCCGGATACGCCTTGCGGTAATCCGGCGTCCAGAAGTCATCCGGCTCCTGCAGCAATGCGGTCAGACGTGCCGGGAAGTTCGAGGCGTGTCGACCGTACAGGGCGTTGCGCAGCTCCTTCTGCCAACTCTCGCGGTTCTCCGCCCAGATGCGGTTGTAGTCGCCCTGGCGCCTTGCCCAGGTGTCGATTCGCGCTTGCTGGCTCGCCCGTAGCGGCCCCATCCATTCTTCGACGCGCTCTCGCATCCGTAGCGACCTTGCCGTCACCTGATCCTTAAGGGACGGCGCGACATGTTCTTCGCGGAGTTCCGCATTGCGTTCGTCCATCGCCACGTAAAGTTCGCCCATCTGCTTGGGTGAGAGGCCCTTCGCCAGGCCCAGCACCGTGGGGGTGACCTGCACGGCGATGTTGTTTACGGATTCGCGCACCTGCGCGAATTGGCCTTGCAGGTCAGTGACGGTCAGTTGCGGACGCTGACTCAGCTGGTCCAGTTGTTCCAGCCAGGCGACGTATTCCGGCAGTTGAGTGCTGCAGTGCCAGGCGAGGTGCTTTTCCAGGCGCGGCGTCATCCAGGCTTGCTGGCTGTCGTCGAGGGTGAGGTAGTTGCTGATCCACCAGGGGATGACCAGGTCGAGATTGCGGTAGGCCAGGTCGAGGCGGCTGCAGGCGGCCAGCAGCCCGATGGCTACGGCGAGCAGCAGATAGCGAAATGGGTCGGTACGTCCGGACATGAATGGCAGCCTTGGCGACCAGCGAATAATAGAGGAGAGCATAGGCGCGCCCCATTTCCAGTGGACCGGTGCCTGCAATCGAATGTTGCAGAAGAATAAAAAAGGCCCGCACAAGGCGGGCTAAGCGTGGGTCTCTTGCTTCTGCCAGTGACGGAATACCGGCTCGGCGAGGAACAGGACCAATAGCAAGCGCAGCACCTGCAGGGCGGTGACCAGCGGCACCGAAAGCTGCAGGGCCTCTGCGGTCAGGCTGAGCTCGGCGATACCACCCGGCATCATACCCAGCATCAGCGAGCGATGATCGAGCCCATCCAGCCAGCCGAGCAGTTCGGCCGCCAGGGCGGCAAAGGCCATGCCCAGGGACGTGGCGAGTAGCGTTCGGGCTATGAAGGAGGGCGCGCGGCGGAAGAATGCGCGGTCGAAGTGGCAACCCAGGGCACTGCCGATCAGCCATTGGCCGAGCTGACTGGCGCCCTCCGGTAGGCCCAGTTGCAGGTCGAAGCCGATGCTCATCGCTGCGCTGACCAGCAGTGGGCCGATCAGCCAGGGATTGGGCTGGTGAAAGCGTTGCATCAGCATCGCCAGCAACGCCCCGCCAGCCAGCAGAAGGGCCAGCCAACCCCAGTCGACCTGTGCAACCGGATGCTGCACGGCCGGGACGCCAACGAACAGCTGGAACAGCGCTGGCACGCTCAGCACCACCAGAAGCAGACGCAGGCTCTGGCCAGCGGCGACTCGACTGAGTACTGCACCGTTACGCTGGCCGAGGTTGACCATCTCGCTGGCACCGCCCGGCATGCTGGCGAAGAACGCAGTCGCGCGGTCCTCGCCACTGCGCAGCATGAGGCTGATGCCGATGACGCTGGAGAGGGTGGTGGCCACGGCACCGACCAGGATGATCGCGCTATTGGCCAGCACCTGCTCGATGACCGCCGGGGTGAAATGCAGGCCGATGCCGACGCCGACGATCCACTGCCCGCATTTGCGGCCGCCGGGTACTTCTGTCAGCGGCAGGTTGCCAATACAGCGCGCAGCGATCACCGCCAGCAGTGAGCCCACCATCCATGGCAACGGCCAGCCAATCAGGCTGGCCAGCCATCCGCCGGCGGCGCCCACCAGCGGCGTCAGCAACCACTTAGGCATGGGCCAGCTTCGCCCTGGCGCGGCGTGCGCGCATCCAGCGGATGCCCGGCAGGGCCAGCATGATCGCAGTCAGCACCCAGAGGGCGATGGTGATCGGGCTGCTCCAGAGGATGCTCAGGTCGCCATCGGTGATGGAAAGTGCGCGGCGCAGGTTGGATTCCATCAGTTCACCGAGGACGAAGCCGAGAATCAGCGACGACAGCGGGAAGTCCATCTTGCGCAGTAGATAGCCGAACACCCCGAGGGCGGCCATCAGCACCAGGTCGAAGGTGGTGCTGTGCACGGCGTAGACGCCGACCACGCTGACGATGGTGATCGCCGGCACCAGGATCCAGGTCGGCACGCTGAGCATGCGTGCGAACAGGCCCACCAACGGGATGTTCATCACCAGCAGGATGACGTTGCCGATGAACAATGAGGCGATCAGGCCCCAGACAACATCGGGCTGCTGCTCGAACAGCAGCGGGCCGGGCGTGATGTTGTACAGGGTCAGCGCGCCGATCATCACGGCGGTGGTGCCCGAACCCGGTACGCCGAGGGTCAGCATCGGGATCAGCGAGCCGCAGGCGGAAGCATTGTTGGCCGCTTCCGGAGCTGCGACACCACGCAGGTCGCCTTCGCCGAAGCGGCCGGAGCTACCTGCCATGCGCTTCTCGCTCATGTAGGTGATGGCGCTGGCGATGGTTGCGCCGGCGCCAGGCAGCACGCCGATGACGAAGCCAGCCAGGGAGCTGCGCACGCTGCTCCACCAGGTGAAGGTGAACTCCTTGAAGTTGAACAGCATGCGTCCGCTGGCCTTGACCGCCTGTTGGCCGGTGGTGGTGTGTTCGAGCATCAGCAGCACTTCACTGACGCTGAACAGGCCGATGACCACGATCACGAACTGGATACCGTCAGAGAGACCGACGCTGTCGAAGGTGAAGCGGTACACGCCGGTGGTGGCGTCCACGCCGACCGTGGCCAAGCCGAGGCCGATCAGCGCCGAGAGCAGAGTCTTGACCGGCTTGTCGCCGACCATGCCGCCCAGGCAGGCGATGGCGAAGACCATCAGCACGAAGTACTCCGCCGGGCCGAAGGCTACCGCCCAGTTGGCCAGGATCGGCGCGAAGAGCACCACGCCCATGGTGGCAATGGTGCTGCCGATGAAGGAGCTCATGGCCGACAGCGACAGGGCAATGCCGCCCTTGCCCTGGCGCGCCAGGGGGTAGCCGTCGAGGGTGGTCATGATGGCGGCGGCGTCGCCCGGTACGTTGAGCAGGATGGCCGAAATGCGCCCGCCGTACTCGCAGCCCAGGTACACGGCGGCCAGCAGGATCAGCGCGGTTTCCGGCGGCAGGCCGAGGGCGAAGGCCAGTGGCAGCAGGATCGCCACGCCGTTGATCGGCCCCAGCCCTGGAAGCAGGCCGACGACGGTACCGACGAAGGCGCCGAACAGCGCCACCAGCAGGTTGATCGGGCGCAGGGCGACATCGAAGCCCTGGGCCAGGAAGTTCAGGGTTTCCATCTCAGTTCTCCAGGAATGCCAGCAGGCCCAAGGGCAGCGGGACATCCAGCAGGTAGTCGAACAGGCCGTAGAGCAGCAAGCCCATCAGCACACCGCTGACCAGGCTGGCCAGTGGTCGCCCCATGAACAGCAGGCCGAGGCCGAAACCGACCAGGGACGTGCTGACGACGAAGCCCAGGGGTTCGAAGAGCAGGGCGTAGGCGAACAGGGCGAGTACACAGAGGGCCACCTTGCGCGCCAGTGGCCAGGAAATCGGCAGACTGTCGGCATCGCCCGGCTTGTAGATCAGCCATAGCGCGGCCGTGGCCATCAGGAACAGCAGCAGCAGGGGGTAGGCACGCGGGCCGACCGGGTCATAGCTGAAGGGGGCCTGGAAGCCCCAGGCGACCACGGCGAGCACGGCGCAGACGAGCAGCCAGACCGCAGCGAAGATTCGTACGTACATGGCGGTTTACCTAGGAGTCATTGATCTCCCCTCTCCCAATGGAAGAGGGGCCGTGGGTGAGGGGATCGACCGCATCACCCGATCTTCAGGGGAGGGCTACTGCGCCAGGCCGAATTCGCCTGCGAGTTGCTTGTACTGCTTCACCTGGTCGAGGACGTAGGCCTTCAACTGTTCGCCGGTGAGGCTCAGGGGGAACAAGTCGCGCTGTTCACGCAGCTTGCCGAACTCCTCGCTGGCCAGGAGGGTGTCGAACTGCTGCTTCCACCAGTTGAAGTCCTCGTCGCTCACTTCCGGGCCCATGTAGAAGCCGCGGATCACCGGCCAGACGATGTCGAACCCCTGTTCCTTGGCAGTGGGAATCTCCGCCAACTTGCCTGGCAGGCGCTGATCGGACAGTACCGCGAGGATTCGGATCTTGCCGGCGGCGAGCTGCGGTGTGATTTCGCCCAGGCCGCTGCTGGTGACCTGTACGTGGCCACCGAGCATGGCGGTAAGGGTCTCGCCACCGCCCTCAAAGGCCACGTAGCGCAGCTTCTGCGGGTCGATACCGGCAGCGCGGGCGATCAGCGCCGTCTGCATCCAGTCCTGGCCGCCAATGGTGGCGCCAGCGCCGAAGACGATGGCGGCCGGGTCTTTCTTCACCGCTTCGACCAGCTCGGCCAGGGTCTTGTAGGGTGAGTCGGCGCGTACGGAGATTGCGCCGTAATCGGTGCCGATGCCTGCCAGCCAACGCACCGCGTTCTCGTCATAGCGGCCGAACTTG
This sequence comes from Pseudomonas sp. BN606, assembly GCF_029873115.1. Lineage (NCBI taxonomy): Bacteria > Pseudomonadati > Pseudomonadota > Gammaproteobacteria > Pseudomonadales > Pseudomonadaceae > Pseudomonas > Pseudomonas sp. BN606. Next base: position 303,495 of record NZ_SSOF01000079.1, on the reverse strand, counting down.
CCTTGGGCGAGGTTCAGCAGGGAACCGGATGAGAATGCGGTGATGGTGCCGGCGTCCTTCGGTCGCTGGGCTACCACTGCGTTGTAGGCCACGGCGCCGACGCCGCCTGGCATGTAGGTCACTCGCATGGGGGCCTTGAGCAGGCCTTCATCCTTCAGACCACTCTGTGCCAGCTTGCAGGTGAGGTCGAAGCCACCGCCGGGTTTGGCCGGGGCGATGCATTCGGGACGCTTGGGCTCGGCCATCAACTGGGTGGACAGCAACAGGCCGGAGGTGATCAGGGCGATGCGGGAGAGGGCGGTTTTCATCGGGGGTTCTCCTGTGGAGTTTTATTGTGGTTCACCAGATCGGCAGTGCGTAACTGACGATCAGGCGCAGTTCATCCGCATCGCGGGCGAAGGTGGAGCGGAATCCTGCGTGGCGGGCGCGGAAGGTGAGGTTCTTAAGGCTGCCGCTCGGCACCACGTACTTGAACTCGACATCGCGTTCCCACTCGCGGCCTTCTTCAAGGCTGTTGGTGACCTCGGCGTTGTCGCTGGTGATGTAGCGGGTCATGAAGCTCAGGCCCGGCACGCCCATGGCGGCAAAGTCCAGGTCATAGCGGGCTTGCCAGGAGCGTTGGTCGGCATTGGCGAAGTCGTTGATCTGCACGAAGTTGATGAGGAACGGGTCGCTGCCGTCGATGTAGGCGAAGCCGGTGTCGCCGCTCATGCGCTGGTAGCCCAGGCCGAACTTGTGGCTGCCCTGGCCGTAGCTGACCATGCCGTTGAGGGCGCGGTTGTCCACCTTGCCGGCCTCGGCTCGGCCGACGTCAGCGCTGATGGCATAGCGCAGGTCGGCACTCAGGGTGCCCGCGCCGAGGGGCTGGATGGCCAGCAGGCCAAAGAAGTTCTGGCGGTAGACGTCGTCCAGTTCGGCGAAGTAATAGCGGCCGGTGAACTGCTTGTTGAAGGCGTAATCGGCGCCGGCCAGATCGAAGTGATCCCCAGTGGCGGCTGCGGCGAAGCGCTTGTTCTTGTTGCTGATGGCCAGGTCTTCGGAGTTGGTGGAAGCGCGATCCTTGACCTCCGACAGGCGCCCGCCGGTGAAGGTCAGGTTGCTGATCTCCTTCGAAGTGAGCAGCCCACCCTCGAATACCTGGGGCAGAATGCGGCTGTCGCTGGCTTTAACAACCGGCAGCTCGGGAATGTGCGTTCCCAGCCGCAGCTCGCTCTTTGAAGCGCGGATTTTCGCGGTCAGGCCGAGCTTGCTGTACTCGTCCGGGGTGCCGCCGTCGTCCTGCACCGGAAGCAGGTCCGTGCCGCTGCGGCCGGGGCCTGAGTCGAGCTTGATACCGAGCATGCCAAGGGCGTCGAGGCCCACGCCGACCGTGCCTTCGGTGTAGCCGGATTCAAGATTGAGGATGAAGCCTTGCGCCCATTCTTCGCGCTTGGACTGGCCACTGCCATCGCGAAAGTCGCGATTCAGGTAGATGTTGCGGGCTTCGAGGGTCGCCGAGCTGTCCTTGAAAAACTCGGCATGGGCCTGGGTGGCCAGGGTGCAGCCAGCGATGGCGAGACTGAGGGTGCGAACAGGCGCATGCGCCTGCCGTGCGGCAGTGAGCATCGAGTGGTCTCCATTGTTGTTCTTGTAAGCCGGCGCAACCACGGGCCGACTTTTATTGGGTGGTACTTGCCACCCTGTCGCGATGCTATGCAGTGAAACTTTCGCCAGCCTTTCAGCGTGAAAGAAAGTCGTCATGTCGTTCACATAGGCCGGAGCACCGTTAAACTTCTGAGCGATCGCTGCCATTTCGGAGAATTTGTCGTGCGCATCCTGTTGGTCGAAGACCATCCACAGTTGGCTGAGAGCGTTGCCCAAGTGCTCAAGGGCGCGGGTTGGACGGTGGACGTATTGCACGACGGCGTCGCCGCCGACCTGGCACTTGCCAGCGAGGAATACGCGCTGGCGGTGCTGGACGTTGGCTTGCCGCGCATGGACGGTTTCGAGGTGCTGGCGCGTTTGCGCGGACGCGGCAAGACGCTGCCGGTGCTGATGCTGACCGCCCGGGGAGAGGTGAAGGACCGGGTCCATGGCCTGAATCTCGGTGCCGACGATTACCTGGCCAAGCCTTTCGAACTGACCGAGCTGGAAGCGCGGGTGAAAGCGCTGCTGCGCCGTAGCGTTCTCGGTGGCGAGCAACAACAGCGCTGCGGCGTCCTGGTGTATGACCTGGGCACGCGGCGCTTCAGCCTGGCGGACGAAATCCTCAGCCTGACCTCACGGGAGCAGTCTGTGCTGGAAGCGTTGATTGCCCGGCCGGGGCGAGTGATGAGCAAGGAGCAACTGGCTTCCCAGGTATTCGGCCTCGACGAGGAGGCCAGTCCCGACGCAATCGAGATCTACATCCATCGCCTGCGCAAGAAGCTGGAGGGCAGCGCAGTGCGTATCGTGACTTTCCGTGGCCTGGGCTACCTGCTGGAGAGCCAGGATGCGTGAAGCCGGCAGCCTGCGCGGACGGCTGCTGCGGCGCTTGGCGTTGATGCTGGGTGCGTTGCTGCTGATCGCCAGCCTGAGTTCCTACTGGAATGCCCGCGAAGCCGCCGATACTGCCTACGACCGCACTCTGCTGGCTTCGGCGCGAGCCATCGCCGATGGCCTCTACGAGACCGATGGTCGCCTCAAGGCCGACGTGCCCTATGTGGCGCTCGATGTCTTCGCGTACGACAGCGCCGGCCGCATTTTCTACCAGGTGATCGACCCGGACGGGAAGCTGGTTTCCGGCTACGACCACCTGCCGGCACCGCCGCCGGGTACGCCTCGTACGGACGATTACCCGGCGCTGGCGCGCTTCTATGATGCCGAGTACGAAGGCACGGGCGTGCGGGTGGTAAGCCTGCTGCAGCCGGTGAGCGAGCCCAGGCTGAATGGCATCGCGGAGATCCGCGTGGCCGAAACCGAAAGCGCACGGGAGCGCCTGGCGAGGGGGCTGCTGGTGGATAGTCTGTGGCGCCTGGTGTTGCTGGTAGTGGCGGCGCTGGTGCTGGTCTGGCTGGCGGTTAGCGCTGCGCTCCGGCCGCTGAACAAGTTGCGCCTGGCGGTGGAAGAGCGTCAGGTGGATGATCTTCGCCCGTTGCCGGAAGTGGCGGTACAGCGCGAATTGCGTCCACTGGTGGATGCGCTGAATCAGTTCACCGAACGTCTGCGCGGGCTGTTCCAGCGCCAGGCGGACTTCATTGCCGACGCTTCCCACGAGTTGCGTACGCCGCTGGCCGCCCTCAAGGCCCGGGTGGAGTTAGGCTTGCGTGAGCACGAACCGGCGGTTTGGCGCTCGACCCTTGAGGAGGCGGCGCAGAACACCGACCGCCTGACCCACCTGGCCAATCAGTTGTTGTCCCTGGCACGTATCGAAAGCGGTGCGCGGGCCATTGCCGAAGGCGGTGCTGAGCGCATCGAACTGGGCCAACTGGCCCGGGAACTGGGCATGGCGCTGGCGCCCCTGGCTCACGCACGTGGTATCGCACTCGCCCTGGAGGCGGAAGATCAGGTCTGGGTAATGGGCGAGCCGACCTTGCTCAATGAACTGCTCTGCAACCTGGTGGACAACGCACTGGCCCATACGCCCAAGGGCGGCAATGTGATCCTTCGGGTGCGTTCTCCTGCTTTGCTGGAAGTCGAAGACGACGGCAGCGGTATTCCACCGGAGGAGCGCGACAAGGTGTTCCAGCGCTTCTATCGCCGCAATGCCCAGAGTGGCGGCGCAGGGCTGGGTCTGGCCATCGTCGGTGAGATCTGCCGCGCCCATCAGGCGGAGATCAGCCTGCACGATGGCGACAGCGGCGGATTGAAGGTACGGGTGAGTTTCCCTCCGGCCTGATTTGGTATCGAGGCTGAACCCCTGTGGGGGGGAACTCATTCGCCAAGGGCGGTGTAGCTGCCCCCCTTTAGTTTGCTGGGCGAACCTGCGGATTGCTTGGCGATTGAAATCGCCCCTACATTCAAGGCGCCAGGCTCAGCGGCTGCTGGACTTCCATCAGGTACTGGGCAACCTTGCCGCTTTCGCGCAATCGGGCCAGACCCTGGTTGAAGCGGACGATCAGCTCGGCATTGCCGGGCACCTCGCGGGAGAGCATCAGGTGCAGGCTGTCGCTGCGCAGCGGCAGCGGATGGAAGCTCATTTGCTTGCGATCGGTGGAGCTGAACCTGTCATTGAGCAGGGCGAAGGCGACCACCTTGTCCATGGGAAATGCGTCGAGCCGTCCGGCAAGCACCATGCGCAGGCCCTGTTCCTCGCCGCTCAGGCGCTTGACCTGGATCTGGCCGCTGCGCTCGGCCTGCTGGAAGGTCGTCCCGTAGTCATAGCCAATTGCGCCGCCCAGGCGTACTCCCTTGAGGTCGGCGATGTGTGTCCAGTCGAGGGGGCGATCCTTACGGTGGAAGAGGTAGTAGCTGCTTTCCACGACCGGGTCACTGATGAAAAAGCGTTGCTCCCGTTCCGGGCTGCGCAGCCAGACGGCGGTGCCGGCGCGCTCGCCGCGTTCGGCCAGGTGCATCGAGCGGGCCCAGGGATAGAACTCCCACTGCACCTTGACGCCCTCCAGGGCGAACGCTTCTTCGACTATGCGCGATGCCACGCCCTGGTGAGGTAGCTTGGCCCCAAGGTAGGGCGCCCATTCGCCGTTGGTCAGGCGAAGCTCTTCCGCGGCGGCGAAGCAGTGGCACAGCAGGCAGAGGGCGAGAAGGAGTACGCGCATCCGGATCCATCCAGCGACGTCAGAAGAAGGCTGAGTCTAGCGCCGGATGGATGAATGCGCGTGGGTGTTTACTGGAGCATGCCCATGGCCGCTTCCATGGCGGCAGAGAGGTCTTCGTCAGCCTGCATGTCGACGTTCGGGTCGAGGCCGAGCTTGGCGAAGGCGGGCACATTGGCCCAGTCCAGCTGGGTGTAGGGATGCTCGCTGCCGAGGTAGCTCTGCAGGGTGGCGACCTGGACGATGTCGATGTAGTCGACGCGGGCCGAGTTGCGGCTGAAGTCCAGGTATTGGCTGGGAACCGCGGCGATCGGCTCGGGGAATTCCCAGGCGCGCAGGATGCGGTCGCCGATGAGCGGGTGAATACGCTCGATCACGTGGTTGAGGCTGATGGAGTCCGCCAGCAACTCGTTGTGCTCTTCGGCATAGGTGAGGATTGGCAGTACGCCAATCTGGTGCACCAGACCGGCCAGGGTGGCCTGGTCGGGCATCAGGCGGGTGTAGTGGCGGCAGAGCACGTGGCAGATTCCAGCGATTTCAGTGCTCTTGTTCCAGACCTCGCGCATCTTGCGGTCGACCACATCGGTGGTGGCCTGGAACATCTGCTCCATGGCCAGGCCTGTGGCGAGGTTGCTGGTGTAGTTGATGCCGAGACGGCTGATAGCCATCTGCAGGTCGGTGATTTCCTTGCTGGTACGCAGCAGCGGGCTATTCACCACCTTGATGATTCGGGCGGTCAGCGCGGCGTCGTTGCCGATGACCTTGGCCAGGTCCTGGATGCCGGAGTTCGGGTCTTCGGCAGTTTCGCGCACCTTCAGCGCCACTTCCGGCAGGGTCGGCAGCACCAGTTCATCGCATTCGATGGCTTTGGTGAGGTCTTGTAGGACTTTGTCGGCAAGCTTGCTCATTGAATGTCTCGTCAGTGGCCGGAAGGGGGAGTGATGTACGAAAAGTGCCTGCGCTCAGTGATGCTGCGTTGAAGTCGGTCTCAGAAGGCTCATTTACAACATGCAAACCGTGCTTCTTCGGCCGACTTCGCCTTGCCTGACCTCGCTCGGCGGCCTTTCGTACAAACCTAGCGTTGAATTTCGCGGTCGGCGTCCAGGGTATAGGGCAGGTCGAGCAGGTTTAGTGCCGGGCCATCGGCGGTGCCGAGGTGGATGCGGCCATCGCTCACGGCGTCTTCCTGAAGCACGGCGAGCAGTTCGCAGCCGTTCGGCGCCGGGGCTGCCAGCACCACTTCGCCCACGGAGCTCTGGTGTACCGGGGAATAAAGTTCGGCGCCGGCCTGGGGCAGCTCGCCCGCGGCCAGAGCCAGTCGGTAGAGGCGGCGCTTGAGTTTGCCCAGGTACTGCATGCGGGCAACGATTTCCTGGCCCGTATAGCAGCCTTTCTTGAAGCTGACGCCGCCCAGGGCCTGGAGATTGATCATCTGCGGAATGAACTGCTCGCGGGTGGCGCCGAACACTTGGCCAATGCCAGCGCGCACCTGGGCCAGCAGCCAGGCATCCAGCGGCGCTTGCGGCAGCTGCGCAGCCAGGCGGGCTTCCAGAGTGGCGGCTTCGGCTTTGGGCGCCCAGAGCTCAGCGCGGCCGTCGGCCAGGCGCACGGCAATCAGCTTGCCCTCACGGGCGACGCTGTCGGAGGTCTGTGGCAGGTCGAGACCCAGGGCAAGTAGCACCCCATCCCCCTGGCTGAGCCCAAACCGTACCCAGTCAGCGCTTTCGTCGGTCAAGGTGGACTTGGAGAAGACGGCATATTTCTTCAGGTCGGCCAGTTGGGTTTCGACCAGCTCGTTGGCCATGGCCAGGAGAAGACCCTCGCCTTCGATGAGGATGCGGAAGCTGGACGTCATCCGGCCCTTTGGCGTGCAACGGGCGCCCAGGCTGCTGGTGGCCTGGTCCAGGTAGTTGAGGTTGCAGGTAACCTGGCCCTGGAGGAATTTCGCGGCATCCACGCCGCGGACGGCGAGCAGGCCTTCATGGGTGAGCGGACAGAAGAATGCTGAGTCGGCCATTGCGGATCGCTGGATAAAAGTCTGGGGCGCCATCATAGAGTCCCGCCGGTGGCTTGTCAGCGGGTGCCCGGGGCGGCGGCTGTGGTTATAATGCGCGCCTCATTCCTGGAGGCGCTGTGATGGCCGACTCAATTGAACTGAACCGACTCTTCTGGCACAGCCGTCGCGGCATGCTTGAACTGGACGTGCTCCTCGTCCCCTTCGTGAAGGAGGTCTATCCGAGTCTCGACGCCGAAGACCAGGCCCGCTACCGCAAACTGCTGGAATGCGAAGACCAGGACATGTTCGGCTGGTTCATGCAGCGCGGTGAGCCGGAAGATGCGGATTTGCGCCGCATGGTTCGCATGATTCTGGACCGTGTCCAGCCCAAGTAACGCCTTCGAATGCCACTGGCGCCCGTCGCGGCGCCTGCTGGTGCTCTACCTGATCCTGTCATTCCTGGCCGTTCTGGCCTTGTCGCTTGCCGACATACCGCATTGGGCGCGGATGGGCGGCCTTCTTGCCTGCGTGGCTCACGCAGCCTGGTGCCTGCCCAGGCAGATTCTCCTGACGTCCCCCAAGGCTTTTACCGGATTACGCCTGAACGACGATGGCTGGCAGTTATGGCGAGCTGTGGATGGCTGGACGCCGGTGCGCTTGCGCCCTGACAGCATGGCGTTACCGCTGGCGGTGATCCTGCGCTTTCGGGTTCCAGGAACGCTCCGGAGCGGTGGTTTATGCATTCCGGCGGATGCGCTCGATCGGGAGCAGCACCGCCGGTTGCGGGTGAGGCTGGGATTCAGTCGCCGAAGGTGGACGGAGCCAGGATAGTGTCCCTGGCTTCCGGAAGCAGGTCCGGATAATCCAGTGTGTAGTGCAGGCCACGGCTCTCGTGGCGTTGCATGGCAGAGCGGATGATCAGTTCCGCCACCTGCGCCAGGTTGCGCAGTTCGATCAGGTCGCGGCTGACTTTGTAGTTGCTGTAGAACTCGTCGATTTCACTGAGCAGCAGGCGTACCCGGTGCTGGGCGCGCTGCAGGCGCTTGTTGGTACGCACGATGCCCACGTAGTCCCACATGAAGCGCCGCAGTTCGTCCCAGTTGTGGGCGATGATCACGTCCTCGTCCGAGTCGGTTACCTGGCTGGCGTCCCAGGTCGGCAGGTTGGTGGGCATTTGTACAGCCTCCAACTGGCCGAGCATGTCTTCCGCTGCCGAGCGGCCGTAGACGAAGCACTCCAGCAGGGAGTTGCTGGCCATGCGGTTGGCACCGTGCAGGCCGGTGAAGCTGGTCTCGCCAATGGCGTAGAGACCGGGAATGTCAGTGCGCCCGAACTTGTCCACCACCACGCCGCCGCAAGTGTAGTGGGCCGCGGGAACTACCGGGATGGGCTCGCGGGTGATGTCGATGCCGAAGTCCAGGCAGCGTTCGTAGACAGTGGGGAAGTGGCTCTTCACGAACTCGGCTGGTTTGTGGCTGATGTCCAGATAGACGCAGTCCACGCCGAGGCGCTTCATCTCATGGTCGATGGCCCGGGCCACGACATCGCGCGGGGCCAGTTCGGCACGCGGATGGAAGCGCTGCATGAAGCGCTCGCCGTTGGGCAGCTTGAGCAGTCCACCCTCGCCCCGTACCGCTTCTGTGATCAGGAAACTCTTGGCTTGCGGGTGATAGAGGCAGGTGGGGTGGAACTGGTTGAACTCCAGGTTGCCTACCCGGCAGCCGGCGCGCCAGGCCATGGCGATACCGTCGCCGCACGCACCATCGGGATTGCTCGTATAGAGGTAGACCTTGGCGGCGCCTCCGGAGGCGAGCACCGTGAAGCGGGCGTGAAAGGTATCCACTTCACCATTGTTGCGGTTCAGTACATACGCGCCCAGGCAGCGCTGGCCCTCGCGGCCGAGCTTGCGCTCGGTGATCAGGTCGACGGCCACCCGTTGCTCCAGCAACTGGATGTTGGGCCGTTTCTTGGCCTGTTCCAGCAGCGTATTGAAGATGGCGGCGCCGGTGGCGTCGGCGGCATGGATGATGCGCCGATGGCTGTGACCGCCTTCTCGGGTCAGGTGGAACTCGAAGCCGCCGTCTTCGCGGGCGCTTTCGTCGTCGCGGGTGAACGGCACGCCCTGGTCGATCAGCCATTGGATGGCCGCGCGGCTGTGTTCTACCGTGAAGCGCACGGCGTCTTCGCGACACAGGCCGGCACCGGCCACGAGGGTGTCCTCGACGTGGGAGTCAACGGTGTCGGTATCATCCAGCACGGCGGCGACACCACCTTGGGCCCAATAGGTCGAACCATTGCTGAGATCGGCCTTGCTCAGGACCACGATGTTCAGGTGCGAGGGCAGGGTAAGGGCCAGGGTCAGGCCGGCGGCGCCGCTGCCGATGACCAGTACGTCATGCTGGAAATGTTGGCTCATGTCGGTTCCCGCGAAAAAAGCGGCGGCTAGTATATAGCTGGGGTGGACGGCACAATAGCGCGCTTATGACCATGCATGGTGCTACGGAACTTTTTTAGTCGTTCGGGTTCCATTCAGGGTCACCATTTTGAAGAGACGGTGCTTGCTTACACTCATGCAACGAATGCACTTGAACTGTGCAACCCGGATGCCTGTAGATCAAGCGACTTATATTCGGCGCAGCACGGCCGCGAGCCCTGCTGCGTCATTCCGTGCAGATGAAAAAACAATCTGCAGGAAGCTTGCTTGGAGGGGAGAACTTTTGCGCAACGCCCGAGTCTATTTTGGCAAGCCGATCCACTGGCTGGCGCAACACCCCTTCGAGATCGATGAGGAGTGTTCATGCTAACCCAGGAAGAGGATCAGCAACTGGTCGAACGGGTGCAGCGAGGCGACAAGCGGGCTTTCGATCTGCTGGTGCTGAAATACCAGCACAAGATTCTCGGGTTGATCGTGCGGTTCGTGCACGACGCCCAGGAAGCCCAGGACGTAGCCCAGGAAGCCTTCATCAAGGCTTATCGTGCGCTCGGAAACTTCCGCGGCGACAGTGCGTTTTATACGTGGCTGTACCGTATCGCCATCAACACGGCGAAGAACCATCTGGTAGCGCGTGGCAGACGCCCGCCAGATAGCGATGTAAGTGCTGAGGACGCCGAGTTTTATGACGGCGACCACGCCCTCAAGGATATCGAGTCGCCAGAGCGAGCCCTGCTCCGCGACGAGATCGAGGCCACAGTGCACCGGAGCATCCAGCAACTGCCAGAAGACTTGCGTACGGCGTTGACCTTGCGTGAGTTCGACGGACTTAGTTACGAAGACATTGCGAGTGTCATGCAGTGTCCGGTCGGTACTGTGCGATCCCGCATCTTCAGGGCGCGGGAAGCCATCGATAAAGCCTTGCAACCTCTGTTGCATGGAACCTGAGACAGCGGCGACAGCCAAGAGGGGAACCGCCATGAGTCGTGAAGCTTTGCAGGAATCGCTGTCCGCGGTGATGGATAACGAGGCGGACGAACTGGAGCTGCGTCGAGTTCTCGCCGCCAGCGAAGATCAAGAGTTGCGGGCAACCTGGTCGCGTTACCAGATTGCTCGGGCCGTGATGCACAAGGAGTTACTGGAGCCGCGCCTGGACATCGCAGCTGCCGTATCGGCTGCCCTGGCCGAGGACGCCGCGCCGCCGGTCAAGGTGGTTCGGGGGCCATGGCGTAGTCTGGGTCGCCTTGCTGTTGCCGCATCGGTGACTGTGGCCGTGTTGGCAGGTGTGCGCCTGTACAACCAGGACGAAGCCGCAGGTACCCAGCAACTGGCGCAGCAGCAAGCTGGCCAACCCGCCATGGTCATGCCGCAGGCCCAGCAAGGTGCCGTGCTGGCTGGCTATAGTGAGGATGCCCAGCAGGTACAGCAGCCCATCGGCGCGACCCAGTCGTCTTCTGGTTGGCATGAGAAGCGCTTGCCGGCTTACCTGCGGCAACACGCGCAGCAGGCGGCCATGAGCGGTAGCGATAGTGCTCTGCCATACGCCCGCGCTGCCAGTCTGGAGAGCCGCTGAGGAGGAACATGCGCGCACTACCGGTAATCATCTTGCTTGGCGGCTGGTTGGCTCAACCAGCTCTGGCCGCCGACGCTCAGGACTGGCTGCAGCGCCTCGCTGACGCGGAGCAGCGCCAGAGTTTCCAGGGAACGTTCGTCTACGAGCGAAATGGGAGCTTCTCCACCCATAAAGTCTGGCATCAGGTCCAGCAGGGTGGGGAGGTGCGCGAGCGTCTTCTACAGCTCGATGGCCCGGCCCAGGAAGTGGTGCGGGTTAATGGCCGCACCCAGTGCATGGGTGGTTCCCTTTCCGATCAGTTGTCCGATGGCCAAGTCTGGCCTGCCAGGGCGCTCGACGCCAAGCAGCTTTCCGAATGGTATGACCTGCGCCTGGCGGGTGAGTCACGTGTAGCCGGGCGGCCGGCCACGGTGCTGACCCTGACCCCGCGTGATCAGCATCGTTATGGCTTCGAGTTGCATCTGGACCGGGATACCGGCCTGCCGCTCAAGTCCCTGCTCCTCAGCGACAAGGGGCAGCTTCTGGAACGCTTCCAGTTTACCAACATCGATACCGCTGGGACTCCGGCTGATGCCGATGTGCAGCCCAGCTCCGCTTGCAAGGCTGTACGGCTCACCGAGGCGCCGGGCGATAAGCCGGCCCACTGGCGTTCCGAATGGCTGCCGCCGGGATTCAGCCTCTCCAGTGCCCAGGAGCGTCGTAGTCCGGTGTCCTCCGACTCTGTGTCCAGCCTGCTCTACAGTGACGGGCTGGCGCGCTTCTCGGTATTCCTCGAGCCGCTGCATGGAGCCGTCGTCGAAGATGCGCGCAGTCAGCTAGGGCCGACAGTCATGGTGTCCAAACGGGTCAGTACGCCAGATGGCGACGTTATGGTGACCGTAGTCGGTGAGATTCCATTGGGAACGGCCGAACGGGTTGCCCTGTCCATGCGGGCAGCGGAGGCCACTGCGACACAATGATCCCTGCTACAGGATCTGCGTCCGAATTGCAGTGCGGGAGCCCAGGCTCCCGCCTTGTCTTTTTCACGATGTTCCACCGGGCCTGGAGCTGATGCTCCCGGCCTGTTTTGCTTTTGTGTTTCTGTTTTGCTCGCAGGGCCGGGCGGCCCGGTGAGTTCATACCACTCGTTATGCGACGGGAGCTGTATGTCGATGCTTAACCTCAAATCCTGCATGACCGCCGTGGCAGCCTTGCTGCTGCTCGGTCAAACCCTCGTGGCCCGTGCCGAACTGCCGGACTTTACGCCTCTGGTCGAAGAGGCGTCCCCGGCAGTCGTCAACATCAGTACCCGGCAGAAACTGCCCCAGCGCGGTGCGGCCGGTGCCCAGGTAATGCCTGACCTGGAAGGCCTGCCGCCCATGCTGCGCGAGTTCTTCGAGCGCAACATGCCGCAAGTGCCGCGCAATCCCCAGGGTGGCCGCCAGCGCGAGGCGCAGTCCCTCGGTTCCGGATTCATTATTTCCAAGGACGGCTATGTCCTGACCAATAACCATGTGGTGGCTGATGCCGACGAGATCATCGTGCGTCTGTCTGATCGTAGTGAGTTGGAAGCCAAGCTGATCGGTGCTGATCCGCGTACCGACGTGGCGCTGCTGAAGGTCGAGGGCAAGGATCTGCCAATCGTGAAGATCGGCAAATCCGACGAGCTCAAGGTGGGAAGCTGGGTGCTGGCCATTGGTTCGCCCTTCGGCTTCGATCATTCGGTGACCGCCGGTATCGTCAGTGCCAAGGGGCGCAGCCTGCCGAACGAGAACTATGTACCGTTCATCCAGACCGACGTAGCCATCAACCCGGGTAACTCCGGTGGTCCGCTGTTCAACCTGGATGGCGAAGTGGTCGGCATCAACTCCCAGATATTCACCCGCTCCGGTGGCTTCATGGGGTTGTCGTTCGCCATCCCGATCGACGTGGCCATGAGCGTGGCCGACCAGCTCAAGTCCGAAGGCAAGGTCAGCCGCGGTTGGCTGGGCGTCGTGATTCAGGAAGTGAACAAGGACCTGGCCGAATCCTTCGGCCTGGACAAGCCGGCCGGTGCCCTGGTTGCCCAGGTCCAGGAAGGTGGTCCGGCGGCCAAGGGCGGTCTGCAGGTTGGTGACGTCATTCTCAGCATGAACGGCCAGCCCATCGTGGTTTCCGCCGACCTGCCGCATCTGGTGGGTAACCTCAAGCCGGGTAGCAAGATCAAGCTCGATGTAGTGCGTGGCGGTAGCCGCAAGTCGCTCGACATGGCCATTGGCGCGCTTCCGGAGGATGGCGATGGAATGGCGGCCGCGACCGGCGACGGCGTCGAGCGCAGCAGTAATCGCCTCGGTGTGAGCGTGGTCGAGTTGACCGATGAGCAGAAAAAGTCCCTGGATATCCAGGGCGGCGTAGTGATCAAGGAAGTCCAGGATGGTCCGGCTGCCATGATGGGGCTGCGTCCGGGTGATGTGATTACCCACCTGAACAATCAGGCCATCACTTCTGCCAAGGCGTTCACCCAGGTTGCCAAGGACCTGCCGAAGAATCGTTCGGTGTCCATGCGTGTCCTGCGTCAGGGGCGCGCCAGCTTCATTACCTTCAAGCTGGCCGAGTAAAGCAGTTGCAGTAGGAGAGGGCGGCCATTGGCCGCCCTTTTTCGTTTCTGCCTTCCGCCGCATGGGCGTGACGGGTAGGTCGCCGATCAGGTAAACTCCCCCGCTATTTTTCGGCGAGCAACCTGCTTGCGGCTTCTTTTGAGTGTTGACCTGTGAGTGACCTGAGTCATATCCGCAATTTCTCCATCATCGCCCACATCGACCATGGCAAGTCGACCCTGGCTGACCGCTTCATCCAGATGTGCGGCGGCCTGTCCGATCGCGAGATGGAGGCCCAGGTACTGGACTCCATGGACCTGGAACGCGAGCGCGGCATCACCATCAAGGCCCACAGCGTCACCCTGCACTACAAGGCACAGAACGGTAAGACCTACCAACTGAACTTCATCGACACCCCCGGCCACGTGGACTTCACCTATGAAGTCAGCCGTTCCCTGGCTGCCTGCGAGGGCGCGCTGCTGGTGGTGGATGCCGGCCAGGGTGTTGAAGCCCAGTCCGTGGCCAACTGCTACACCGCCATCGAGCAGGGCCTGGAAGTGATGCCCGTGCTGAACAAGATGGACCTGCCCCAGGCCGAGCCGGAGCGGGTGAAGGAAGAAATCGAACACATCATCGGCATCGACGCCACCGACGCCGTTCCCTGCAGCGCCAAGAGCGGCATGGGTGTGATCGACGTGCTGGAGCGCCTGGTGGAAGTGATCCCGGCTCCGGAAGGCGAGATCGACGCACCGTTGCAGGCCCTGATCATCGACTCCTGGTTCGACAACTACCTGGGCGTAGTCTCTCTGGTACGCGTCAAGCATGGCCGTGTGAAGAAGGGCGACAAGATTCTGGTGAAGTCCACCGGCAAGATCCACCAGGTGGACAGCGTGGGCGTATTCACCCCGAAACACACCGAAATGGCTGACCTCAAGGCCGGTGAAGTAGGTTTTATCATTGCCGGTATCAAGGACATCCTGGGTGCACCGGTAGGCGATACCCTGACCCTGTCCAACACTCCGGACGTGGACGTTTTACCTGGCTTCCAGCGCATCAAGCCGCAGGTTTACGCCGGTCTGTTCCCGGTCAGTTCCGACGACTTCGAGGACTTCCGTGAAGCTCTGCAGAAGCTGACCCTGAACGACGCGGCCCTGCAGTACGAGCCGGAAAGCTCCGAGGCCCTCGGCTTCGGTTTCCGCATCGGCTTCCTCGGCATGCTGCACATGGAGATCATCCAGGAGCGCCTGGAGCGCGAATACGACCTGGACTTGATCACCACCGCGCCGACCGTGGTCTTCGAGATCGTGCAGAAGAACGGCGAAACGATATACGTCGACAACCCGTCCAAGCTGCCCGACCTCGCCTCTATCGCCGAAATGCGCGAACCCATCGTCCGCGCCAACATCCTGGTACCTCAGGAGCACCTCGGCAACGTCATCACCCTGTGCATCGAGAAGCGTGGCGTCCAGCGCGACATGCAATTCCTCAGTTCGCAGGTCCAGGTCTGCTACGACCTGCCGATGAACGAGGTGGTACTCGACTTCTTCGATCGCCTGAAGTCGGTAAGTCGTGGCTATGCGTCGCTGGACTACAGCTTCGATCGTTTCGAACCGGCTAATCTGGTGAAGCTGGATGTGCTGATCAATGGCGAGAAGGTCGATGCCCTGGCACTCATCGTGCACCGCGACCAGGCCCACTACAAAGGCCGCGCGCTGACCGAGAAAATGAAGGAACTGATTCCGCGGCAGATGTTCGACGTCGCGATTCAGGCAGCGATCGGTGGACAGATCGTTGCACGGACTACCGTAAAGGCGCTCAGGAAGAACGTTCTGGCCAAATGCTACGGCGGTGACGTAAGTCGCAAGAAAAAGCTGCTGGAAAAGCAGAAGGCCGGTAAGAAACGGATGAAGCAGGTCGGCAGCGTGGAAATCCCGCAGGAAGCCTTCCTTGCTGTGCTCAAAGTGGATAGTTAGGGTCTATGTCGATCAATTTCCCGCTGTTGTTGGTTATTGCCGTGGCAGTTAGCGGCGTCCTCGCGCTTGTCGACCTTGTTTTGCTGGCTCCGCGCCGGCGCTCAGCGATTGCCGCCTACGAGGGGCAGGTCAACGAGCCCGATCCGGACGTCCTCGACAGGCTGAACAAGGAGCCGCTGCTGGTGGAGTATGGGAAGTCGTTCTTCCCGGTGCTGGCCATCGTGCTGGTGCTGCGCTCTTTCCTGGTCGAACCTTTCCAGATCCCATCAGGCTCGATGAAGCCGACTCTGGAAGTGGGCGATTTCATCCTGGTCAACAAGTTCGCCTATGGCATCCGCCTGCCCGTGCTGGATAACAAGGTGATCGAAGTGGGTGACCCACAGCGCGGGGATGTCATGGTGTTCCGTTACCCCAGCGACCCGAACATCAACTACATCAAGCGTGTTATCGGCCTGCCGGGTGACCGCATCGCCTACAGCAGCGACAAGCGCCTGACCATCAACGGTCAACCGGTCGCCGAGAAGCTGCTGGGCGAAGAGCCGGGCACCCTGGGTAGCGCCATGCTCTACCAGGAGAAGTTGGGCGAAGCCGAACACCTGATCCGCAAGGAAATGAAGCGCTACCGCATGGAGCCGGGCCGCGAATGGGTGGTGCCCCAGGGGCATTACTTCATGATGGGCGACAACCGGGACAACTCCAACGACAGCCGCTACTGGAACGATCCCCGCATTCCGAAAGACCTGCTCGGCATGGTTCCGGACCGTAATATCGTCGGCAAGGCGTTCGCCGTGTGGATGAGCTGGCCCGATCCGAAACTGCGAAACTTGCCAAACTTCTCTCGAGTAGGCCTGATTCACTGACACAGGCCCCTCGCCATCGCGGTTTTGCGGCGTTGTTCATGACAGCGCCGCAGTCGCTATATAGTCTTGCTTGCGGGCCAACCGGCCTCCAATAAAAACAGACATTGAGGTCGATCATGACGTTCGCGCGTAAGCAGAAGGGTATGTCGGTTATGGGCTGGCTGCTGGTCCTGGCCGTAGTGGCTTTCCTGGCCAGCACCGCTTTCAAGGTCATCCCGCATTACCTGGATTTCTTCTCCCTGGAGAAGATCATCACCTCGGTGGAAACCGAGAAAGCCCTGGAAATCAGGACTATTCCCGACTTCTATAGCCATGTGTCCAAAGGCATGCAGGTCAACGGCATCCGAGACCTGGACCTGGACAAGGCGTTGAAGGTGACCCTGGAAAACAACGAGTTCCAGGCACACCTGAAGTATGAAAAACGCGAACCCCTGGTCGAGAACCTCGATCTGGTGGTGCGCTTCGACAAAGAATTCCGTGTGCGAGCCCAGTGAGCGTATCCCTCAGTCGTCTCGAGCGTAAGCTCGGCTATACCTTCAAGGACCAGAGTCTGATGACTCTGGCCCTGACCCACCGCAGTTTTGCGGGGCGCAACAACGAACGCCTCGAATTCCTCGGCGACGCCATTCTCAATTTCGTCGCTGGCGAGGCGCTGTTCGAACGCTTCCCCCAGGCCCGCGAGGGCCAGCTGTCGCGTTTGCGCGCACGGTTGGTGAAGGGCGAGACCCTGGCGCTTCTTGCTCGTGGTTTCGAACTGGGCGAGTACCTGCGCTTGGGTTCGGGCGAACTGAAGAGCGGCGGATTTCGCCGTGAGTCGATCCTCGCCGATGCACTGGAAGCACTGATCGGCGCCATCTACCTGGATTCCGGAATGGAGGCCGCGCGTGAGCGCGTACTCGCCTGGCTGACCAATGAACTGGAAGGCCTGACCCTGGTAGATACCAACAAGGATCCCAAGACCCGCCTGCAGGAATTCCTGCAATCGCGAGCCTGCGAACTGCCACGTTATGAAGTGGTGGATATCCAGGGTGAACCGCACTGCCGAACCTTTTTCGTCGAGTGCCAGGTCACCCTGCTGAATGACAAGACCCAGGGCCAGGGCGCCAGCCGCCGTATCGCCGAACAGGTGGCTGCGGCCGCCGCCCTGGTCGCCCTCGGCGTGGAGAATGGCAATGACTGATATCGATCCCCCCCGCTGCGGCTATGTCG
Source organism: Pseudomonas sp. BN606 (assembly GCF_029873115.1). Taxonomy (NCBI): domain Bacteria; kingdom Pseudomonadati; phylum Pseudomonadota; class Gammaproteobacteria; order Pseudomonadales; family Pseudomonadaceae; genus Pseudomonas; species Pseudomonas sp. BN606. The sequence continues at coordinate 286,168 of NZ_SSOF01000079.1, read as the reverse complement.
CCATCGTCGGCCGCCCCAATGTGGGCAAGTCCACGCTGCTCAACCACATCCTCGGGCAGAAGTTGGCGATCACTTCGCGCAAGCCCCAGACCACCCGCCACAACATGCTGGGTATCAAGACCGAGGGTAGTGTCCAGGCGATCTACGTCGACACCCCCGGCCTGCACAAGAAGAGCGACAAGGCGCTGAACCGCTACATGAACCGCAGCGCCTCGGCGGCGTTGAAGGACGTGGACGTGGTCGTCTTCGTTGTCGACCGTGACCGCTGGACCGAAGAGGACCAGTTGGTACTGGAACGAGTGCAGTATGTGCAGGGCCCGGTTCTGCTCGCCGTGAACAAGACCGACCGCATGGACGAGAAGGGTGACCTGATCCCGCACCTGTCCTGGCTCCAGGAACAGCTGCCGAATGCCGAACTGGTGCCGATCTCTGCTCTCCAGGGCCACAACCTGGATACCCTGGAGCGTCTGGTGGCCGAGCGTCTGCCGGAGGGCGACCACTTCTTCCCGGAAGACCAGATCACTGATCGCAGCAGTCGCTTCCTTGCCGCAGAGCTCGTTCGCGAGAAGATCATGCGCCAGCTGGGCGCCGAGCTGCCCTACCAGATCACCGTGGAAATCGAAGAGTTCAAGCAGGAAGGCCATGTCCTGCATATCCACGCCCTGATTCTCGTCGAGCGCGATGGCCAGAAAAAGATCATCATCGGCGACGGTGGTGAGCGCATCAAACGCATCGGCCAGGATGCCCGCAAGGACATGGAAACCATGTTCGACTCCAAGGTCATGCTCAACCTCTGGGTGAAAGTGAAGGGCGGCTGGTCCGACGACGAGCGTGCCCTGCGTTCCCTGGGCTACAACGACCTCTGAGCCTCTCCATGATCAGTGCGGCGCTACCGGCATTCGTCCTGCACAGCAGGGCCTATCGGGAAAGCAGCGCGCTGGTCGACTTCTTTACGCCCGAAGGCCGTCTGCGCGCCGTACTTCGCGGTGCCCGCGGCAAGGCCGGTACCTTGGCGAGGCCATTCTTGCCGCTGGAAGCCGAGTTTCGTGGTCGGGGCGAGCTGAAGAACGTTGGCCGACTGGAGAGCGCCGGCATCCCTAACCTGCTGGCCGGCGAGGCGCTGTTCAGTGGCCTCTACCTCAACGAGCTGCTGGTTCGCCTGTTGCCGGCCGAAGACCCGCAGCCGGCGCTTTTCGAGCACTACGCCGTTACCGTCCAGGCGCTGGCCGCCAACCGTCCGCTGGAACCTCTATTGCGCGCATTCGAATGGCGTCTGCTGGACGAGCTGGGCTATGGTTTTGCCCTGGATTCGGACCTCGCCGGGCAACCCATCGCGCCAGAAGGCATCTACCGCCTACTGCCGGATGCCGGACTGGAACCGGTGGGGCAGTTGCAACCCGGCCTGTTCCAGGGCCGCGAACTCCTTGCGCTGGCTGAAGCCGACTGGAGCGCCCCAGGCGCCCTCGGTGCGGCCAAGCGCTTGATGCGCCAGGCCCTGGCACCTCATCTGGGCGGCCGGCCGCTGGTCAGCCGCGAGCTATTCATGACGATCAAGGAACCTCCCCGTGACTGAAGCCAACCGCGTACTTCTGGGCGTAAACATCGACCACGTCGCAACCCTTCGCCAGGCCCGTGGTACCCGTTACCCGGACCCGGTGAAGGCAGCGCTGGACGCTGAAGAGGCTGGCGCCGACGGCATCACCGTGCACCTGCGTGAAGACCGCCGTCACATCCAGGAGCGCGATGTGCGCCTGCTCAAGGAAGTTCTGCAGACCCGCATGAACTTCGAGATGGGGGTGACCGAAGAAATGATGGCCTTCGCCGAAGAGATTCGTCCCGAGCATGTCTGCCTGGTGCCGGAGACGCGTCAGGAACTGACCACTGAAGGTGGCCTCGACGTTGCAGGCCAGGAGGCACGCATCAAGGCTGCGGTAGAGCGCCTGGCCAAAATTGGCAGTGAGGTTTCGCTGTTCATCGACGCCGATCCGCAGCAGATCGAGGCGGCCCACCGTGTTGGCGCCCCGGCCATCGAGTTGCATACCGGCCGCTATGCCGACGCCCATAATCCGGAAGAAGCCGCTCGCGAACTGCAGCGCATCCAGGAAGGCGTGGCGCTGGGCCTCAGGCTCGGTCTTATCGTCAATGCTGGCCACGGCCTGCATTACCACAATGTCGAGCCGGTTGCGGCCATTCCTGGAATCAACGAATTGAACATCGGCCACGCCCTAGTGGCCCACGCGCTGTTCGTTGGCTTCAAGCAGGCGGTGGTCGAGATGAAGCAACTGATCGTTTCGGCCGCCCCCAAACGATAAAAGGCGTCTCCGGAAGCCGGGCCGGCGGTCTGCTCGGCGCATGAACTCGCCCCCACAGGATTGCGTTTCTGTGGGGGCGAATTGTTTCAGCCGCATCGTTTGGGAGAGGCTTCAATCGCAAACGATTTCTTTCCCACACATCGAGAGCGTCAAGGCTTGCGCGCGATCAGTACGGCGCGTGCGGGTGCCGGCAGGCCTTCGATGGTGCGGCTATGGTCAGCAGGGTCGAGGAACTCGGGCAGCGACTGGAAACGCATCCAGTCGGTACTGCGCTGTTCTTCCACGCTGGTGTAGCTGACATCCACGCAGCGGACATCCACGTAGCCCGCGCGGCGCAGCCACAATTCCAGCGCCGGTACCGACGGCAGGAACCAGACGTTGCGCATCTGCGCGTAGCGGTCCTCGGGCACCAGCACTTGCTGGGCGTCACCTTCCACCACCAGGGTTTCCAGCACCAGCTCGCCATTCCTGCGCAAGCAGTCCTTGAGGTCGAACAAGTGGTCGATGGGCGAGCGGCGATGGTAGAGCACGCCCATGGAAAACACGGTGTCGAAACCTTCCAGCTTCGGCGGCAGGTCTTCGAGCGCCAGGGGCAGGTGCCAGGCAGGGAGCTCTGGGAGAAAGCGCTTCATGGCGAGGAATTGGCAGAAGAACAACCAGTTCGGATCGATACCCACTACGCTGTCGGCGCCGGCACCCAACATGCGCCACTGGTAGTAGCCGTTGCCACAGCCGACATCCAGCACGCGGCGCCCGCGCAGGTCCAGATGGGGCGCTACCCGTGACCACTTCCAGTCTGAACGCCACTCGGTATCGACGTGTACGCCGAATAGTTCGAACGGGCCTTTACGCCATGGAATCAGTCCCTGCAACGCGGACTTCAGTGCGGCGCGAGTCGCTTCGTCACAGGGGCCGTCGAGCAGGAAGCGCTGCGCCAGCTCCACCTGCTGTGGCTGTAGTGGCGGTAGTGCGTTGACCGCAGCGCCCCAGCGTTCAAGGTCGCCGTGGCCAACCGCCAGCCTGGCATCGAGTTGTGCGGGCAGGTCGGCTGCCCAATCCTGCAGGGGAGTGCCCGCCAGCTTTTGCTGCAGGGCATCGAGGTCCAGCGTACGAATCATGGCAGGGCGATCAGCGAGGCGAAGTTGAGGCACTGGAACCAGGGCACGACCTTGGAAAACCCGGCGGCCAGCAGGCGCTCGCGGTGTTCTTCCAGGCTGTCCGGGTGCATGACATTTTCCAGCGCGCTGCGCTTCTGGGCGATTTCCAGCTCGCTGTAGCCGTTGGCACGTTTGAAGGCGATATGCAGTTCGGTGAGCAGTTGGTGCTCTTCGGTGTCTTCGAAGCGCAGCTTCTCGGAGAGGATCAACGCACCACCCGGAAGCAGCGCCTTGCGGATGCGGCTGAGGAGTTCGATGCGGTGCTCGCGGGGTACGAACTGCAGGGTGAAGTTCATCGCCACCAGTGAACAGGGCTGGAAATCCAGGGCAAGGATATCGGCCTCGACCACATCGACCGGCAGCAACTCCTGGAACATGGCGTCCTGGGCGTGCAGGTATTCGCGGCAGCGTTCCACCATGGCGCTGGAGTTATCCACAGCGATGACCTTGCACCCGTCGGTCTTCACGTGGCGGCGCAGCGCCTGGGTCACTGCACCGAGGGAACTGCCCAGGTCATAGAGCGGAGTGCCGGGCTTGGCGAACTGCGCCGCCAGCACACCAATGTTCTCGACGATGGTGGGGTAACCCGGTACCGAGCGCTTGATCATGTCCGGGAAGACCCGGACCACGTCCTCGTTAAAGGCGAAGTCGGCGACTTGGGCCTGGGGATTGGCGTAGATGCGATCGGGACGTTCGGTCACGGGCCGGTACCAGCAATGGAAAAGGCCGGCATTCTAACGAACTGTGCGGCGCGGCCAAACCACCCTCACTTCAGCTGATCGGAAAAGAACTCGCCCGCGCCTTGCAAGGGGCCCAGCGGATTGCGCTTGACTTCATGCCGGCGGATGTTCGGCTCGCCATTGCTCACCTTGTGCACCAGCGTGTCATCCACCAGCACGAACACCGCACGGAAGATCCAGCCCTGCAACTCCCGATTCTTGCGGAAGTTGAATACGTCTGCCCAGAAGCTGCCGACTCGCTGGGTATCCGTCTTGGTGAACTCGAACGCGTAGCCGATGCAGCGATCCTTGGCTTCCAGGCACTTCATCAGGCCTTCAGGCAAGTAGTCGATGGGCACGTTCGGCTGGACGAACATCAGGCGCACATCGATGAAGGAAAGCATCTTGCCATTGCCCTGGATCAGCGGATCGAAGCCCAGGGAAAACAGCTCGGGGCGTGTTGTCTTGCCCGGTACGGCCTGCGAATAACGGATCTCTGCATCGGTGTAGTCCCTGAATGGCGACAGGACTTCGGCTCGCTCGCTGGGCAGCAGGCTACCGCAGCCTGCGAGAAGAACCGCACAGCAAAGCAGGCTCCACAGTCGTACCAGGCTGCCCATCACACGCTCCCTATTTGAGTGTCCGCCTATTTGCTATAGCCGATTTCCGGGGAGGGTGCCGATGGAATTTTCGAGGATGGTATCTCGTTGGAAAATGCCGCAGCGGAGGCCGCGATTCCGAGCTGGCCCAGCCAGTAGCTGAGAATGATGAAGTAGCTCGCGCCGTCGAATGGCGAGACGAAACGGTTGATGCCGATGAGGCTGTCGGAGAGTACGAATAGTGCTGCGCCACCTGCCGCCAGCACTGCCGACCTGCGGTCGAGTTCTGCACCCAGGCGGGCCAGGGCACGCCAGAGCATGGCGCTGATGGCGATGGCGTAGCAGGCCACCGGAAGGAGCAGGGCGCCCAGGCCGCCAGAGGCGAGCAGTGCGAAGATGCCGCCTCCGCAGCCTGCCGCTACCAGCAGGGCGAGGGGCGCCAGTCGGCGGCTTTGCTGTAGGTAGGCGCACAGGTAGGCGAGGTGGGCGAGCAGGAAGGCGCCAAGACCGAAGACGAACAGGTCGGCGGGCCATTCCAGCAACATGTCACCGAGAAGGGACAGGAGCAGGCCGATACTGATCCAGCGGCGATACGGCCCGGCCGGAGCACGGCGCAACCAAAGCAGCAGAGCGACGATAGGGACCGGTTTGCTGACCAGGCACAACCAGTCCAGTTCAAGTGCTACACCGACGAGGAAGGACAGCGCCCCGGCCAGTCCGAAGATCAAGGTTCCCATGAATGCTCCTGCGAATCCGTCAGAGCAGCACTATGGAAAGGCAGCACGGCGCTCGCCAGGCGGCGGACGCCATTGGTGCAGTCATTTGGCGCTATTTGACGCTGATCTGGCAGTCGAAGGATTCGGCCGGCGCCACGTCGGTCTCCCAGGGGCGCTGGTAATCCAGGCGGAGGCGGCCCTCGCCGGGCTGGCTGGCCTTGAATCGCCAGGTGGATTGCCCGGCGCTTCCAACCAGGCCCGCGTCTTCGGGTGTCGAATAGACCTCCGGGCCGAGGCTTTGCAGCACGTTGGCGGCTGCGTCGCGGACTACCCAGCGAAAGCCGGTGGTGGGATTGCTGGGCAGGGTCAACACCAGCGGTTGGCCCTGGCTGAGTGACAGTGGGCAATCATCCTGCTGGTCCTGGAGTACTACCGGGCCGGTCTTCTGTTGGGCGCAGGCGGTGAGCAGGAGGAGTCCCAGGGGTAACAGCAGGCGAGGGGAGGGAACGAAGGACATCGGCGGCTCCGTCGGTCAAGGGCGGGGCCAGCATAACGGCTGACTTCGCCCTTGCGTAGGCTCCGAGAAGAAATCTTGGGGAAGGGACGCGGCTTCCCCTGGCTTGGAGAAGCCTGCGGGAGCGAATTCAATCGCGAATGAATTCGCTCCCGCGGACCGGACGCACAGCCTCAGTCGAACAGCACCTTCGCCACGTCCCCGAAGCGTCTGGCGAAGTGCACCGTCAGGCCGTCCTTTAGGTAATCCGGCAGCTCTTCGAAGGCACCGCGGTTGGCTTCGGGCAGGATCAGCTCGAAGATCTTCTGCCGGCGCGCGGCAATGACTTTCTCGCGGACTCCGCCGATGGGCAGCACCTGGCCGGTGAGCGTCAGCTCGCCGGTCATGGCCACGCCTTTCTTCGGCGCCTGGTTGCGCGCCAGAGAGAGCAGGGCGCTGGCCATGGTGATACCGGCGCTGGGGCCATCCTTGGGTGTGGCGCCTTCCGGCACGTGGAGGTGGACGAACGCCTGGTCGAAGAACGTCGGGTCGCCGCCATAGCGTTTCAGGTGCGAGCTGATGTAGCTGTGGGCGATCTCGGCCGATTCCTTCATGACGTCGCCTAACTGGCCGGTGAGCTTGAAGCCCCGGTTCAGCGTGTGAATGCGCGTCGCTTCGATGGGCAGGGTGGCACCGCCCAGGCTCGTCCAGGCCAGGCCGGTGATCACGCCGATACCCGTCAGCAGCTGTTCCCTGCGGAACGGCGGCAGGCCGAGGAAGCTTTCCAGATCCTTTTGCCCGACCTTGATCCTCGCCTCGGGCTCCTCCAGCAGTCGCACCACGGATTTGCGAATGATCTTGCCCAGCTGCTTCTCCAACTGGCGTACGCCGGCCTCTCGCGCATAGCCGTCGATCACGGAGGTCAGGGCGCCGTCAGTGATCGACAGGCGATCCTTCGGCACGCCGGTACGTTCCAGCAGGCGTGGCCAGAGATGGCGCTTGGCGATGGCATGCTTCTCTTCGGTGATGTAGCCGGAGAGGCGAATAGTCTCCATACGGTCCAGCAGCGGGCCGGGGATGGAGTCCATGGTGTTGGCCGTGCAGACGAACAACACTTTGGACAGGTCCAGGCGCAGGTCCAGGTAGTGGTCGAGGAATTCGACGTTCTGCTCCGGGTCGAGTGTCTCCAGCAGCGCTGAAGCCGGGTCGCCCTGGTAGCTGGCACCGAGCTTGTCGATCTCATCGAGCATGATGACCGGGTTCATCACCTCCACTTCCTTTAGCGCCTGCACCAACTTGCCGGGCAGGGCGCCAATGTAAGTGCGGCGATGGCCCTTGATTTCGGCCTCATCTCGCATGCCGCCGACGCTGAAACGGTAGAAGGGGCGACCCAGCGATTCGGCGATGGACTTGCCAATGCTGGTCTTGCCCACGCCGGGCGGGCCGACCAGCAGCACAATGGAACCCGAGATTTCACCTTTGAAGGCACCTACGGCGAGAAATTCGAGGATGCGGTTTTTCACGTCGTCGAGCCCAGCGTGGTGCTTGTCCAGCACCCTGCGGGCGTGCTTGAGATCGAGCCTGTCCGCCCCATAGACGCCCCAGGGCACCGACGTAGACCAGTCCAGGTAGTTGCGGGTGACTGCGTATTCCGGCGATCCGGTTTCCAGGATCGACAGCTTGTTCAGTTCATCGTCGATGCGCTTCTTCGCCTGTTCCGGCAGCACCTTGCCTTCCAGGCGCTGGGTGAACTGCTCGCTGTCGGCACTGCGGTCATCCTTGGTGATGCCCAGCTCCTGCTGGATCAGCTTGAGCTGCTCCTTGAGGAAGAACTCGCGCTGGTGCTGGCCGATCTTGCGATTCACCTCGGCGGACAGTTCGCTTTGCAGTCGCGCCATTTCCACTTCCTTGCGCAGCAGCGGCAGCACCTTCTCCATGCGCTTGAGGATGGGCACTGTGTCCAGCACTTCCTGCAGTTCACGGGCGGGCGCCGTAGTCAGTGCGGCGGCGAAGTCCGTCAGAGGCGACGGGTCGTTCGGGCTGAAGCGGTTGAGGTAATTCTTCAATTCCTCGCTGTACAGCGGGTTGAGCGGCAGCAGTTCCTTGATCGCATTGATCAGCGCCATGCCGTAGGCCTTCACTTCATCGCGAGGGTCCTGCGGGCTCTGTGGATAATCGACTTCCACCAGATAGGGCGGGCGATGGCGCTTGAGCCAGCCGCGGATGCGCACGCGCGATAGCCCCTGGGCCACGAACTGCAGCTTGCCGCCTTCGCGGCTGGCGTGATGTACGCGCACCAGGGTTCCGTGTTCCGGCAGGGTGCTGGGGTCGAAATGACGTGGATCTTCCGGCGGGTTTTCCATGAAGAACAGCGCCAGGCAGTGATGATCTGTCTTGGATACCAGTTCGAGGGTTTCCGCCCAGGGTTCTTCGTTGACGATTACCGGCAGTACCTGGGCCGGGAAGAACGGTCGGTTGTGGATGGGGATGATGTAGACCTTGTCCGGCAGGGTCTGGCCAGGCAGTACCAGGCCTGTCCGCTGGCTGGAAGTGGCTTCTTCGACGATGTCGGCGTTGATGTCCTGATCGCTCATGGGGGCACCTGGCTATTGGCTTACCCAGGCTAGATGGGGCAAGGCGATGGCCTTTTCAACCACCCAAAGCCACGGCCTTCTGCCGTGCGGCGCTGTGCAACCCCGGTTGCACCAGCTAGAATGCGCAAATTTTGATCAAATCGCACCATGCTCGAAGCCCGCCTCCTGCGCCTGGACGATCAGGCCCATCACCACGCCCACGACCACCACCAGTTGGTGATGTCCCTTGCCGGTCGCGCCGAGTTCGAGGTGGACGGCCGCGGTGGCGAGGTCTGCCGGATGCGTGCCTGCCTGGTGCCGGGAGATGCCGGGCACGGGTTTGCAGGTGTGGGCGAGAACCGCATGCTCATCCTCGATCTGGATGAGCACGGCACTTCGGCCGAAGACCTCGAGTTGCTTGGGCGCCTTTTCGAGACGCCGCGTTATCCGGAACTGGATGCGGACTTCCAGAACCTCCTGAGCTATGCCGGCGCGGAGCTGGCGCGTTACGGCAGCGATCCGCTGCTGGCTCGCTCCCTGGGCGGCCTTCTTTTGCGTGCGCTGTACCTGCGCCTGTTCGGGGATGTGCAGCGTCGCCCGGCGGGGAGTCTCGATATCGAGCGTCTGGACGACTTTATCCAGGGCAATCTGTCGCGACGGATCAGCGTGGCGGAACTGGCCCAGGTCGCCTGCCTGAGTCCGAGTCATTTCCATGCCCAGTTCAAGGACAACCTGGGCCTGACGCCCCACCAGTACCTGCTGAAAACCCGTCTCGATCGCGCCGCACGTCTGTTGCGCGAAAGCGAACAACCCCTGGTGCGGATCGCCGAAGAGTGCGGCTTCTCCAGCCAGAGTGCGTTGACCACCGCCATGCGCCGCTACCTGGGGCTCACGCCCAAGAGACTGCGCGGCGGCAAGTAGCTCCCTCCTGTCGCGGCGGTCGCATTCATCCGAGCCCGCCATCGATCAGTTTTTCACCGGTTAGCTGCCAAGAGTTGCACCCTTGCCAGGGTGGGCTCTGTCAGGTTGTACCTTTTGGGCAACCCATTGTTTCGTGTGGACATTGGTGAAATTCGCAGGATGTCCTATTCATGGGCTTGCAGACAGGTTGCACCTTTTGGCGGAAAGTTCCCTGAATCAGAGGATCTGGCAAAGGAATCAGAGAATCCTAAAAGAAAGGCGCAGTGCCATATCTCTAAATTCCGCACTCGCCTTGCGGCTGCCCAGAGCTCGAAGCGTTCTTGCGGGCTGGAGAGGTTGTACTAGACCGAAGTAGTAGCGAATCCAGAGAGGAGGGCGTGATGTCGAAAGCGATTCACGCCTACTCGAGCGGAGCCAGGCATTCCCTTGCTCCTGCTTACCTTTGGCTGCTCGTGGCCAGTCGGCCCAGTCCTTTCGCCGGCCGCCCTTTGAGCGGCCATTGCGAGGCAACCAGGCGTTACCACTGATTCGCATGGTGGACCGAGCCTCCAGAGGCACGGTGCGCTGTCGCATTGGCAGGGCCGGACGCCCTGTGATGATTGCCCGATCGGGATTACCTCGGCCCCATGGCTGGCGTGGTCGGGAAGCAAACCGGTAGCCGTCACAAGTGGCCGCCAAATACCAACCACGGAAGCGGACTACCCGCCGCCTCCGAATAAAAACAATCGAGCAGGGGAGACCCCCATGAGTATGAGCAACCCGATGCTGATCACTTTCGTGATCTATATCGCGGCCATGGTGCTGATCGGCTTTGCCGCCTATCGCTCCACCAACAACCTTTCCGACTACATCCTCGGTGGCCGCAGCCTCGGTAGCTTCGTTACCGCACTGTCCGCCGGCGCCTCCGACATGAGTGGCTGGCTGCTGATGGGCCTGCCGGGTGCCGTCTACCTCTCCGGTCTCTCCGAAAGCTGGATCGCCATTGGCCTGATCATCGGCGCCTACCTCAACTGGCTGCTGGTTGCCGGCCGTCTGCGCGTGCAGACCGAACACAACGGCAACGCCCTGACCCTGCCGGATTACTTCACCAACCGCTTCGAAGACAACAGCCGCATCCTGCGCATCTTCTCCGCCGTGGTGATCCTGGTGTTCTTCACCATCTACTGCGCCTCTGGCGTTGTCGCCGGTGCCCGCCTGTTCGAGAGCACCTTCGGCATTTCCTACGAAACCGCCCTGTGGGCCGGTGCAGCCGCGACCATCTGCTACACCTTCGTCGGTGGCTTCCTGGCTGTGAGCTGGACTGACACTGTGCAGGCCAGCCTGATGATCTTCGCCCTGATCCTCACCCCGATCATCGTGATGATTGCCACCGGCGGCATGGACACCACCTTCGCTGCCATCGAGATGAAAGATGCCGCCCACTTCGACATGCTCAAGGGTGCCAGCTTCGTCGGCGTGATCTCCCTGCTGGCATGGGGCCTGGGCTACTTCGGTCAGCCGCACATCCTGGCGCGCTTCATGGCTGCTGACTCCGTCAAGTCCATCCCGAATGCCCGCCGCATCTCCATGGCCTGGATGATCTTCTGCCTGGCCGGCGCCGTGGCCGTGGGCTTCTTTGGTATCGCCTACTTCTCCGCTCATCCGGACCAGGCTGGTGCCGTTACTGCCAACCACGAGCGCGTGTTCATCGAGCTGGCCAAGATCCTCTTCAACCCGTGGGTCGCTGGCGTGCTGCTGTCCGCTATCCTGGCTGCCGTGATGTCCACCCTGAGCTGCCAGCTGCTGGTGTGCTCCAGTGCCCTGACCGAAGACTTCTACAAGGCCTTCTTCCGCAAGAACGCCAGCCAGACCGAGCTGGTGTGGGTAGGTCGTGCCATGGTGCTGCTGGTGGCTGTGATCGCTATCGCCATCGCCGCTGACCCGGAAAGCAAGGTGCTGGGCCTGGTGTCCTATGCCTGGGCTGGCTTCGGCGCTGCCTTCGGTCCGGTAGTGATCCTGTCCCTGGTCTGGAAGGGCATGACCCGTAACGGCGCTCTGGCCGGTATGATCCTGGGTGCTGTGACCGTTGTCCTGTGGAAGAACTTCTTCGGCTGGACCGGTCTGTACGAAATCGTTCCGGGCTTCATCCTCTGCACCCTCGGCATCCTGATCTTCAGCCGCATCGGCAACGCCCCGTCTGCCGCGATGATCAAGCGCTTCGACGAAGCCGAGAAGGAATACCAGGACGCCCACGTCTGACACTGTGCGGCACGCGGCCGGTCGTCCGTGTGTCGTGCTCCGGGTTGATCCCGGGCTCTCACCAACGACCCGATAGTGCTTCACCGGCCCATGTCCCTGGATATGGGCCGGTTTTTTTTGCCCGTGGAAAGGTGAGGGCGCTCCTGGTCGGCTCGTTCGCCAGGCCTCGGCACTACGCGATTCTCGCTGCTTCGACCATAGTCCGGGTTTGGTAAGACCATGGTCGAATGGCCCTACAGAAGGGCGGGGGATACAAAAGGCGCCATACAAAAACAACTACCCACCGAGGTAAGACCCATGAGTGCTGCTTCTCTGTATCCGGTCCGCCCTGAAGTGGCCGCCCAGTCCCTCACCGACGAAGCGACCTACAAAGCCATGTACCAGCAGTCGGTCATCAACCCCGATGGCTTCTGGCGTGAACAGGCCAAGCGCCTCGACTGGATCAAGCCCTTCACCAAGGTGAAGCAGACTTCGTTCGACGACCACCATGTCGACATCAAGTGGTTCGCTGATGGCACCCTCAACGTGTCCGCCAACTGCCTGGATCGCCACCTTGCCGAGCGTGGCGACCAGGTTGCGATCATCTGGGAGGGGGACGATCCCTCCGAGCATGAGCACATCACCTACCGCGACCTGCACGAGCGCGTCTGCAAGTTCGCCAACGCCCTGCGTGGCCAGGATGTGCATCGCGGTGACGTGGTGACCATCTACATGCCGATGATCCCGGAAGCCGTGGTCGCCATGCTGGCCTGCACCCGTATCGGTGCCATCCACTCCGTGGTGTTCGGTGGCTTCTCCCCTGAAGCCCTGGCCGGTCGCATCATAGACTGCCGTTCCAAGGTGGTGATCACTGCCGACGAAGGCTTGCGCGGCGGCAAGAAGACCCCGCTGAAAGCCAACGTCGATGACGCGCTGACCAACCCCGAAACCAGCAGCGTGCAGAAGATCATCGTGGTCAAGCGCACCGGTGGCGATATCAAGTGGAATCAGCATCGCGATGTCTGGTACGAGGATCTGATGAAGGTGGCGGGTAGCACCTGCGCGCCGAAGGAAATGGGCGCCGAGGATCCGCTGTTCATCCTCTACACCTCCGGCTCCACCGGCAAACCCAAGGGTGTACTGCACACCACCGGGGGCTACCTCACCTACGCTTCGCTGACCCATGAGCGTGTATTCGATTACCGCCCGGGCGAAGTGTTCTGGTGCACCGCCGACATCGGTTGGGTCACCGGCCACACCTATCTGGTGTACGGTCCGCTGTCCAACGGCGCAACGACTGTCATGTTCGAAGGCGTACCGAACTACCCGGACATGACCCGCGTCGCTAAAATCGTCGATAAGCATAAGGTCAACGTTCTCTACACCGCCCCCACCGCTATTCGCGCCATGATGGCCGAGGGCAAGGCTGCGGTCGAAGGCGCTGACGGCTCCAGTCTGCGTCTGTTGGGTTCGGTGGGTGAGCCGATCAACCCGGAAGCCTGGCACTGGTACTACGAGAATGTCGGCCAGGGCCGCTGCCCGATCGTCGATACCTGGTGGCAGACCGAAACCGGCGCCTGCCTGATGACCCCGCTGCCGGGCGCCCACGCCATGAAGCCGGGCTCCGCTGCGCGTCCGTTCTTCGGCGTGCAACCGGCGCTGGTGGATAACCTTGGCAACATCCTGGAAGGCGCGACCGAAGGCAACCTGGTGATCATCGATTCCTGGCCGGGTCAGGCGCGCACCCTGTACGGCGATCACGACCGCTTCGTCGACACCTACTTCAAGACCTTCAAGGGCATGTACTTCACCGGCGACGGCGCGCGTCGAGACGAGGACGGCTACTGGTGGATCACCGGTCGTGTGGATGATGTGCTCAACGTCTCTGGCCATCGCATGGGTACCGCAGAAATCGAGAGCGCGATGGTCGCCCACCCGAAAGTTGCCGAGGCTGCGGTGGTGGGTATGCCCCACGACATCAAAGGGCAGGGCATCTACGTCTATGTCACTCTGAATGCGGGAGAGGAGTCTTCCGAGCAGCTGCGTCAGGAACTGAGGAACTGGGTGCGCAAGGAGATCGGTCCGATCGCGACCCCGGACGTAATCCAGTGGGCTCCGGGCCTTCCGAAGACCCGCTCGGGCAAGATCATGCGCCGTATCCTGCGCAAGATCGCCGTTGCCGAATACGATGCCCTCGGCGACATCTCCACTCTGGCTGATCCCGGCGTGGTGCAGCACCTCATCGATACTCACCGCACCATGCAAGCTGCCTGATCGGGGCTTGTCGCAAAACCCCGCTCTGGCCACAAGCCGGGGCGGGGTTTTGCATTTTTACGATGGGGGACATGAGGGGCTGCAGAAATGCAGCGCGATAACCGATCGGCACTTCTTGGGTAGCGCATCAATCTCTCGTTGTAATTACCGATTTCTTATCGGGTTTCAGGTGGGGGCGGGGAGCTTGGGTAACAGTCCTGGTTACGAGATGCACCAAACTGGTTCCATTGGGAACGTGTCGCGCACTTTCAGGGCTTTTTTCGCGGCTCTGAAAACTATGTGAGTTTCGCCAGGTCCCGGAATAGAAGGCTTCTGCTTTTTATGGTCCGATAATTGCCTTTTAAATAGGTTCTGTGCGTTATCTTTTCGGCACTTTTCTCTGTGCCTGTCAATGCTCTTCTGAGCCCTCTCCAGTGCTTCTGTAATTTGTTGTCGCATTGAAGAAATATCGACTTCGGGGCTGTGGCTAGAATGCCGCACACCCAGTCGGAGCCTTTTGCCCACGGCATTCAGCCAGCAAAGACGACGACTCTTTCTACAATTCGTGGACCGTCTGGGCGAATCTCACGCTGCCAACAGAAGCCATATCCCTTTGAAGGAGTCATAACATGAAGAAGATTGCACTTCTCGGCGCCATGGCGCTGTCCCTGTTGTCGCCGTTGGCCGCCATTGCAGATGACGCCAAGCCGCTGCGCATTGGTATCGAAGCCGCTTACCCGCCCTTCGCCTACAAGACTCCGGAAGGAAAGATCACCGGCTTCGACTACGACATCGGCAACGCTCTGTGTGCAGAGATGAAAGTCGAGTGCAAATGGATCGAGCAGGAGTTCGACGGCCTGATCCCAGCCCTGAAAGTACGCAAGTTCGACGCCGTACTTTCCTCGATGACCATCACCGAAGAGCGCCTGAAGTCTGTGGACTTCACCAAGAAGTACTACCACACCCCCGCTCGTCTCGCGATGAAGGAAGGCACCGTCATCAATGACCCGCTGACTGACCTCAAGGGCAAGAAAGTCGGTGTGCAACGTGCTTCCATCTACGATCGCTACGCCACCGACGTTTTTGCACCGGCCGGTGTCGAAGTGGTTCGCTATAGCTCGCAGAACGAAATCTTCCTGGACATGAACGCCGGCCGCCTCGACGCCACTCTGGCGGACGTGGTGAACATCGACGACGGCTTCCTCAAGACCGACGCCGGCAAAGGCTTCGCCCTGGTAGGTCCGGCCTTCAGCGAGAAAAAGTACTTCGGTGAAGGCGCTGGCATTGCCGTGCGCAAGGGCGACACGGCCCTGGCCGAGAAGATCAACACTGCCATCGCCGCCATCCGCGCCAATGGCAAGTACAAGGAAGTGCAGGACAAGTACTTCAAGTTCGACGTCTACGGCGAGTAATCGCTTTTCCCTGAAAGTGGCACAAACTTCACATAGCGGTTTGTGCCACTTTTTCGTTGTGGCGGTGCCGCCCGGAGCATCCCGGCGCGCTGCATGAGGATCTGAATCATGCTCAACGGCTACGGCTCGACCATACTCGATGGTGCCTGGCTCACCCTGTTGCTGGCCCTGTCTTCCATAACCATGGCAGTGGTACTCGGCCTGATCGGTGCCGCCTTCCGACTGTCCCCGATCAAGTGGCTGTCCCTGCTGGGCGAGACCTACGCCACTGTGATTCGTGGCATTCCCGACCTGGTGCTGATCCTGCTGATCTTCTACGGCGGCCAGCAGATCGTGAACGTCGTCGCCCCCATGGTCGGCTATGACGACTACATCGATCTGGATCCTTTCTGGTCCGGCGTCTTCACCCTCGGCTTCATCTTTGGCGCCTACCTTTCGGAAACCTTCCGGGGCGCCTTCATGGCGATCCCGAAAGGGCAGGGCGAGGCGGGTATGGCCTATGGCATGAGCGGTGCCAAGGTGTTCTTCCGCATCCTCGTGCCGCAGATGATCCGCCTGGCGATTCCCGGCTTCACCAACAACTGGCTGGTGATGACCAAGGCCACCGCGCTGATTTCGGTGGTCGGCCTGCAGGACATGATGTTCAAGGCCAAGAGTGCAGCGGATGCGACCCGTGAACCCTTCACTTTCTATCTCGCGGTTGCCGCGCTCTATCTGGTGCTGACCAGCGTCTCGCTGTTGGCGCTGCGGTACATGGAGCGACGTTACTCGGTGGGCATCAAGGCGGCTGAACTATGATCTTCGACTACAACGTGATCTGGGAGAGCCTGCCGCTCTACTTCGGCGGTGTGCTGGTAACCCTCAAGCTCCTGGCGATTTCCCTGGCGCTGGGCCTGACCGCAGCTGTGCCGCTGGCGCTGATGCGGGTTTCCAAACAGCCCTGGGTGAACTTGCCGGCCTGGCTCTACACCTATGTGATCCGTGGCACCCCGATGCTGGTGCAGCTGTTCCTCATCTACTACGGGCTCGCCCAGTTCGAGGCCGTGCGTGAAAGCGCGCTTTGGCCCTATCTGTCCAATGCGACCTTCTGCGCCTGCTTGGCTTTCGCGATAAACACCAGCGCCTACACCGCCGAGATTCTTGCCGGCAGTATCAAGGCCACGCCGCATGGCGAGATCGAGGCAGCCAAGGCCATGGGCATGTCCCGCGGCAAGCTCTACCGCCGTATCTTGCTGCCGTCGGCCCTACGTCGTGCGCTGCCGCAATACAGCAACGAAGTCATCATGATGCTGCACACCACCAGCCTGGCGTCCATCGTCACCCTGATCGACATCACCGGTGCGGCGCGTACCGTGAACTCGCAGTACTACCTGCCGTTCGAAGCCTTCATCACTGCGGGTGCGTTCTACCTGTGCCTGACTTTCGTTCTGGTACGCCTGTTCAAGGCGGCCGAACGTCGCTACCTGGCCTATCTGGCCCCGCGCAAGGCCTGATCCATGCAACGTATCGACCATGAATTGCCCTGGGGATGCCTGGGGACCCGCCGCCAGCTGACGGTTTTCCGTTTCGGCAGCGGCGAGCGCAAGGCCTACATCCAAGCGTCCCTGCATGCTGATGAGCTGCCGGGTATGCGAGTGGCGGTGGAGCTCAAGCGCCGCCTGTGCGAGCTGGAAGAGCAGGGTCGCCTGAAGGGCCTGATCGAGTTGGTGCCGGTGGCCAACCCCGTCGGCCTTGGCCAGCTCGTCCAGGCTGCCCAGCAGGGTCGCTTCGAGCTGGGTAGCGGCAAGAACTTCAACCGTGATTTCGCGGACCTTGCCAGTCTTGTGGCAGAGCACCTGGACGGCCGTCTGGGTAGCGACGCAACTGCGAACGTGGCGCTCATCCGCGAGGCCATGGGCGAGGCGCTGGCCGCGTTGCCAGCGGCGGGTTCAGAGCTGGCAGGTATGCAGCGTCTGTTGTTGCAGCATGCCTGCGACGCCGACCTGGTGCTGGATCTGCACTGCGATTTCGAGGCAGCGGTGCATCTCTATTGCCTGCCGCAGCACTGGAGCGAACTGCGTTCGTTGGCTGCTCGCCTGGAAGCCGGCGCGGTGCTGACCGCCGAAGATTCCGGCGGCAGTTCATTCGATGAGTCCTGCTCGCTGCCCTGGTTGCGACTGGCCCAGCGTTTCCCCGAAGCGTCGATTCCTCCAGCTTGCATGGCGACGACCGTGGAGCTGGGCAGCATGGCGGATACCGACAAGCCGCTGGCCGAGGCTCGCGCCGAAGCCATCCTGGCCTTCCTTGCCGACCAGGGCCTGATCACCGGCCAGTGGCCGGTGGCCCCGCAGGATTGCTGCGAGGCGACGCCGTTCGAGGGAGCTGAATATCTCTACGCACCGCACTCAGGGGTCGTGAGTTTCCTCCAGAGCGCCGGTGCGAAGGTCAAGGCTGGCGATCCGCTGTTCGAGGTGATTGACCCGCTGGAAGACCGTCATGCGGTGGTTTGCGCGTCGGTGGACGGCGTGCTGTTTGCGCGTGAAAGGATGCGATTTGCGCAACCTGGACTTTGGCTGGCCAAGGTGGCCGGCCGTGAACCCATTCGTCAGGGACGCCTGCTGAGCGACTGAGCCAAACGAGACCGAAACCATGTACAAACTGGAAGTCCAAGATCTGCACAAGCGCTATGGCAGCCACGAAGTCCTCAAGGGCGTGTCCCTGGCGGCGAAGGCTGGCGACGTCATCAGCATCATCGGCTCGAGCGGCTCGGGCAAGAGTACCTTCCTGCGCTGCATCAACATGCTGGAGCAGCCGCACGGCGGCAAGATCCTCCTCAATGGAGAAGAGCTGAAGCTCGTGGCCAACAAGGACGGCGGCCTGAAAGCGGCCGATGCCAAGCAGCTGCAGCGCATGCGTTCGCGCCTGGCGATGGTGTTCCAGCATTTCAACCTCTGGTCGCACATGAGCGCCCTGGAAAACGTCATCGAGGCGCCTGTGCATGTACTCGGCGTGCCGAAGAAGGAAGCCATCGAGAAAGCCGAGCATTACCTGGCCAAGGTGGGTGTGGCTCATCGCAAGGACGCCTATCCGGCGCACATGTCCGGTGGTGAGCAACAGCGCGTGGCGATTGCCCGTGCCCTGGCCATGGAACCGGAAGTGATGCTGTTTGACGAGCCGACTTCGGCCCTGGACCCGGAACTGGTAGGCGAGGTGCTGAAGGTCATGAAGGACCTGGCCGTGGAAGGCCGCACCATGGTCGTGGTCACGCACGAAATGGGCTTTGCCCGTGAGGTGTCCAACCAGCTGGTGTTCCTGCACAAGGGCCTGGTGGAAGAGCGCGGTTGCCCGAAGGAAGTGCTGGCAAACCCGCAATCCGATCGCCTCAAGCAGTTCCTTTCCGGCAGTCTGAAGTGATCTCCGCTACGGCGGCCTCGGGGCCGCCGTAGCGCATTCGAATCCCTGATTCGCCTTGTCTCTTTCCTTTCTCCGGGGTCTGCTAAGCTGCCTGCCATGACTGCCCATCGAATCGCTTTTCTCCTCTGGCCTGGTACCAAGGCGCTGACCCTGGCGCTGGCCGAGGAAGCTCTGCGCGTTGCCCAGCGACTACATCCGGAAGTGGTTTACGACATGTCCTTCCTGCAGGCCGAGCCCGCCCCCGAGGGGAACTGGCGCCTGCCGGGCGACGCCTGGGTCGGCAAGCTCGATGGCCTGCATCGCCTGTTCCTGGTGGCCGACGAGCCGCCGGCACAGACTTCACCTGCACTCTCTGCTGCGCTCAAGCAGGCGGTACGTGCCGGTTGCGTGGTCGGTGGCCTCTCCGCTGGCGTCTATCCGTTGGCACAGCTGGGTCTTCTGGATGGTTACCGTGCCGCAGTGCACTGGCGTTGGCAGGACGACTTCACCGAGCGCTTCCCAAAGGTCATTGCGACCAGCCATCTGTTCGACTGGGATCGTGACCGTCTGACTGCATGTGGTGGGTTGGCGGTGCTTGACCTTTTGCTGGCGGTACTGGCCCGAGATCACGGCGCCGAGCTGGCCGGTGCGGTGTCCGAAGAGCTGGTTGTGGAGCGCATCCGTGAGGGTGGCGAACGCCAGCGCATCCCTTTGCAGAATCGACTGGGCTCCAGCCATCCGAAGCTGACCCAGGCCGTGCTGCTGATGGAAGCCAATATCGAAGAGCCGCTGACCACCGACGAAATCGCTCAGCATGTCTGTGTGTCCCGTCGCCAGTTGGAGCGCATCTTCAAGCAGTACCTGAATCGCGTACCCAGCCAGTACTACCTGGAGCTGCGCCTGAACAAGGCCCGGCAGATGCTGATGCAGACCAGCAAGTCGATCATCCAGATCGGCCTGTCCTGCGGCTTCTCTTCCGGTCCGCATTTCTCCAGCGCCTACCGCAATTTCTTCGGTGTTACCCCGCGCGAAGACCGCAACCAGCGCCGCGGCGCCAGCCCCTTCGAGACCCAGCAGCCGACTCCTGTGGCTGAGCGGACCTAAGAAAACAATTCCTTCCTTTGTGGGAGCGAATTCATTCGCGATTGCAGGACACAGTCCTGCTCATGAAGTGGCGGCGCATCTGTCGCGGTCATTTCGCGAATGAATTCGCTCCCACAATTCCTCCTGCGATCCTTTGCTCAATACCCACCAGTCACCCCGTGGAGAAATTTTCCCGTCGGGTGCGTAGCAGTGGCGATCAGCGTTTAAACTGCGCCTTCCCGACGCTTTCTGTCGCATTTCCATAAGCGCCGGTTTTAGCGGGGTTGGCGCTGTAAGAAGTTGTCGCATGGCGGCAATGCCAACCCAGAATCAGTCCCTACAATCCTTTCATCACTAGCCGTTCATGGCAGGAGAAACTGATGTCCGTTGAGCATGCGCAGGTCGAGCGCGCCGATTTCGACAAGGTGATGGTTCCCAACTACGCCCCCGCCGCTTTCATCCCGGTGCGTGGTCAGGGTTCCCGAGTCTGGGACCAATCCGGTCGCGAGCTGATCGATTTTGCCGGCGGTATCGCAGTGAACTCCCTGGGGCACGCGCACCCGGCGCTGGTCAAGGCGCTGACCGAGCAGGCCAACAAGATCTGGCACGTCTCCAACGTCTTCACCAACGAGCCGGCCCTGCGCCTGGCCAAGAAGCTGGTGGATGCCACGTTCGCCGAGCGCGTGTTCCTGGCCAACTCCGGCGCTGAAGCCAACGAAGCGGCTTTTAAACTGGCCCGTCGTTATGCCCATGACGTCTATGGCCCGCAGAAACACGAGATTATCTCCGCCACCAACAGCTTCCACGGTCGTACCCTGTTCACCGTGACCGTGGGTGGCCAGCCGAAGTATTCCGACGGCTTCGGTCCGAAGATGGAAGGCATCAGCCATGTGCCCTACAACGACCTGGAAGCCCTGAAGGCCGCCATCTCCGACAAGACCTGTGCCGTGGTCCTGGAGCCCGTGCAAGGCGAAGGTGGTGTACTGCCGGCCGACAAGGCCTACCTGGAAGGCGCCCGCAAGCTGTGCGACGAGCACAACGCGCTGCTGATCTTCGACGAAGTGCAGAGTGGCATGGGTCGTACCGGCCATCTGTTCGCCTATGAGCACTACGGCGTGATCCCGGACATCCTCTCCAGCGCCAAGAGCCTGGGCGGTGGTTTCCCTATCGGCGCCATGCTGACCACCAGCGAAATCGCCAAGCACCTGTCCGTGGGCACCCATGGCACCACCTATGGCGGCAACCCGCTGGCCAGCGCTGTTGCTGAAGCGGTGCTGGACGTGATCAACACCCCGGAAGTGCTCAGCGGCATCAATGCCAAGCATGACCGTTTCAAGGCTCGCCTCGAGGCCATCGGCACCAAGTACGGCATCTTTACCGAGGTTCGTGGCCTGGGCCTGCTGATTGGCGCCGTTCTCTCCGAAGCCTGGCAGGGCAAGGCGAAAGACGTGCTTAACGCAGCCGAGAAGGAAGCCGTGATGGTCCTCCAGGCCAGCCCGGATGTGGTGCGCTTCGCACCCAGCCTGGTAATCCCGGATGCGGACATCGATGAAGGTCTGGACCGCTTCGAACGCGCCGTCGCCAAGCTGACCCAGGCTTAAGTCTCTGCTGGACGCAGTGCAGGGAAAGCGCTGCGCTGCGATCCCAGGGATGGAACAGATTCATGTGTGAGTGCGGGCCATAGGGGCCCGTCTTTTCTCTGGATGGAACCACTGGTTCGTTCGGAGTCTTCAACAAGAAAAGGAGTGACCCCCATGTTGGTGATGCGCCCCGCGCAAATGGCCGATCTCGCTGAAGTTCAGCGCCTGGCCGCGGATAGCCCCGTGGGTGTCACTTCGTTGCCGGATGACGCCGAAGTGCTGGGCGAGAAGATTGCCGCGTCCGAGGCGTCTTTCGCCGCCGAAGTGAGCTTCAATGGCGAGGAGAGCTATTTCTTCGTCCTGGAAGACAGCAAGACCGGCCGTCTCGCCGGTTGCTCGGCGATCGTTGCCTCGGCCGGTTTCTCCGAGCCCTTCTACAGCTTCCGTAACGAGACCTTCGTCCACGCTTCTCGCTCGCTTTCGATCCACAACAAGATCCACGTCCTGTCGCTCTGCCACGACCTCACCGGCAACAGCCTGTTGACCAGCTTCTACGTCGAACGCGACCTGGTGAACACCTCCGTTGCTGAACTCAATTCGCGTGGCCGCTTGCTGTTCATGGCGAGCAACCCGGAGCGCTTCGCCGATGCCGTGGTGGTGGAAATCGTGGGTTACAGCGATGAGCACGGCGAGTCGCCGTTCTGGGACGCTGTGGGGCGCAACTTCTTCGACCTCAACTACACCGAGGCCGAACGCCTGTCGGGCCTGAAGAGCCGCACTTTCCTTGCCGAGCTGATGCCGCACTACCCGATCTATGTGCCGCTGTTGCCGGATGAAGCCCAGGAATCCATGGGCCAGGTGCACCCACGTGCGCAGATCACGTTCGACATCCTGATGCGCGAAGGCTTCGAGACCGACAACTACATCGACATTTTCGACGGTGGTCCGACCCTCCATGCCCGAACCTCGAGCATCCGTTCGATCGCCCAGAGCCGCATGGTTCCGGTGAAGCTTGGCGACCAGGGCAAGGGCGGTCGCCAGTACCTGGTTTGCAATGGCCAGCTGCAGGATTTTCGCGCGATCGTCGCCGAGCTCGACTGGGTTCCCGGCAAGCCGGTGGTGTTGGGTGAGGAAGCGGCCGAAGCGCTGGGTGTTGGTGAAGGCGCCAGCGTCCGCCTGATTGCGGTTTGAGTCTTTGACCCTCCTTCCGCCGGGAGGAGGTGGCCCTGGTTGGGCCGGATGAGGGCACTGCTCTCTCCCTGGCTCCCTTCCCGGACGGAAGGGGGCGCAATTTCTGGAGGCACTATGATCGTTCGTCCCGTACGCAGCGCCGACTTACCGGCCCTGATCGACCTGGCGCGCAGCACCGGCGCAGGCCTGACCACGCTGCCGGCCAATGAGGAGCGCCTGGCGCATCGCGTCGGCTGGGCGGAGAAGGCTTTCCGTGGAGAGGCCGAGCGTGCCGACGCGGACTACCTGTTCGTTCT
Organism: Pseudomonas sp. BN606; assembly: GCF_029873115.1. Classification (NCBI taxonomy): domain Bacteria; kingdom Pseudomonadati; phylum Pseudomonadota; class Gammaproteobacteria; order Pseudomonadales; family Pseudomonadaceae; genus Pseudomonas; species Pseudomonas sp. BN606. The sequence continues at coordinate 263,274 of NZ_SSOF01000079.1, read as the reverse complement.
CGAGGACGACGATGGCACCGTCATTGGCATTTCCGCCGTGGCAGGCGCCGTGGGTCTGCGCGAGCCCTGGTACAACTACCGGGTCGGCCTGACCGTCAGCGCCTCGCAGGAACTGCACATCCACCGGCAGATTCCCACCCTGTTCCTGGCCAACGACCTGACCGGCAACTCCGAGCTGTGCTCGCTGTTCCTCCATGCCGGTCACCGCAGCGGCCTGAACGGTCGGTTGCTGTCCAAGGCGCGCTTCCTGTTCATCGCCGAATTCCCGGAGCTGTTCGGTGACAAGGTGATCGCCGAGATGCGCGGTATGTCCGACGAACACGGCGTTTCCCCGTTCTGGGAAAGCCTCGGACGGCACTTCTTCAAGATGGAATTCTCCCGCGCCGACTACCTCACCGGCGTCGGCAACAAGGCCTTCATCGCCGAACTGATGCCCCGCTTCCCTCTGTATACCTGCTTCCTCTCCGAGGCAGCGCGCAACATCATCGGTCGCGTGCACACCGACACCGAGCCGGCACTGGCCATGCTCAAGGGCGAGGGCTTCAGCTACCAGGGCTACGTCGACATCTTCGATGCCGGTCCCGCCATCGAGTGCCAAACGTCGAAGATTCGCGCTGTGCGCGACAGCCAGAGCCTGGTGCTGGCCGTCGGTACGCCAGGTGATGACGCTACGCCTTTCCTGATCCATAACCGCAAGCGCGAAGACTGCCGCATCACCGCTGCACCGGCCCGCCTGGCCTCGGGAACGCTAGTGGTCGACGCACTGACGGCCAAGCGCCTGAAGCTCTCGGCCGGTGCCTCGGTTCGCGCTGTTCCGCTGTCGGCCAAGGAGTCCGTTTAAATGAGCACCCATTTCATTGCTGGTAACTGGCAGGCAGGGCAGGGCGAGGCTTTTGATTCGCTGAATCCGGTGACGCAGTCGGTCGTGTGGTCCGGCCAGGGCGCCAACGCCGTCCAGGTGGACGAAGCGGTCAAGGCTGCCCGTGCAGCGTTCCCGGCCTGGGCACGACGCCCGCTGGAAGAACGAATTGCCATTCTCGAACAGTTCGCCGTGGCGTTGCGCAGCCATGCCGACGAACTCGCCCGTTGCATCGGCGAAGAAACGGGTAAGCCGCTGTGGGAGTCGGTCACCGAAGTGACCAGCATGGTCAACAAGGTCGCCATTTCCATCCAGAGCTACCGTGAACGCACCGGCGAGAAAAGTGGCCCTCTGGCTGACGCTACGGCGGTGCTGCGCCACAAGCCCCACGGCGTGGTCGCGGTGTTCGGTCCCTACAACTTCCCCGGCCACCTGCCCAATGGCCACATCGTGCCTGCGCTGCTGGCCGGCAACGCGGTGATCTTCAAGCCCAGCGAGCTGACCCCGAAGGTCGCCGAGCTGACGGTGAAATGCTGGATCGAGGCTGGCCTGCCGGCCGGCGTGCTCAATCTGGTGCAGGGCGCCCGTGAAACCGGTGTTGCCCTGGCCGGCAATGCGGGGATCGACGGCCTGTTCTTTACCGGCTCCAGCCGCACCGGCAATCTGCTCCACCAGCAGTTCGCCGGCCGCCCGGACAAGATCCTCGCCCTGGAAATGGGCGGTAACAACCCGCTGGTGGTGGATCAGGTTCAGGATGTGGATGCCGCCGTCTACACCATCATTCAGTCGGCCTTCATTTCTGCCGGCCAGCGCTGCACCTGCGCCCGTCGCCTGCTGGTGCCCGAGGGTGCCTGGGGCGATGCCCTGCTGGCGCGCCTGGTGAGCGTCGCCAGTACCATCAAGGTCGGCGCATTCGATGCCCAGCCCGCACCTTTCATGGGCTCGGTGATTTCCCTGGATGCGGCGCGCCACCTGCTCAAGGCCCAGGACCACCTGATCGCGGGCGGTGCCTCGGTGCTGCTGGCCATGTCCCAGCCGCTGGAGAACGCGGCGCTGCTGACTCCGGGCATCCTCGATGTGACCGCCGTGGCTGAGCGTCCGGATGAAGAGTTCTTCGGACCGCTGCTGCAGGTGATTCGCTACAGCGACTTCGATGCGGCGATTACCGAGGCCAATGCCACCCAGTACGGCCTGGCCGCCGGCCTCCTGTCGGATTCAGCCGAGCGTTACCAGCAATTCCTGATCGAGAGCCGTGCCGGCATCGTCAACTGGAACAAGCAGCTGACCGGTGCCGCCAGCAGCGCGCCCTTCGGTGGCGTCGGCGCCTCCGGCAACCACCGCGCCAGCGCTTATTACGCCGCTGACTACTGCGCCTACCCGGTAGCCTCGCTGGAAAGCGAAACCCTTGCCCTGCCTGCAACCCTTACCCCAGGAGTCAGCCTGTGAACGCCTATGAAGTGAACTTCGACGGACTGGTCGGCCCGACCCATAACTACGGTGGCCTGTCCTACGGTAACGTCGCCTCGCAGAGCAACAGCCAGGCGGTTTCCAACCCGAAGGAAGCGGCGCTGCAGGGCCTCGGCAAGATGAAGGCGCTGATGGAAATGGGCTTCAAGCAGGGCGTGTTCGCTCCGCAGGAGCGCCAGGACGTCGCCGCCTTGCGCAGCCTCGGTTTCACCGGTACCGATGCTCAGGTCATCGCCCAGGCTGCGAAGGAGGCCATGCCATTGCTGGCCGCTTGCAGCTCCGCGTCCAGCATGTGGACCGCCAACTCCTGCACCGTCAGCCCCAGTGCCGATACCGCGGATGGCCGTGTGCACTTCACTGCTGCCAACCTGAACTGCAAGTTCCACCGTTCCATCGAGCATCCGACCACCAGTCGCGTGTTGGGCGCGATGTTCGCCAACGACAAGTACTTCGCCCACCATGCCGCGCTGCCAGCGGTAGGCCAGTTCGGCGACGAAGGCGCGGCCAACCACACGCGGTTCTGTAAGGGCTACGGTGAGGCAGGCGTTGAATTCTTCGTCTTCGGCCGCAGTGCCTTCGACACCCGTTTCCCGTCGCCGCAGCGTTATCCCGCGCGGCAGACCCTGGAAGCCTGCCATGCGGTCGCCCGGCTGCACGGGCTAGGGGCGGAAGGTGTGGTCTACGCTCAACAGAACCCGGCGGTTATCGACCAGGGCGTGTTCCATAACGACGTGATTTCTGTGGGTAACGGCGAAGTGCTGTTCTATCACGAGGATGCCTTCCTCGAGACCGACAAGGTGCTGGCCGAGCTGGATAGCAAGCTTGGCAAGCGTGGTGGTCGCTTCCAGGCGGTGCGCGTGCCGCGCAGTGCGGTGGGAGTGGAAGACGCAGTGCGTTCCTACCTGTTCAACAGCCAGCTGCTCACTCGCGCCGATGGCAGCATGCTGCTGATCGTGCCGGAGGAATGCCGTGGCAATGCCAATGTCTGGAACTACCTGAACGAGCTGACCTCGGGGCAAGGTCCGATCCGCGAAGTGAAGGTCTTCGACCTCAAACAGAGCATGCAGAACGGAGGTGGCCCGGCTTGTCTGCGCCTGCGCGTGGCACTGAAGGAAGACGAACTGGCCGCGGTGAACCAAGGGGTGATCATGACCCCGCAACTTCACGCCAGCCTGACCACCTGGGTCGAAAAACACTATCGCGACCGCCTCAGCGAGTCCGACCTGGCTGATCCGCAATTGCTGGTGGAGTGCCGGACGGCATTGGATGAACTGACGCAGATCCTTAAACTGGGCGCTGTTTATCCCTTCCAGCTCAACTGAGAAACCTGAAATGTCCGACGCCCTGCAACTCATCCTCGAAGATACCGACGGCACCCAGCTCGAAACTTCTTGCACCCGCTTCGCCGTCGTCTGGCAGGGCAAGGAAGTCTGGATCCAGCAGGCCGGCAATGGCCAGCTGCTGATTGGCGTGGACGTGGAGGAGGGCGACACCGAGTACGCCAACCTGCTGCTGCGCCCGCTGGCCACCAATCTGGTCAGCCTGCAACTGGAAATGGAACCGGCCGACGCCGACGATGATGACCATGTACATGGTCCCGACTGCGATCACGATTGAGGTAACAGGATGCTAGCCCTCGGAAAACTGCTCGAACTGACCCTCGCCGGCCGAGAGCCGACCGAGAAGATCCAGCTGACATCCGGGGGCGTGCGTCTGCACTGGCTTGGGGAGGGGGCGCTGGACGTCACCCCGCCGGCCGCCGAAGACAGTGGGCTCGACCTGCTGCTTTCGGCCGGGGTGCATGGTAATGAGACCGCTCCGATCGAATTGCTGGACCGCCTGGTCCAGGCCATCGCACGCGGCCAGTTGAAGCCGCGTACACGCATTCTCTTCCTGCTGGGCAACCCTGAAGCCATTCGTCGTGGCGAACGCTTCGTCGAGCAGGACATCAACCGTCTGTTCAACGGTCGGCACGCCGAATCCAGTGGTTTCGAAGCCATGCGCGCCGGGGAGCTGGAGCGCTACGCGGCTGCCTTCTTCAGTAAGCCCGACCGCTTGCGCCTGCATTACGACCTGCATACCGCCATTCGTGGGTCGAAGATTGAACAGTTCGCCCTCTACCCCTATGTCGAAGGTCGCGAGCATTCGCGCAGGGAACTGGCGCGCCTGCGCGCTGCCGGCATCGACGCCGTGCTGCTGCAGAACAAGACTGGCATCACCTTCAGCTCCTACACGTACGCGCGACTGGATGCCGAGGCCTTTACCCTGGAACTGGGCAAGGCACGTCCGTTCGGCAGCAACGAGGAGGTCAACCTCGACCGGCTCGAGGCGCGTCTGCATGGGCTGATCGAAGGGTGCGAGCCAGAGGCTGATGGTGAAAGCCTGGACGGCCTGCAACTGTTCTCGGTATCGCGCGAGATCATCAAGCACAGCGAGTCCTTCCGCCTGCACCTTGCGCCGGATATCGAGAACTTCAGCGAGCTACCCGTCGGTTACCTGCTGGCTGAAGACATCGCCGGTACCCGCTGGGTGGTGGAAGAGCAGGGGGCGCGAATCATCTTCCCCAATCCCAAGGTGAAGAACGGCCTGCGTGCCGGCATCCTGATAGTTCCGGCCGACGTCTGAGAACCTGTCCACGATCTGCTGCGCGTCGGTTCGTGAACAGGTGCTGCGCCTTTCTTTCTTTCTTTCTGTACCTGTACCCGCCTGGTGCCGGCATTTAGGATCGGGTCCTTTGCCCATCCAAGGAGCCCGGCATGAGCCTGATCGATCTGCGTAGCGACACCGTCACCCAACCCACGCCCGGGATGCGCGAGGCCATGCAGCGTGCCGAACTGGGCGACGACGTCTATGGCGAAGACCCGACTGTCAACCGCCTGGAAGCTACGCTGGCCGAACGCCTGGGCTTCGAAGCAGCGCTCTTCGTGCCGACGGGAACCATGAGCAACTTGCTGGGCCTGATGGCCCATTGCGAGCGCGGCGACGAGTACATCGTCGGCCAGCAGGCGCATACCTATAAGTACGAAGGCGGTGGCGCCGCCGTATTGGGTTCTATCCAGCCCCAGCCCATCGACGGCGAGGCTGACGGCAGCCTGGACCTCTCCAGGGTCGAAGCTGCCATCAAGCAGGACGATTTCCACTTCGCACGCACCCGCCTGCTGGCGCTGGAAAACACCATGCAAGGCAAGGTGCTGCCACTTGATTACCTGGCCGCTGCCCGCGAGTTGACTCGTCGTCGTGGTCTGGGCCTGCATCTGGACGGCGCCCGGTTGTACAACGCTGCGGTGAAGCTGGGAGTGGACGCCCGCGAGATTACCCAGCACTTCGACTCGGTATCCGTTTGCCTGTCCAAGGGCCTCGGGGCACCGGTGGGTTCGGTGCTCTGTGGTGGCGCGGCGCTGATCGCCAAGGCTCGACGCCTGCGCAAGATGGTTGGTGGTGGCATGCGCCAGGCCGGTCTGCTGGCTGCGGCCGGTATTTATGCACTGGATCAGCAGGTGGAACGTCTGGCGGAAGATCACGCCAATGCTGAGCGCTTGGGGGCGGGCCTGCGTGATCTGGGTTACAGCATCGAGCCGGTGCAAACCAACATGGTCTACGTGCAGATCGGTGATCAGGCACGCGCCCTGGGCGACTTCCTCGCTGCTCGCGGCATTCGCGTCAGCCCTGCCGCGCGCTTGCGTCTGGTGACTCATCTGGACGTGCAAGCCGCCGATGTTCCCCGTGTGATCGAGGCTTTTGCCACTTTCCGGCAAGGCTGATCGGATGGCGCGCATAAATAGCCGCCATCTATCGCACAAAGAGACTATCCCGCTGGCGCAGGGCCGATATAATGCGGCCCTTTGCCGGTGATTCGTATGCCCGTCGCCAGACGGCTTCGAGTTTCGCGCGCAATGTGGGAAACAGGCGTTAAATGCCGGGATATTCTTGAGAACCTGCTGCTTTTTCGCCGATTTCCGCTTGCCGCCCTTCGCCGATAACGATTAGCACCCGCCGTCGTGGCCGCAGTTTCCGTGGAAGAACCTATGAAAAGCGCAGAAATCCGTGAAGCCTTCCTGAGCTTCTTCGAAGAGAAGGGGCATACCCGTGTCGCTTCCAGCTCCCTGATTCCGGGCAACGACCCGACCCTGCTGTTCACTAACGCGGGGATGAACCAGTTCAAGGACTGCTTCCTTGGCCTGGAAAAGCGCGCCTACACCCGTGCCACCACCAGCCAGAAATGCGTACGTGCCGGCGGCAAGCACAACGACCTGGAAAACGTCGGCTACACCGCGCGTCACCATACTTTCTTCGAAATGCTGGGTAACTTCAGCTTCGGTGACTATTTCAAGCGCGACGCCATTCACTACGCGTGGGAATTCCTCACCGGCGACAATTGGCTGAAGCTGCCGAAGGACAAACTCTGGGTCACCGTCTACGCCACTGACGACGAGGCCTACGAAATCTGGACCAAGGAAGTCGGTGTGCCGGAAGAGCGCATGGTGCGCATTGGCGACAACAAGGGCGCCCCGTACGCCTCCGATAACTTCTGGGCCATGGGCGACACCGGTCCTTGCGGTCCGTGCACCGAGATCTTCTTCGACCACGGCCCGGAAATCTGGGGCGGCCCGCCCGGCTCCCCGGAAGAAGACGGCGACCGCTACATCGAGATCTGGAACAACGTGTTCATGCAGTTCAACCGCACCGCGGACGGCGTGATGCACCCGCTGCCGGCGCCGAGCGTGGATACTGGCATGGGCCTGGAGCGTATCAGCGCCGTGCTGCAGCACGTGCACTCGAACTACGAGATCGACCTGTTCCAGAGCCTGCTGAAGGCTTCCGCTGAAGCTATCGGTTGCGCCAACGATGACGCGCCCTCGCTGAAAGTCGTGGCCGACCACATCCGTTCCTGCTCCTTCCTCATCGCCGACGGCGTGCTGCCTTCCAACGAAGGCCGTGGTTATGTACTGCGCCGCATCATTCGCCGCGCCTGCCGTCACGGTAACAAGCTGGGCGCCACCGGAGCCTTCTTCCACAAGATCGTCGCAGCTCTGGTGGGCGAGATGGGCGAAGCCTTCCCTGAGCTCAAGCAGCAGCAAGCGCATATCGAGCGCGTGCTGAAGACCGAGGAAGAGCAGTTCGCCAAGACCCTGGAGCAGGGCTTGCGCATCCTCGAACAGGACCTGTCCGGTCTTTCCGGCACCGTGATCCCGGGTGATGTGGTGTTCAAGCTGTACGACACCTACGGCTTCCCCATGGACCTGACCGGTGACATCGCCCGTGAGCGCGGCCTGACCCTCGATGAGGAAGGCTTCGAGCGCGAGATGGAGAAACAGCGCGAGATGTCCCGCGCCTCCAGCGCCTTCGGCATGGATTACAACTCCCTGGTCAAGGTGGACGCCGATACCGATTTCACCGGTTACGTGTGCACCCATGGCGACGCCAAGGTGGTTGCCTTGTTCAAGGAGGGCCAGGCAGTCGAGCTGCTCGCCGAAGGCGAAGAGGGCGTGCTGGTCCTGGATCGCACTCCGTTCTATGCCGAGTCCGGCGGTCAGGTGGGCGATTGCGGTTTCATTGCCGCCGCCGGCCTGCGATTCGACGTGCGCGATACCACCAAGGCTGGTGGCGCCTTCCTGCACCACGGCGTGGTCGACCATGGCGCCCTGCGCGTCGGTTCTGCCGTCACTGCTCAGGTGGATGCCACCGTTCGTCAGGCGACTGCACTCAACCACTCCGCTACTCACCTGCTGCACGCTGCGCTGCGCCAGGTGCTGGGTGATCATGTCCAGCAGAAGGGCTCGCTGGTCGACAGCCAGCGCCTGCGCTTCGACTTCAGCCATTTCGAGGCTATCAAGCCCGAGCAGCTGAAGGCTCTGGAAGACATCGTCAACTCCGAAATCCGCAAGAACAGTGAAGTCGAGACCGAAGAGACCGACATCGACACTGCCAAGGCCAAAGGCGCCATGGCCCTGTTTGGTGAAAAGTATGGCGATCAGGTGCGCGTACTGACCATGGGTGGCGATTTCTCCGTCGAGCTCTGCGGTGGTACTCACGTATCCCGTACCGGCGACATCGGCCTGTTCAAGATCACCAGCGAAGGCGGTGTGGCTGCTGGCGTGCGTCGTATCGAAGCCGTGACCGGCGCTGCTGCCCTGGCCTACCTCAACGGTGCCGAAGAACAACTCAAGGAAGCCGCGGGCCTGGTGAAAGGCAGTCGCGACAACCTGCTGGACAAACTGTCCGCCTTGCTGGAGCGCAACCGTCAGCTGGAAAAAGAGCTGGAGCAGCTCAAAGCCAAGGCGGCCAGTGCTGCCGGCGACGATCTGGCTTCTTCGGCCATCGACGTCAAAGGTGTGAAGGTCCTGGCGGCGCGCCTGGACGGACTGGACGGCGACGCGCTTTTGGCGCTGGTCGACCAACTCAAGAACAAGCTCGGCCGCGCGGTGATCCTGCTCGGCAGTGCGCTGGAGGGCAAGGTGACACTGGTCGCCGGTGTCACCCAGGACCTGACCGGCCAACTCAAAGCCGGCGATCTGATGAAGCAGGCCGCGGCGGCGGTCGGTGGCAAGGGTGGTGGCCGCCCTGACATGGCGCGTGGCGGCGGTACCGACGCTGCGGCCCTTGAGCAGGCACTGGCCCTGGCTGCACCGTTCGTCGAACAGGGCCTCTAAGGCCCGCCACCAACGGTCCGCCCCACGCCCGGCGGGCCTTGGCAGTGTTCTGCGTTGATTGTTTAATGGGCGCCCTTCACGGGATTAGGCGGCTTTTGAAATGGCTTTGATCGTACAGAAGTTTGGGGGGACCTCGGTCGGCACTGTCGAGCGCATCGAGCAGGTGGCCGAGAAGGTGAAGAAGTTCCGCGAAGGCGGCGATGACATCGTGGTCGTGGTTTCCGCCATGAGCGGCGAAACCAACCGTCTGATCGATCTGGCCAAACAGATCAGCGAGCAGCCGGTACCGCGCGAATTGGACGTAATGGTCTCCACCGGCGAGCAGGTGACCATCGCCCTGCTGGCCATGGCGCTGATCAAGCGCGGCGTGCCGGCGGTTTCCTACACCGGTAACCAGGTGCGCATCCTTACCGACAGCGCCCACAACAAGGCGCGCATCCTGCAGATCGACGACCAGAAGATCCGTGCCGACCTCAAAGCAGGTCGCGTCGTCGTGGTTGCGGGCTTCCAGGGTGTGGATGAGCACGGCAACATCACCACTCTCGGCCGTGGCGGTTCCGACACTACCGGCGTAGCCCTGGCAGCGGCCCTGAAGGCCGACGAGTGCCAGATCTACACCGACGTGGATGGCGTCTACACCACTGATCCGCGCGTGGTGCCCCAGGCCCAGCGCCTGGACAAGATCACCTTTGAGGAGATGCTGGAAATGGCCAGCCTCGGCTCCAAGGTGCTGCAGATCCGCTCGGTGGAGTTCGCCGGCAAATACAATGTCCCGCTGCGCGTGCTGCACAGCTTCCAGGAGGGTCCGGGCACCCTCATTACCCTTGATGAAGAGGAATCCATGGAACAGCCGATCATCTCCGGCATCGCCTTCAATCGCGACGAAGCCAAGCTGACCATCCGTGGCGTGCCGGACATCCCCGGCGTGGCCTTCAAGATCCTGGGCCCGATCAGTGCCGCAAATATCGAAGTGGATATGATCGTGCAGAACGTGGCGCACGATAACACCACCGACTTCACCTTCACTGTGCACCGCAACGACTATCAGAACGCCCAACGCGTGCTGGAGCAGACCGCCAGCGAACTCGGCGCCCGTGAAGTGATCGGCGACACCAAGATTGCCAAGGTCTCCATCGTGGGTGTTGGCATGCGCTCCCATGCCGGCGTAGCCAGCCGCATGTTCGAAGCCCTGGCCAAGGAAACCATCAACATCCAGATGATCTCTACCTCGGAAATCAAAGTGTCCGTGGTCATCGAAGAGAAGTACCTCGAGCTGGCGGTGCGTGCACTGCACACTGCGTTCGAGCTAGACGCCCCGAACCGACAGGGCGAATAAGGCAATTTTCAAAAGGCGCGGCTCACCCCGCGCCTTTTGTCGTTTTTGGCTGCTACGGTGGAACTTTCCTTTTGCCGGGGCTGGTCAATACTTGGGTGTAAGCTCCAGCCGTAGTCCGTGCCGGGGCCGTAACCATTTCTTTTTTGCAGACTGTTGTCCCGAAACGAATCCGTAAGGAGAAAGGAATGCTGATTCTGACTCGCCGGGTCGGAGAGACCCTGATGGTGGGTGACGATGTCACTGTGACCGTGCTTGGGGTGAAAGGTAATCAGGTGCGCATTGGTGTCAATGCTCCCAAAGAGGTTGCCGTGCACCGTGAGGAAATTTACCAGCGCATACAGAAAGAGAAAGACCAAGAACCAAGCCACTAATTTTTCTGCAATTTTTGGCTTTGCAAACGGGGAAAACATGGTTATCATGCGCCCCGTGTTGCGGAGAGGTGGCCGAGTGGCCGAAGGCGCTCCCCTGCTAAGGGAGTACACCTCAAAAGGGTGTCGGGGGTTCGAATCCCCCCTTCTCCGCCATATTTCGTGTTGTAGGGTGGTTGGTTGCTAGATCGTTAAGTTATTGAAACTTCTCGAAAAAGCAGTTGACCAAAGCAAGAAAATCCCTATAATGCGCGCCCACAACGCACTCATAGCTCAGCTGGATAGAGTACCCGGCTACGAACCGGGCGGTCGGAGGTTCGAATCCTCCTGAGTGCGCCATTTTCAAGACTCGTGGCGTAGCCAGAGTCGTGAAAAAACCAGCGGTGATCTGGTCTAAAAACACCAACTGCGCACTCATAGCTCAGCTGGATAGAGTACCCGGCTACGAACCGGGCGGTCGGAGGTTCGAATCCTCCTGAGTGCGCCATACCGAAAGGGCCTGCAGAAATGCAGGCCCTTTTCTTTTGCGCTTCTACTTCCCCGCTATCACGCATCCCTCGGCATTGAACGCAACGTGGTAGCTGACGCCCTTCTTAGGCTTGTAGTGGTAGCGCAACTTGCCACTGCTTCCGCTAATTCGGTCCGGCTTGCCCAAGGCCCTCTCGACATCTGAGCGGGTCATGCCGCTGCGAATCTGCTTGCGGATAATCGCCCTGCGCCGATCCTGCGGCGAAATCGCGTTGCCGCATACCTCCTCCCGCTCACCGACCACTACTATTTCCTGAGGAAGTTCGGGGTTATCCCATTTCTGAATCGGAAAGTACGACTCACCCAGTTCGCCCGGTATCAGTTCGCTACTCAAGATGTTTGGCGTCCTGGTGCGATGTTGCTCGGCATGGCTGCCCACTGGACAGCCATGCTGGTTGAAGCTGACGTTGCCCTCGGCATCGCTGCAGCGGAAGACAGATGCCGCGTTCAATGGGGGCTGTGGCCAGCAGGGCAGGGCGGTGACGATGAGGATCGAGAGTCGTTTCATGGCGCCTTCTCCTTGGCATGGGCTCTCGAGGGTATCCGCTGAATCTCCACGCGTGCGCGTGTCCTACAGATGCGTGCCGACGTCGCAGGAGGGTGAAGGCAATCCCAGCTTTGCGATGCAAGCGATTGTTCTTTCCATGATTTTGTAACGCGTGAGTCTAACGGCGGTGTTATCATTGCGCGGTCAGCCCCGCCGGGGCATTCGGACAACCATCATGGACTTACCCAGTAGTTACTCAGAATCCCGATTGCACAATCGCGAAATGACTGTTTGACCCCTTCTGGCGTGCTCTGCCACTGGGGGTGGAGCGCGCTATATGACTGAAGTAGAAGCCAAAAAGCCGCAAGAGAGCCTGCAGGACCGTCTGGCCCAGGTTATCGAACTGCTGCATCGCCACAAGCTGGTGGAAGACCTGACGCATCGTCAGGAAGGCCAGCATCGCGACCTCGTTGAAAATCTCGTCCACCGCCAGAACCTCGCGGAACTGCAGCGCAAGCTGGACGAGTTGCACCCTGCCGACATCGCCCACATCCTCGAAGCCCTGCCGCTCCAGGACCGTCTGACGGTCTGGCAGCTGGTCAAGGCTGAGCGCGACGGCGACATCCTCCTTGAAGTGTCCGATGCGGTCCGCGAAACGCTTATCGCGGACATGGACAATCACGAGCTGCTCGCGGCTGCCAAGGAGATGGACGCCGACGAGCTGGCGGACCTTGCGCCCGAGCTGCCGCGGGATGTGATCCATGAGCTGATGGAGTCCCTCGATGCGCAGCAGCGCGAGCGTGTTCGCTCCGTGCTGTCGTACGAGGAAGACCAGGTCGGCGCGCTGATGGATTTCGAGATGGTCACCATCCGCGATGATGTGGCCCTCGAAGTGGTGTTGCGTTACCTGCGCCGTCTCAAGGAGCTGCCCGGCCACACCGACAAGCTCTTCGTGGTGGACTACGATGGCGTCCTCAAGGGCGTTCTTCCCATCAAGCGTCTGCTGGTGAATGACCCGGACAAGGAAGTGGCCGAAGTCATGGCCACCGACCCGGTGAGCTTCCACCCGGATGAGGATGCTTACGATGCTGCCCAGGCGTTCGAGCGCTATGACTTGGTATCGGCACCGGTAGTGGACAAGAACGGCAAGCTGATCGGTCGTTTGACCATCGACGAAATGGTCGACCTGATCCGGGAAGAAAGTGAGACCGAAGTGCTCAACATGGCCGGTCTGCGCGAAGAGGAAGACATCTTCGCCTCGGTCTGGAAGTCGGTCGGTAACCGCTGGGCCTGGTTGGCGGTCAACCTGGTCACTGCGTTCATCGCGTCCCGTGTGATCGGTTTGTTCGAGGGCTCCATCGAGAAGCTGGTAGCACTCGCGGCACTGATGCCGATCGTTGCTGGCATCGGCGGCAACTCGGGCAACCAGACCATCACCATGATCGTCCGCGCCATGGCCCTGGACCAGATGGGCCCCGGCAATACTTCGCGCCTGTTGCGCAAGGAGCTGGGTGTAGCCCTGATCAATGGCCTGATCTGGGGTGGGGTAATTGGGGCGGTTGCCTACTATCTATATGGCAACTGGTCGCTGGGCGTGGTGATGACGGGGGCGATGACCCTCAACCTGCTGCTGGCGGCGCTGATGGGGGTGCTGATTCCCATGACCCTGACGCGCATGGGGCGCGACCCGGCGATGGGTTCCAGTGTGATGATCACGGCCATGACTGATAGCGGCGGCTTCTTCATCTTCCTTGGCCTGGCCACCCTGTTCCTGCTCTGAGATCGAATGAACGAAGAAGCCGCCTCCGCAGGGCGGCTTTTTCGTTAGTGCGACTGTCCCAGACGGGGCCCTTCCGAATCGAAGGCATGAAAAAACCGGCAATAGCCGGTTTTTTCATTCAATGCGGGGAGCTTCAGGATTCCTCAGCCGCCAGTTCCGCATCGTGGGCAATCAGGGCAACCAGGGCATTCTGCTGGCGCCGCGACAGCTGACGGAAGCGCTGCAGCAGCTCGCGCTCATGCAGGGTCAGCTCTGGGCTGTCCAGGCGCATGGAAACGCCTTCGTCCAGCGCGCCTTCCTGGAGCATGCTCTGCTCGAGGCGGGCGATGATCTCGGAGTTCATGCTGCGATGGTGGTTGCGGGCCACGACAGCAATGCGCTCTCGCATACCCTCGGGGAGACGAACGACGAATTTGTCAGCCGTGCGACTGGAATAGATAGCCTGTTTCATAGGGCGCATACATTCAACCGGTTAGTTCAGGAAAGCGATGCTGGCAATGAGCTGCAAGATTGTCACCGGTTTGACTGTCCTTAGCAGCAATTGTTCAACCAGTTTCGCGATTCGAATCGGTATGACCCTAAGGTCAGCAAAACGTTTCCTTGACGTCAATTTGGTGTCGGATTGTGATCATTATAGCGGCTTTTGGCCAGCACCAATTGTCCGAATTGCGAGTGGCTGAACAATTTCCAGACAATTCCAGGATGCCTCTTCCAGCGCTCTAGAACCTTCATTGACCACGGTCCGACAGCCGCATTGCCCCTCGAAGCCCCATTCAAGGTCCATGAAGGCATCATGATGCTGTCTGGCCATCATGCTAAAGGGTAGCTGCAGTTGTCAGACCACGCCCTATGCAAAAGAATCCTTTGCGCTGTCATAAAAGCGGTTCAAAATTTTCGCGGTGAATTTCTTCGAATCCCGGCTGTGATCCTTGGCCACTAGCATTCCTCCAGGTGTTCCCATGAAAGGCAGGCTCATCTACCTGATAGGCCCTTCCGGTTCCGGCAAAGACAGCCTGCTCGATGCCGTGCGTGAGCGCTCGGACGCGCAGGGCTGCCGCGTAGCGCGCCGGGTCATCACCCGTTCTGCAGAAGCCAAGGGGGAACTCGCCGAGGCGGTCAGTCCCGAGGCCTTCGCCGAGCGTGAGGAGCGTGGCGAGTTCGCCATGAGCTGGTACGCCAATGGCCTGTCCTACGGGATTCCCCGGTTGATCGACGACTGGCTGGAAACAGGCGACGACGTGCTGGTCAACGGTTCCCGTGGCTACCTTCCCGAAGCCCGTCGGCGCTACCCGCACCTTCTGGCTGTGCTGTTGACGGTCGAGGACGATGTACTGCGTCGACGCCTGCATACCCGTGGTCGTGAATCGGCGGAGGAGATCGAAGCTCGCCTGGCCCGCAACACCGGGTTCGCCGACACCCTGCTCGCTGGCGAAAACGCCGACCTCTGCCTGCTGGATAACTCCGGCTCCATCGCCGAGACCTGCCAGCGCCTGCTGCAGCTCATCGAAGAACACCGCCCCGTCGCCTGGCCTGATTCGGCCTGATCCTCAATCCAGCGGCAGCTCCGTTGTGCGCTTGACCTCGCTCATGGCGATGTTCGAGTGCGCCTCCAGCACATGGGGCCGCTGCAGTAGCTGGTCCCGCAGGAAGCGCTCGTAGCTGGCGATGTCCTTGGCCACCACCTTCAACAGGTAGTCCGAGCCACCGGCCATGGTGTAGCACTCCAGCACTTCCGGATAGCCGACGATGGCCTCCTCGAACTCCGTGAGGTTGTTGCGGCCGTGGGCGGAGAGCTTGATGTTGACGAACACCGTGATCGAGAAACCCAGCAATTTGGGATTGAGCAGGGCCACCTTGCGTTCGATCAACCCGTCTTCCTGCATGCGATGAATTCGTCGCCAGCATGGTGACTGCGACAGCTCCACCCTTTCGGCCACTTCGGCGGCGGAAAGGTCGGCGTCATGCTGCAGTAGGCGCAAGATCTTGCGGTCAATGGGACTCAGAGGGTTCTGCATGAATCAGTCCGAAAACGTGTTTTTGTTGGAAGGATCATGCGCAAGTCTGGCGTTGAAACCCGAAAATAGAAAGAAAAAATCAGCACCGTCCGGTCATAGTTTTGGCATGCGTCCGACGCAGCGATCCTGCTTCGGGCTGAACAAAGGATGGCACCCACCGTTGCCATCAAGGTCGCCATAAAAATAAAAGGAGCGCCCACATGTCTCTGGCCGAGATCCGCCTGGATGACAAATACCGCCTCGAAACCGGTCACCTCTACCTCACCGGCACCCAGGCGCTTACCCGCCTGCCGATGCTGCAGAAGCAGCGGGACAAGGCTCACGGCCTGAACACCGCCTGCTTCATTTCCGGCTACCGCGGTTCGCCGCTCGGCAACCTCGACAAGAGCCTCTGGGAAGCCAAGTCCTTCCTCAAGGAAAACCACGTTCACTTCCAGCCCGGCGTCAACGAAGAACTGGCGGCTACCGCCTGTTGGGGCAGCCAGCAGACCAGCCTGTTCCCCGGCGCCCGCTACGACGGCGTGTTCGCCATGTGGTACGGCAAGGGCCCGGGTGTGGATCGCTGCGGCGACGTCTTCAAGCACGGCAACTCCGCCGGCGTCTCGGCTCATGGCGGTGTCCTGCTGCTGGCTGGTGACGACCACGGCTGCAAGTCCTCCAGCATCGCCAACCAGAGCGAGCATGCCTTCATCGGCGCCTCCATCCCGGTACTGAATCCGGCCAACGTCCAGGAAATCCTCGACTACGGAATCATCGGCTGGGAACTCTCGCGCTACAGCGGTTGCTGGGTGGCGCTGAAGACCATTGCAGAGAACGTCGATTCCTCCGCGGTGGTGGAAGTCGACCCGTTGCGCGTGGAAGTGAAGATTCCGCAAGACTTCGTCCTGCCGGAAGATGGCGTGCATATCCGCTGGCCGGATCCGCCCCTGGCGCAGGAAAAGCGCCTGAACATGTACAAGATCTACGCCGCCCGCGCCTTCGCCCGCGCCAACAACCTCAACCAGGTGATGCTCGACTCGCCGACCCCGCGCCTCGGCATCATCACCACCGGCAAGTCCTACCTCGACGTGCGCCAGGCCCTGAATGACCTGGGCCTGGACGAAGAACTCTGCGCCAAGGTCGGCCTGCGGGTGCTCAAGGTCGGCATGAGCTGGCCGCTGGAGCCTGTCTCCGTCCACGAGTTCGCCCAAGGCCTGGATGAGATCCTGGTGGTGGAAGAGAAGCGCAGCGTCATCGAAGACCAGGTCACCGGCCAGCTCTACAACTGGCCAGTGGACAAGCGCCCGCGCGTGGTGGGCGAGTTCGACGAGGAGGGCACTTCGCTGCTGCCCAACCTCAGTGAACTGACGCCGGCCATGATCGCCCGCGTCATCGCCAAGCGGCTGGCGCCGATCTACTCCAGTGAGCAGATCGAGTCCCGCCTGGCCTTCCTCGCCGCGAAGGAAAAGGCCCTCGCCGAGCCTAAGCACACGACCACGCGCACCCCGCATTTTTGCTCCGGCTGCCCGCACAACAGTTCCACCAAGTTGCCGGAAGGCAGTCGCGCCCAGGGCGGCATCGGTTGCCACTACATGACCCAGTGGATGGACCGCAACACCGATACCTTCACCCAGATGGGCGGGGAGGGCGCCACCTGGATCGGCCAGGCCCCCTTCACCGACACCCCGCACATCTTCCAGAACCTGGGTGACGGCACCTACTTCCACTCCGGTCAACTGGCCCTGCGCGCGGCCGTCGCCGCCGGGGTCAACATCACCTACAAGATCCTCTACAACGACGCCGTGGCCATGACTGGTGGCCAGCCCATCGACGGCGAACTGCGCGTCGACCAACTCAGCCAGCAGGTCTTCGCCGAGGGTGTGAAGCGCATTGCCCTGGTCAGCGACGAGCCAGAGAAGTATCCGACCCGCGCCACCTTCGCGCCCATCGTCACCTTCCACCATCGTCGCGAGCTGGATGCCGTGCAGCGCGAGCTGCGTGAGTTCAAGGGCGTTTCGGTGCTGATCTACGACCAGACCTGCGCCACCGAGAAGCGCCGCCGCCGCAAGCGCGGCAAACTGGTCGACCCGGCCAAGCGCGCCTTCATCAACCCGGCCGTATGCGAAGGCTGCGGCGACTGCAGCGTCAAATCCAATTGCCTGTCCGTGCTGCCCCTGGAAACCGAACTGGGGCGCAAGCGCCAGATCGACCAGAACGCCTGCAACAAGGACTTCTCCTGCGTCGAAGGCTTCTGCCCGAGCTTCGTCACCGTGCATGGCGGTAGCCTGCGCAAGCCGGAAGCCGCGGGTGCCAAGGCGCTCTTCGTGGCCCTCCCGGAACCGCGTCAGCCGAGCCTGGACCGTCCCTGGAACATCCTCCTGCCGGGCGTCGGCGGCAGCGGCGTGACCACTGTCGGCGCGCTGCTGGGCATGGCTGCGCACATCGAAGGCAAGGGTTGCACCGTCCTCGACCAGGCCGGCCTTGCTCAGAAGTTCGGTCCGGTGGTTACCCATATCCGGATCGCCGCCAAGCAAGACGACATCTATGCCGTGCGCATCGCCGCCGGCGAGACCGACCTGCTTCTGGGTTGCGACCTGGTGGTGGCCGCCAGCGAGGAAGCCCTGGCCAAGCTCAACGACCGCATCGCCCACGCGGTGGTCAACAGCCATGAAGCCGCGACCGCCGAGTTCACCCGCAACCCGGATGCCCAGGTGCCGGGCGCTGCCATGCGCGAGGCCCTGGTGGAAGCGGTAGGTGTGGCCAAGACCCACTTTGTCGACGCCACCCGCCTGGCTACCCGCCTGCTGGGTGACAGCATCGCCACCAACCTGTTCATGCTCGGCTACGCCTACCAGCGCGGCCTGGTCCCGATTTCCGCCGAAGCCATCGACAAGGCCATCGAACTCAACGGCGTATCGGTCAACCTCAACCAACAGGCCTTCCTATGGGGACGCCGTGCCGCCCATGACTTGGCGGCAGTGGAGAAGCTGGCCAAGCCAGCCGAAGTAGAAGCCCCGCGCTGCGAGACGCTTGAAGAGATCGTCCAGTACCGCGCCGACCACCTTCGTGCCTACCAGAATGCCGCCTACGCCGAGCGCTACCGTGCCCTGGTGGAACGCGTGCGCAAGGCCGACATCGGCGAAGACAAGGCGCTGACCCTCAGCGTTGCGCGCTACTACGCCAAGCTGCTGGCCTACAAGGACGAATACGAAGTGGCGCGTCTCTACAGCGATGCCACCTTCCGCAAGCAACTGGACGCCCAGTTCCAGGGTGACTACCACCTGGAGTTCCACCTGGCGCCGTCCTGGCTGGCCAAGGCTGACCCGGTGACTGGCGAACCGCGCAAGCGTCGTTTCGGGCCCTGGATGCTCAAGGCCTTCGGCGTGCTCGCCGGCTTCAAGTTCCTTCGAGGCAGTGCGTTCGACCCCTTCGGCTACAGCGAAGAGCGCAAGCTCGAGCGCGACCTGATCGCGGAATACGAAGCCACGGTTGACCTGCTTATCAAGGAGCTGAAGCCGAGCAACTACGCCGCCGCTGTCGCCCTCGCCGAACTGCCGGAGCAGATCCGTGGCTACGGCCCGGTCAAGGAGCGCGCCCTGGCCAAGGTCCGCGAGCAGGAGAAGCAGCTCCGCGCCCGCCTCACCGCCAGCGAGATCCAGGTGCTGCACCTGTTCGACCCGGCTGCCTGAAAAAGCCCCTCTCCTTCCGGGAGAGGGGTTGGGGTGAGGGAAGCTCGAGTTGTCTCGCGTTCCCCTCATCCGTCACTTCGGGCCACCTTCTTCCAGAGGGAGAAGGGATTGATCAATCCCCCTACGTTGCCAACAAGAATTCAGAGGAACCCCCATGTCCGTCTTCACCCATGTCGAGTTCGATGATCACGAGCAGGTGGTCTATGGCCACGACAAGGCTACCGGTCTCAAGGCGATCATCGCCATCCACAACAGCAACCTCGGCCCGGCCCTGGGCGGCTGCCGCATGTGGCCCTACCTGAACGACGAGCAGGCGCTGCGCGACGTACTGCGGCTGTCCCGCGGCATGACTTACAAGTCCGCCCTGGCCAACCTGCCGCTGGGCGGTGGTAAAGCCGTGATCATTGGCGACCCGCACCGCGACAAGAGCGAAGCGCTGTTCCAGGCCATGGGCGATTTCGTCGACAGTCTGGGCGGCCGCTATATCACCGCCGCAGACTCCGGCACCGGTGTCACCGAGATGCGCATCATGGCCGAGCGCAGCCGCCACGTGGCGGGTTCCGGCACCCGCGAAGCCCTGGGCGGCGGTGTGCGCGACGGCAACCCGTCTCCGTCCACCGCTTACGGCACCTTCGTCGGTATCCGCGTAGCGGCGAAGCACCGCCTCGGTCGCGACGACCTGACCGGCCTGCGCGTAGCCATCCAGGGCGTCGGCCAGGTGGGCTTCAGCTTGGCGCAGTACCTCAAGGAGGCCGGTGCCCAGCTCTGGGTCTGTGATATCCACGAAGCCAACGCCCGTCGCGCCGCCGAGCAACTGGGTGCTCAGGTGGTAGGACAGAATGAAATCTACGGCCTCGATGTGGATGTCTTCGCCCCTTGTGCCATGGGCGGCATCATCAACCTGCAAACCCTCGAAGCCCTGCGCGCGCCGATCATCGCCGGTGCCGCCAATAACCAGTTGGCCGACGCGGGCCTCGCCGAGGAGCTCCGTCGTCGCGGCACCCTCTACGCACCGGACTACGCCATCAACGCCGGTGGCATCATCGACGTCTGGTACGAGCGCAGCAACGGCAGCGAAGCGGCGCTGCGCCAGCATGTCGAAGGCATTGGCGAGACCCTGCGGGAAATCTTCGTGCGTGCCGACAGCGAAGGCCGCACCACCACCGCGGTGGCCGACCGCCTGGCCGAAGAGCGCTTCGGTCGCTGAGCTGAATGCCTCGCGGGATACTGGTCCCGCGAGGCATGACAAATGGCGCGGACGTCGCTAACATGCCGCCCGTCCTCCGGACCTCGCCAGCAACTGGCGAGCCCCGCGTCCCAGTAGCTCAATTGGATAGAGCATCCCCCTCCTAAGGGGAAGGTTGGTGGTTCGAACCCACTCTGGGACGCCATTTTTCCCGCCTGATCGTAGCTTTCCGACCGTTCTCGACCGCTGGCCGCCTGCGCTTGCGACCCTCCGTGCGCCACGCTTGACTGAATGTTGGGGGCTCACCTCACGGGAGAACTCAGATGCTCAGACGCTTGATCCCCTTGGTAATGGTGGCGCTGTTCATCGCGATCAGTGGCTCGTCCTGTAACGGCGGCGGCGATGGCGGTGGTGGTTCGCAGCAGAGCGAGCCAATGGGCAGCGGCGGCTACTAACACGAACAGGCCCCGCTGACCTGCGGGGCTTCTTCGTCGTCGCGCCATCAGCGCGTCAGGGGCAGGGCCGCGCCGATCAGTGCGAACAGCGTCCCGCAGCCACGGTTGAAGCCCTTGCCACCACGCTCCAGCCACGGTCGGATCCTGAACGCCAGGCGCGCCAGGAGGTATTCCACCAGGAACTCCACCGCCGCGAAGGTCGCCGCCATGACGATGAACTGGCTGACTAGCGAGCGCTGCAGATCGATGAACTGTGGCAGGAAAGCACCGTAGAAGAGCAGCACCTTGGGATTGGCCAGCGCCGACAGGAACCCCTGGCGGAACAGGTTCGACAGCGGCGGTGTGCCGGTTCCGGTCAGCGGATTCAGGTGCAGGGCGGGGGCTCGCCAGAGCTGGAAGCCCAGCCACACCAGATAGGCGCCGCCAACCCACTTGAGCACCGTCAGCGCGGCCGACGAGGCCTCCAGGAGAGCGCCCAGCCCGAACATTGCCAAGGCGATCAGTACGCTGAAGCCGGAGACGCTGCCGGTGATGGTGAACAGTGTGCGTTTCGAGCCGTGCAGTGCCCCGTGAGTCAGGGCAAGCAAGCTGTTCGGGCCGGGGGTGAGCGCCAGGCCGATGGTGGCGATGAAGTAGATCAGCCAGGTGTCCGGAGCCATGTGCCAGTCCTCGTGAAAACCTGCGGCCAGTCTAGGGGCGGCTCGTCTCGGAGTGAGGTATTTTCTAGACATTGTTTAGCAGTTTCTGGACATGCCCTCATGCACGCAGACGCCAGCCAACCGGATGTTCGCTTCCTCCTGCTGCCCCTTCCCGAATTCAGCCTGCTGCCATTCGGTGGCTTCCTGGACAAGCTGCGCTTCACTGGCGACGACGAAGATTACAGCCGGCAGCGCTACTGCAGCTGGACGATTCTCGGCCTCGAGCACGGGCACGTGGTTTCCAGTAGCGGGGCGGCCGTTCAGGTGGAGGCCAGTCCGGAGCAGGTCGCGCTGGCCGACTACGACTACCTGGTCGTGTTCGGGGGGCGACGTGCCGGCGCGACCGAGGCCCTCGCGCCAATTTACCGGCCATTCCTGCGCAAGGCCGCCGCACAGGGCGTGAAGCTGGTGTGTATCGATAACGCTTGTTTCCTCTTAGCTGCCTGCGGTCTGCTGGCCGGCCATAAGGTGGTGGTGCACTGGCGGCATGAAGCCGAGTTCCGCGCCTCCTATCCTCGCATCCAGCTACAGCACGAGCAGCTCTACTGCCTCGATGGCGATCGCATCTCCTGTGCAGGTGGTGCTGCGGCCATCGACCTGGCGGTGGAACTGCTGTCGCGCGGCTGCGGCCGAATCAAGGCGCTCAAGGGACTGGCCGACATGCTGGTGGATGAAAGCCGCAGCAGCGAACACCTGTTGCGCTCGCGAGAGGCCGCGACGGTACATGGGCGGCACGTCGATCGTGCCATCGCACTGATGCGGCAATGGATGGCGTCCGCAACCGGTGCCGACGCGCTGTCGGAAGTGGTGGGAGTCAGTCGCCGTCAGCTGGATCGATTGTTCCAGGCCAGCCACGGCGTGACGGTAAAGGCCTACTGGACCGAGATGCGCCTGAACCATGTGAAATGGCGGCTGCTGAATTCCGATCACAGCCTGGCGCTGATCGCCGACGAAATCGGCGCGGTGGATACCAGCCACCTGGCCAGGTTGTTTCGTACGCGCTTTGGCATTTCACCTGCCGCTTTCCGGAGGCAGGAAAGGGCAGTGGAGCGCCTGTCGTCTGATCGCTGAACCGAGGATCAATGCCATATTTGCGCCCCCAGGAGCCGTTGGAGTCCGGAGCGTATTGCTGCGCTATCGCGATCACTTCCTGATCCTTCTCCGTTGAAACCGCAAGCACTGACCGCTGCAACGGCTGTGCAGCCCACCCGGCGGCAGGCAGAATGCCCGCATTCCACCGCTCCGAGGTCCACCCCCCATGCTCAGCGCCGAGCTCAAGGCCTTCTACATGGTTGCCCGCCTGGGCAGCATTACCCAGGCGGCGAAGAAGCTCGGTCTCAGCCAGCCCACGGTGACCACGCAGATCCGCAACCTGGAAGGCCAGTACGGCGTCGAGCTGTTCCATCGTGGCGGGCGCCGCCTGACGGTGAGCGAGGAGGGGGCGAAACTGTTGCCCATGGTCAAGGTGCTGTTGCAGCAGGAAGCCGATATCGAGTTCTTCCTGCGCAATTGCGGACAGATGCAGGGCACCCTGCGCATCGGCGCCACTGCGCCTTACTACATCCTCGACCTGGTGCGCAGCTTCCGCGAACGCTTCCCGCAGATCGATGTTTCCCTGGATATCGGCAATTCCCAGCAGGTGATCGAAGCCCTGGAGGAGTACCGCGTCGATCTTGCCGCGTCTTCCCAGAAGCTGGATGACGCCAGACTGACGCGCATGGTGCTGGGCAGCGATCCGCTGGTACTGGCGGTTCACCGGGAGCATTCCCTGGCACGGCGCAAGTCGGTCGGCCTCGAAGATCTCCGGGGCCATTGCCTGTTGATGCGTGAGCCAGGCTCGACCACTCGCCAGCTCACCGAAGACATGCTCAGGGATGCCGGCATTTCCATCGGCCCGCTGCTGGAGATCGGCAGCCGCGAATCCATCCGCGAAGCGGTGATCCGAAACCTCGGCATCAGCATCATCGCCCGCCACGAAGTGCCGGATAACCCCGAACTGCGGGTGATCGCGCTCAAGGGCGCACCGCAGATAGACGAATACCTCTACTGCCTCAAGGAACGCCGCCAGGCGCGCTTGCCCGCAGCGTTCCTTGCCGTAGCGCGGGATACGGCTGACCAGTCATAGGCTGCCCTGTAGGAGCGAATTCATTCGCGAAGCGGGCCGAAGGAGCGTCCTGCGTGCCTGGAAGACACGGGCAACGGAGCTGCCCTTCGCGATTGAAATCGCTCCCACGAGGATTGCGCAATCGCCGATCCGGGGCCTATCCCAAATCCACCAATGCCACTATCGGCGTAATTTGCCCAATCGCCATCTGACGTTCGCATTGCCTCCCTAGCATCCACCTCGTCGAGCCGTGCACCCGTGCACGCCAACTGCTTAACGAGGTACCGCCATGACCCCAGCCGATCACCACGCCACCCATATGCGGGTGCGAGATATCCACAAGCGCTTCGGCCATTTCACTGCGTTGGGCGGTGTTTCCCTGGATATCGCTGCAGGCGAACTCGTGTGCCTGCTGGGACCGTCCGGCTGTGGCAAGACGACACTGCTGCGCTGCATTGCCGGCTTGGAGCAGCAGGACAGCGGCACGCTCCACATCGGCACACGGGATATCTCACGCCTGCCGCCCCAGGCCCGTGACTACGGCATCCTGTTCCAGTCCTATGCGCTGTTCCCGAACCTGACGGTGGAGCAGAACATCGCCTATGGCCTGTCCGGCAGCGGCCGCGAGCAGGTGCGTGCCCGCGTTGCCGAGATGCTGGAGCTGGTGGGCCTTGCCGG
The DNA here is from genome assembly GCF_029873115.1 of Pseudomonas sp. BN606. NCBI lineage: Bacteria > Pseudomonadati > Pseudomonadota > Gammaproteobacteria > Pseudomonadales > Pseudomonadaceae > Pseudomonas > Pseudomonas sp. BN606. The sequence goes on along the minus strand of NZ_SSOF01000079.1, from coordinate 238,995 downwards.
CAGCGAGAAGAAGTTCCCCGGCCAGCTCTCCGGTGGCCAGCAGCAGCGCGTGGCCCTGGCCCGAGCCCTGGCTCCGGCGCCGTCCCTGCTGCTGCTGGATGAGCCGATGTCGGCGCTGGACGCCCGCGTCCGCGAGCATCTGTGCACCGAGCTGCGCCAACTGCAGAAGCGCTTGGGCATCACCACGCTGATGGTTACCCACAACCAGGACGAGGCCATGCTGATGGCCGACCGAATTGCGGTGATGAACCAGGGCCGCGTTGAACAATACGGCACGCCCCAGGATATCTATCGCCAGCCCGCCACACCCTTCGTTGCCGAGTTCGTCGGCCAGGGCAACTGGCTGCCCTTCGACTCGCGCCAGGGCGGTCACGCCCGTGTCGGCAACATGCACCTGCGCCTTCCTGAAACCGCCGGCAGTGTCGCGCGCGGCCGCCTGTTCTGTCGCCCCGAGGCCATCGCTATCAATCCCGCCGAGCAGCAGGACAATCGCTTCCGTGCCCAGGTGCGGGAGATCACCTTCCTCGGCAACCGTTGCCGCATGAGCTTCGAGCTGGAGCAACTGCCTGGCCATCCGCTGCTGGCCGAGCTGGGCCCTGAAAGCCTGCCGCGCCTCGGCACCCCGGATATCTGGGTGGCGCTTCCGGCGCACAGCCTGCAGGTGTTCGCCTGAGATGGATGCCGTGATCAAGCTGGACAAGATTCCGGCCAGGGCCACCGCGCGTGGTGACCTGCTCGACCGCCTCTTCGTGATCGGTGGTAAATACCTGTTCCTCGGCCTGCTGATTCTCGCTGTGCTGCTGCCGCTGCTGGCGATCTTCTGGCGGGGCTTCAGCGCAGGGGCGGGGCAGGGGGGTGGTCTGTTGGCGGCGAAGGAACTGCTGGCCAGCGCCAACTTCCATTGGCTGCTGGGAAACAGCCTGAAGGTGTCTCTGAGCGTGGCTGCCATCGTGGTGCCCGCCGCCTATCTGTTCGCCTATGCCCTGCAACGCACGTTGATTCCGGCCAAGGGCCTCTGGCGGGGAATCTCCCTGCTGCCGTTGCTGGCACCGTCAATGCTGCCGGGCATCGCGCTGATCTACCTGTTCGGCAACCAGGGACTGCTGCGTGACTGGCTACCGGACAACATCTACGGCTTCTGGGGCATCGTCCTCGGTGAGGCCATCTACACCTTCCCACATGCGTTGATGGTGTTGCTCTCGGCGCTGTCGATGGCCGATGCGCGCCTGTTCGACGCCGCCGCCAGCATGGGCGCCGGTCCATGGAAGGCCTTTCGCAGCATCACCTGGCCGGCGACGCGCCAGGCTGCGTTCGCCGCCTTCTGCCTGGTGTTCACCCTGAGCATCACCGACTTCGGCGTGCCCGTGGTCGTCGGTGGCGACTACCAGGTGCTGGCGCTGGAAGCCTACAAGGCCGTGGTCGGCCAGCAGCAGTTCGGCCGTGGCGCTCTGATCGGCATGGTGTTGCTGCTGCCGGCACTGCTCAGCTTTGGTGTCGACGCCTGGTTGCGTCGTCGCCAGGGCGAGGCCATGAGCGGCCGGGCCCAGGTCTTCCACCCGACACCGTCGAAGGTCCGCGATGCCTGCTTCCTCGCCCTGGTGCTGGCGGTCTGCGCAATCCTCCTGCTGGTGCTGGGCATGGCGGTGTATTCGTCGCTGGTGAAGTTCTGGCCCTACAACCTGTCGCTGTCGCTGCGTCATTACGCATTCGAGGAAACCGCCGGTGGCGGCTGGCTGGCCTACCGCAACAGCCTGACCCTGGCCAGCTGCACCGCGATCTTCGGCAGTGCGCTGATCTTCACCGGCGCCTACCTGATGGAGAAGACCCGTGGCCAGCAGTGGCTCAACCAGGCGCTGCGCCTGCTCAGCTTCGTGCCCATGGCCGTACCCGGCCTCGTGCTCGGCCTTGGCTACGTGTTCTTCTTCAACCTGCCAGGCAACCCGCTGCACGCCCTCTACGGCAGCATGACCCTGCTGGTGATCTGCTCCATCGCGCACTTCCTGACGACTGCGCAGATGACCGCCACCACCGCGCTGCGCCAGCTGGATGGCGAGTTCGAGGCCGCCGCGCTGTCGCTCAAGGCTCCGCTCTGGCGCCACTACCTGCGGGTGACGGTGCCGATCTGCCTGCCGGCGCTGCTGGACATCATCCGCTACCTGTTCGTTTCGGCCATGACCACGGTGTCCGCCGCCATCTTCCTCTACAGCCCCGACAGCATCCTCGCCGCCGTGGCTGTGCTGAACATGGACGACGCGGGCAACGTCGGCGGCGCGGCCGCCATGTCCACCCTGATCCTGCTGACCTCCGCCACGGTTTCCCTGCTGCTGGCCTGGGCTTCGCGCGGCCTGCTGCGCCGCTCCCAGGCTTGGCGCCAGGGCACGCCGGGCACCCACTGAACAACCACAACCCCAAGCAATCCCGACAAGGAGCTTTCCATGTTCAAACGCCTCGCTCTCGCCGCCGCCGTAATGGCCGGCTTCAGCCTCCAGGCCCAGGCCGCCACCGAGCTGACTGTCTACACCGCCCTGGAAGCCGAGCAGCTGTCGGCCTACAAGAAGGCCTTCGAAGCGCAGAACCCGGATATCGAGATCAAGTGGGTACGTGACTCCACCGGCATCATCACCGCCAAGCTGCTGGCCGAGAAGGATCGTCCGCAGGCCGACGCCGTGTGGGGCCTGGCTGCTTCCAGCCTGGCCATCCTCGATGCACAGGGCATGTTGCAGAAGTACGCGCCCAAGCATCTGGAGACCATCGGCGCCAACTATCGCGACGCCGCCAATCCGCCGGCCTGGGTGGGCATGGACGTATGGGCCGCCACCATCTGCTTCAACACCGTGGAAGCCGAGAAGCAGGGCCTGAGCAAGCCCAATAGCTGGGAAGACCTGACCAAGCCGGAGTACAAGGGCAAGATCGTGATGCCGAACCCTGCGTCCTCCGGCACTGGATTCCTCGACGTCAGCGCCTGGCTGCAGACCTTTGGCGAGAAGCAGGGCTGGACCTACATGGATGGCCTGCACCAGAACATCGGCCAGTACGTCCATTCCGGCTCCAAGCCGTGCAAGCTGGCCGCCGCCGGCGAGTTCCCCATCGGTATCTCTTTCGAATACCCGGCCGTGCAGCTCAAGCGCCAGGGCGCACCGCTGGACATCGTCCTGCCGAAAGAAGGCCTGGGCTGGGAAATTGAAGCCACCGGTATCGTGAAAGGCACCGACCAGCTTGAAGCGGCCAAGAAACTCGCCGACTTCTCCGCCAGCCCGGCGGCCATGGAGCTGTACAAGGAAAACTTCGCCGTACTCGCCGCCCCCGGTATCGCCAAGCCGCAGACCGAACTGCCCGCCGATTACGAGCAGCGCCTGATCAAGAACGACTTCGCCTGGGCTTCGCAGAACCGCGACCAGATTCTGGCCGAATGGCGCAAGCGCTACGACGGCAAGTCCGAGAAGCTGCCGCAGTAACTCCGCAATCATCCCCTCGCTCGAACCTTCCCCTCTCCCTCGCTGCTTTTCTCCCTCTGGGAGAGGGCTGGGGTGAGGGGGCGGGAAGGCACGGGCTTTCAAGGAGAACCCCATGCCCCTGCAAGACACCGATATCGCCATCGTCGGCGCCGGCATCCTCGGTCTATCCCACGCCTATGCCGCCGCCCGCCGCGGACTGCGCGTCAGCGTCTTCGAACGCAGCGCCACCCCGCTGGGCGCGTCGGTGCGCAACTTCGGCCAGGCGCTGGTCACAGGCCAGCCGCCGGGCCCCATGCATGCGCTTGCCCGCGACAGTCGCGAAATCTGGGCCGGTTGGGCCGAGGCCGCCGGCTTCCAGATCCGCCGCAATGGCTCCCTGCTGTTCGCCCGTACCCGCGCCGAGGAAGAGTTGCTGGACGCCTTCTGCGAAGTGCGTGCGCCCGAGCACGGCTATCACGTGGAACTGCTGCGTGGCGAACGTCTGCACGACCTGTACCGGGGCCAGTTCAGCCACCATCGCGCTGCGCTGCTGGGCCTGGACGACCAGCAGATCTACTCCCGCGAGGCTGTTCCCGCGCTGGTGGATTACCTGCGCCGCGAGCACGGCGTCGAGTTCCATTTCTCCACCCTGGTGCGCGATGTCGAACCCGGGGTTATCCACAGCACGAAAGGCAGCTGCCGCGCGGAGCAGATCGTCGTCTGCTCGGGGCATGACTACCAGACCCTGCTGGCCGAGCAGATCGCTTCACTGCAACCCCAGGTGTGCCGCCTGCAGATGCTGCGTGTTCGCCCGGAACAGGATTTTGGCTTGAATCAGGCGGTGCTCACGGGCCTCAGCTGCGTGCACTACGGCGCGTTCGCCGACCTGCCGGAAGCCGAGGCCATTCGCGAGCAGATCCAGAGCGAGCAGCCGGAGCTGGAAGAGCACGGTATTCACCTTTTGGTCAGCCCGACGCCCCATGGCGAGCTGATCGTCGGCGATTCCCACCACTACGGCACAGATGCTTCGCCCTTCAACGCCGAAGCGGTGGACGAAATCATGCTGGAACTGGCCGAACACACCCTGGGTACCCGCCTGACCGTGGTGGAGCGTTGGCAGGGCGTCTACGGCGCACGTGGGCCGGGGCCCTTCTCGGTGCTCAAGGCCGCGCCGGGAGTGACTGCCGTGCTGATGCACAGTGGCGTGGGCATGAGCGTCGGCCCGGCACTGGGCGAGCGGACCATGGCGGGGTTGCTGGCTTGAACCTGTGGGAGCGAATTCATTCGCGAAGGAGGCCGTAGGCCTCCCGTAGGTTGGTCCGAGGAACGAGGCCCAACGAAAAGGGGCAAGGTTGTGAATCTGAATTCCCGGGAAACCTTGTAGGGGCGAATTCATTCGCCAAGGGCGGCGCAGCTGCTCCCTGATTGATCTCTGGGCAGACCTTCGGCCTGCTTGGCGAATGAATTCGCCCCTACAGATAGGTATCCACTCCGAGGTGGGCTCTTCTCAATCCAGCCGCTTGTGCACCCGCATTACTGCGAAGGTGAGCATCACCAGGGTGAACACCAGCAGCACCACCAGTTCCAGCCAGAGATCGGCAAGGCCTGCGCCGCGCAGCATGATGCCGCGGGTCAGACGCAAGAAGTGCGTCAACGGCAGGATTTCGGCGATCCACTGCGCCGCCTGCGGCATGCCGGCGAAGGGGAACATGAAACCCGACAGCAGGATCTGCGGCAGGAAGGTGAAGAAGGCCATTTGCATGGCCTGGAACTGGCTGCGCGCCAGGGTGGAAATGAATACCCCCAGGGTCAGGCTGGCGAAGATGAACACCAGGGACGCGCCATAGAGTTCCAGCAGCGAGCCACGCACCGGTACCTCGAATAGCCACAGCCCCACCAGCAGGATCACTGTCACCTGCACCAGGCCGATGCCGACGAAGGGCAGGACCTTGCCCAGGGTCAGCTCCCAGGGCGAGAGCGGTGTGGTGATCAGCAGTTCCATGTTGCCGCGTTCCCGTTCGCGCACCAGGGCGATGGCGGTGAACAGCACCATGGTCATGGTGAGGATCACTCCGATCAGCCCCGGCACCGTATTCAGGGGCGCCAGGCGTTCGGGGTTATAGAAGTTCACCACCTGCACGCCGGTCAGGTTAGGCCAGCCGGGCAGAGGGTAGGCCGCCAGTTGGCGGGCCGAGGCCTGCACGACCTGGTCCGAACCATCCACCACCAGCTGCAGTGGCGGGCGGTCCTTGCGTTGCAGACGTGCTTCGAAGTCCGGCGGCACCACCAGGGCAGCACTGATGCTGCCTTCGCGCAGCAGCTTGTCCAGCTCTTGCGGCGTGGCGAGCTGGTAGCGGAAATCCAGCACCTGGCTGGCGCCGAGTTCGGCGATCACTTCGCGGGAGCGGGCGGTGTCGGCCTGATCCAGCACGGCGGCGTGCAAGCCGCGCACGTCCATGTTGATGGCGTAGCCGAAGAGCACCAGTTGCATGATCGGGATGCCGACGATCATGGCGAAGGTCAGGCGGTCGCGGCGCAGCTGGCGCAGTTCCTTGAGGACGATAGCCCCCAGGCGGCGCAGGTTCATGACGAGGCTCCGGCCCGTTCCAGCGGGCGGTGGGTGACGGCAACGAAAACATCTTCGAGGTTGGCGTCGGTGGGCTTCACCTCGGCCTCGACGCCCTGGTCGACAAGGCGTTGGGCGATGCGTTCGCGAGCATCATCGACGGCGCTGAGCACGCGCAGCGTGGCACCGATCTGGGCCATGGCGATGACTTCTTCGGCACCTTGCAGGGCGCGTTGGGCCTGGCGTGGCTGTGCGCATTCCACCAGCAACGGGCGTCCTGGCAGGGCAGCCATCAGATCGGCGGGGCTGCCGTCGGCCACCAGGCGTCCGGCATCGAGGATGCCCAGACGGGTGCAGCGTTCGGCTTCATCCATATAGTGGGTGGACACCAGCAGGGTGGTGCCGGCTTCGGCCAGTTCGAAGAGCGAATCCCAGAATTCCCGGCGTGATTGCGGGTCCACGGCGCTGGTGGGTTCGTCGAGGAGCAGCAGGTCGGGCTTGTGCAGCACTGCGCCGGCCAGGGCCAGGCGCTGTTTCTGGCCGCCGCTCATGGTGCCGGCGAGCTGCTTGCGGCGATCCGCCAGCCAATAGCGCTCCAGCAGTTCATCGATGCGCTGGCGGGCTTCGCGGCGATCCAGGCCCTGGACGGTAGCGAGGAACTCCAGGTTCTCGCCCACCGTCAGGTCTTCGTACAGAGAGAACTTTTGGGTCATGTAGCCGATGCGGCGTTTCAGTTCCTCGGCGTCCTGCGGGATGCGGCAGCCGAGCACTTCGATCTCGCCGGCGCTGGGCAGAAGCAGGCCACAGAGCATGCGGATGGTGGTGGATTTGCCACAGCCATTGGGACCGAGGAAACCGAACACTTCGGCGCGGTTGACGTGCAGGTTCAGCCCATCGACGGCAGTGAGCTGGCCGAAGCGCTTGGTCAGGCCGCTGGCGCGGATTACCGCTTCATCACTGCTCATGGCTCACTCGCTCCGCCTGCACCGGCAAGCCCGCGGGCAGCTTGCGCGCAGCCTCGCCTTGCAGCACCAGTTCGGCGCGGTAGACCAGGCGGCTGGCGTCGTCGCCGGTCAGGGCGAAGTAGGGGGTGAAGCTGGATTCGCTGGCGATGCTGCGCACGGTGGCGTCGAAAGGTTCGGCCACGCCTTCGACCTTCACCTTGAGCGCATCGCCGATGGCGATCTGCGTACGTACCGAGGCAGGCACGTAGACCCGCGCGTAGGGCGCCTCACCCACCAGCAGGCTGACCAGCTCGGCGTTCAGTGGCGGTTGGTCGCCAGGCTTGAAGGGGAGGGTATCCACCCGGCCCTCGCGGGGGGCGCGCAGGCTAAGGTGCTCGCGGGTGACCTGCAATTGCGCCAGCCGGCCTTGGGCGGCCTGGAGCAGGGCGGTGGCCTGTTCGATCTGTTCCGGACGGGTGCCGTTGGTGAGTTCGCGCAGCTGGGCGTCAGCATTGTTCACGGCAGCATCGGCCTGGTCGCGGGCGGCGCGGGCGCGGTCGAGCTCGGCAATGGCGACCTGGCGGCGCTGATAGAGAGCGGCGATGCGCTGGAAGTTTCGGTCGGCGTCGGTCAGCTCCGCGCGATTGCGGGTGAGGGTGGCGCGGGCGGCGTCCACGGTCTCGCTACGGGCGCCATTGCTGAGTTCGTCAAGCCGCGCCTTTGCCTGGGCGACGTCGCCTTGCGCTTCCTTGAGACGGGCATCGAGACGACGCGGGTCCAGTTCCAGCAGCAGTTGGCCCTGCTGCACCTGATCACCCTCGGCCACACGCCAGGCGAGGATGGTTTCCGAGGCTTCTGCGGGCAGCCCGATGCGGTCCCATTCAAGGGTGCCGAGCAGCGGCTGTTGAGCGGGGTCTTCGCAGCCACTGAGCAGGGCGAACGCCAACAGACAGGGAAGCAAGTGTTTCATGGCTTCACCTCCAGGCCGCGCTCGAGCAGGGCCATGATGTGTTTCACCATGGCTTCGTCGCCCAGTTCCGGCGTGGCGAAAATGCCGCGCCAGATCTGTCCGGCGGCGTAGGGCAGCATCACCAGGCCGACCAGCGAAACCACCAGCAGGCGAGGGTCGACGTCCGGGTTGAGACGACCGCCCGCTTGCGCCGCAGCGAAGCGCTGGGCCAGCAGCAGGGGCACCATCGGGGCGAAGCGGGACGTGAGCATTTCGCGCAGCGCACCGCCTTCGCAGAGCACTTCACGGACCCAGAGCGGCGGCAGCCAGGGATTCCTGCTGAGGTTGGCGCTCATGCCGCGAACGAAGGCGCCGACCAGTTCCATAGGATCGTCACCGACCTGTTGCAGGCGTTCGCCCATGCCCTGGAACAGGGGCAGCAGGCGCTCCTCGACCACGGCTTCCACCAGGCGCTCCTTGTTGCCGAAGTAGTAGTTCACCAGGGCGGGCGTCACGCCAGCCTGCTGGGCAATGCCCCGCAGGCTGGCAGCATGGACGCCGACATGGGCGAACGCATCGGTGGCGGCGTCCAGCAGGCGTTCGCGCTGGAGCTGGGAATCGCCCGTGGGGCGGCCGGGGGAGCGAGGGCGGGTCACGGTAAGTATCTCCGGACGAGAAGGGATGGGTTTATTTAAATATGCATTTAATTAATTAACAACGAGCAGCCGACGAACGCGAAGCGCCCACTGGACGAGATTTTGTTAGCAAACTATCAATATTCGCGGTTATGGCCTGCCGATTCTGGCGGGCTATCTTCAGTTTCTACGGATCATCCTTGGACCTAGCCCGTGCGCGATTCCCTGCGTGCCTTCCTGGCGCCTGACATTCCGGCGCTGCAATTCGCAATCAAGACTTTGCTGGGAGGCGGCATTGCCCTCTGGTGCGCCTTTCGCTTCGATCTTCAGCAGCCGCAATGGGCGCTGATGACGGCGTTTATCGTGGCTCAGCCGTTGTCCGGGATGGTGGTGCAGAAGGGCTTGGCGCGGCTGCTCGGCACTTTGGTCGGCACGTTCATGTCAGTGGCCATCGTCGGCCTCTTCGCGCAGACACCCTGGTTATTCCTGCTGGCCCTGGCCGCCTGGTTGGGCATCTGCACCGCCGCCTCGACCATGATGCGCAGTGCCTGGTCCTATTCCTTCGTGCTGGCCGGTTACACGGTCGCCATCATTGGCCTGCCCGCCATTAGCCACCCGCTGGCGGTGTTCGACCAGGCCGTGGCGCGCTCCACGGAAATCTGCCTCGGCATCATCTGCGCGACCCTTACCAGCGCACTGCTCTGGCCGCAGCGGGTGGAACGCCAGCTGGCGCGCCAGGCACGGGACGCCTGGCAATGCGGCATCCAGGCGTCGATCTCCGCCTTGAAGGGCGAGCGACAGGAGCGCCAGGGCTTGCTGGGTGTGCTGGGGCGTATCGTTGCGGTGGATGCGCAGCGCGAGCACGCCTGGTTTGAAGGCAGTCTTGGTCGCCAGCGTGCGCTGGCCTTGCAGGTGCTCAGTCGCGACTTGCTCAGTCTGCTACGTCTGGCTCGCGGTGTAGCGCGCCAGTGGCGTCAGTTGGACGAGGACGAGGCCGATGGCCTGCGGCCCTGGGTGGAAGAGGTCGAACAGACCCTGGCCGAACCTGATGTGGCGCGTCTGGATGCGTTGCGCGAGCGGCTGCTGTTGGCGTCTGAGGACGAGACCCTGACCACTGTCCAGCAATACTGTCTGGGTCGCATGGCGGTGGTCATGCGCCAGGCCTCGGAGGCGGTTGGTGCCATGCATGCAGTGGAACGCGGCGAAGCGCCCGCGGACGCACCACCGCCGCTGTCTACTCACCGGGATGTTCAGACAGCCGCCATCTATGGCCTGCGCAGCGCCCTGGCCTTCCTCGGCCTGTCGGCTTTCTGGCTGGCCACCGCCTGGACCTCCGCGGTCGGCGCGCTGACCCTGACTTGCGTGATCTGTGGCCTGTTCGCCAGTCGCGAGAACGCGGAGCAGATCGGCATGATGTTCCTGCACGGCATCGTCTATGCGCTGCCCGTGGCCTTTATCGTTGGACAGGTGTTCCTGCCCCAACTCAGCGGCTTTGCGATGCTCTGCATGGCGCTCGGTGTACCGCTGTTCTTCGGTGCGCTGGGTATGGCCAAGCCTGCGCTGGGTGCCACGGCTACCTCCTTCTGCCTGCATTTCATCGTGCTCTGTGCACCACAGAACCTCATGCGTTTCGATGTCGGGTTGTTCTTCAATGAGGCGATTTCCATGCTGCTCGGAGTCGGCTTCGCGGTGTTCACCTTCCGCCTGATTCCACTGCGCAATCCGGTGTGGCACGGCCGGCGGCTGCTCAAGGCGAGCCTGAGTGATCTGGCACGCCTGACCGGAGTGCGCCTGGCCGGGGCGGAGAACTGGTTCGGCGGACGCATGGCCGACCGCTTGCTTCAACTGGCGCGGCTCTACCCGGTGCTGCCGGAACAGAGCCGCAGCCGCTGGGACGATGGTATCGCCAGCCTGGACCTGGGCGACGAACTGCTGCACCTGCGGCGCTGCCTGGCCGCGGCTGACAGGCCGCTGGGCGCATCGGAGGACCGCTTCATGCGGCAACTCGAGCACGTCGTGCTGCAAGGCCCGGCACCGGGCCGCGCCCAGGCCCTCGACGAGCCCGTTGGAGAGTTGCTGGAGGCTCTGCGGGGGGCCGGGAGGAGTATCGACCGTCGCCTGGCCCAGGCGGCATTGTTGCAGCTGCAGCAGAGTTGGCGGCAATGGTGTGAACAACAGGAGGCGAGCCATGGGCTTGCGTGAATGGTCCCTGGGGGGCGTGCTGCTCAGCCCCTTTCTGCTTTATGCGCTGCTGGCCCTGCTGGTAACCGGCGCACTGCGAATCGGTCTGGCTCGAGCCGGGTTGGCGCGCTGGATCTGGCACGAAGCGCTGTTCGACTGTGCCTTGTATGTCTGTGTGCTGGCGGCGCTGGTAGCGCTGACCGGGCACTCGTGAAGGAGATGAAGATGCGTTCCACGCTGCGCGTAATGGTAACCCTGGCCCTGGTCGTGGTGGCCATCGTGGCCGGCTATGGCCTCTGGCAGCACTACATGCTCGCACCCTGGACCCGCGACGCGCGCGTGCGCGCCGACGTGGTGGTGATATCGCCCGATGTGTCCGGCTGGGTGATGGAGCTGAAGGTCCAGGACAACCAGCAGGTCAAGGCCGGCGACCTGTTGCTCAGTATTGACCGAGAGCGCTACCAGGCGGCGCTGGAGAAGGCCCGCGCGGTGGCCGAGACCCGCCAGCACCAGCTGCGCCTGCGCGAGCACGAGGCCTCCCGTCGTGAGCACCTGGGACCCCAGGCGATCAGTGCGGAGCTCAAGGAGAACGCCCTGATCACTGCGGAAGTGGCCCGTGCCGAATTCCGCGAAGCCCAGGCGGAGGTGAGAGTGGCCGAGCTCAACCTCACGCGCAGCGAGTTGCGTGCGCCACGTAGTGGGCAAGTGACCAATCTGCGCCTGGCCCAGGGCAACTACGCGAGCGCCGGGCAGCCAGTGATGGCGCTGGTGGATGACGGTTCGTTCTACGTCCAGGCCTATTTCGAAGAAACCAAGCTGCCGCGCATCAAGGTAGGCGCTCCAGTGAAGGTCTGGTTGATGAGTGCAGGGGAGCCGCTGACCGGTAAGGTGGAAAGCATCAGCCGTGGCATCACCGACCGCAATGCCATTCCCGATACCCAGTTGCTGGCGAACGTCGAACCCACCTTCAACTGGGTGCGCCTGGCCCAGCGGATTCCGGTTCGGATCAAGCTGGACAAGGTGCCGGATGATGTGACACTGAGCGCCGGGATGACGGCCAGCGTGACGGTGGCTGAGTAGGGCAGGGCTGGCACAGACCACCCCCTCTCCCTCTGGGAGAGGGTTGGGGTGAGGGCAGCGTCAGGCCAGCTCGGTGCCTACCCCTTTCGCGAATGAATTCGCTCCCACAGGGACAGTGCCCAAAAAAAGCCCGGAGTCATCCGGGCTTTTTCATGGCAGCTGCATCTTCAGCCGATGGTGATCGGCGGCAGTTCCGGCAGTTCCACCGACAGCTGCTGCTTCGGCGCGAGCACCTCGGCTTCGCCGTCCACGACCTGGTCCGAGTTCTGGTTGAACACGCGAGTGGCGATGCGTACGCGGTTCTTAGGCAGCTTCTCCAGGATTTCCAGCTCGACGGTCAGGGTGTCGCCCAGTTTTACCGGACGGGTGAACTTGAGCTGCTGGCCGAGGTAGATGCTGCCCGGGCCAGGCATTTCGCAGGCGATGGCGGCGCTGATCAGGGCACCGGTGAACATGCCGTGGGCGATGCGCTCCTTGAACATGGTGCCGGCAGCGTACTCGGCGTCCAGGTGCACCGGGTTGCGGTCGCCGGAGACGGCAGCGAACAACTGGATATGACGCTCTTCGACGGTGGTGGAGAAGGTGGCTTTCTGGCCGACTTCCAGGGCGTCGTAGGTGAAGTTGGTTACCTGGCTCATGCGGACTCCTTGGCTTGCGTTTTGTGGTGCCGACTGTGGGCAAGGGTCTGCTCCAGCCAGTCGATCAAGTCTTCGATCACTTCGTCGCGGTTGCTCTCATTGAGCAGCTCATGACGGGCGTCAGGGTAGATGTTCAGCTGCACGTCCCTGATGCCGGCCCGGCGCAATGCCGCGGCAAGATCCTGCAGGCGCCGGCCCTCGCTGACCGGATCGCGTTCGCCGCCGATCACCAGCAGCGGCAGATCGGGGTCGATCTGCGCCAGGTGTTTCGGCGGGGTGATGTTCTGAAGCCCGCCAAGCAGGTCGAGCCACAACTGGTTGGTGCAGCGGAAACCGCAGAGCGGGTCCTCGACGTACTTGTCCACTTCAGCCGGGTCGCGGCTGAGCCAGTCGAAGGCCGTGCGGTTGGGTTTGAAGGCCTTGTTGAAGGAGCCGAAGGAGAGGAACTCGATCAGCGCGCTACGGCCTTCCTTGCCCTGGCGCCAGCGCTCGAAACGGGCCACCAGTGCAGCCACCTTGTACAGCGCGACGGGCTGGTAGTTGGAGCCGGAAAGAATGGCGCCCTGCAGACTGCAGCTGTGCTGCATCAGGTAGGCCTGGCCGATATAGCTGCCCATGCTGTGGCCAAGGAGGAAGATCGGCACTTGCGGGTGCTGTTGGCGGATGTGGTGATTGAGGCTCGCCAGGTCGCCAATGACCTTGCTCCAGCCTTCATCCGCCGCGTACTGGCCGAGAACGCCATGCTCGGCGCTGCGTCCATGACCGCGCTGGTCGAGGGCGTAGAGCTCGAAACCGACGGCTACCAGCGCCGCACCCAGACGGGCATAGCGGCCGCCGTGCTCGGCCATGCCGTGGGAGAGCATGACTACCGCCCTGGGCGGGGTCTCGCCGGACCAGTGATTGACGTACAGGGGCGCGCTATCGCTCGCGTCTAGCCAGAAGGCGTCGTGGCGCATGGCCGATCCTTTTGCCGGGGATTCGGCGCATTGTGCACGGGGGCGAAGGTGGCGCAAAGCCTGCTCAATTGGGCGGGACGTTGTGGCGTTCGAGGATGCGCATGTATTCGCCGCTGGCCAGCAGTGCCCTGAGGCCGCGCTCATAGATTTGCGCCCAGTCCGGTTGTCCGGCACGCGGCGCGTTGAATCCCGCCAGCAGAGGGATGCGTTCCAGGGCCGGCGGCTGCCATTGGAGCTTGCCGCGCAGGTGCTCGTCCGTGGCGATCAGGTACTGGCCGACGGCTCGCTCCAGCAGAACCAGGTCGAAACGTCGGGCATCCAGCTTGCGCAGGTTGGAGATGTCGTCCACCGCCTCTTCAGCACTGAATCCCGAGCGCAGCACACGGGTCGGGTAGCCGTAGCCCCTGACCACGCCCACCTTGCGTCCCTTGAGTTCGGAGAGGCTCTTGAAGCTGACAGGCGTGTCCTTGCGTACGAAGAATCCCAGTTCGCTGTAGAACAGCGGGCGCGAAGCATGGAGGTTCTCCTCCACCACTTCACGCGGCCAGAGGGCCAGGGCGCCCTGGTAGTGGCCGCTGTGCAGGGCTGCACGTACGCGGGCCCAGGGCATGAAATCCACCTGGACCTTGTAGCCCTGGGTGGCGAAGGCGCGGGTTGTGAGCTCGATGATACTGCCGCCTTGCGGCAGGGACTGTGAGCAGTAGGGCGGATATTCCAGGGTCGCCAGACGGAGGTCGGCCCGCACGCCGCAGCTGAGGAACAGGCAGGACAGCAGCGCACACAGGGCCAGAGGGAAACGCATGGGTGATATGTAATCCGGATGTCATGTTCTTGTTCTGATGCTAGGCGAATCTAACTGGACTATCGGTAAGATTCACGCGGTCAATGACACCCCGTCGCATATTTGCGCTGCGCTTCGGAGCTGCTAAGTTCCCGGCAGCCCCGCAGTGCGGGCCAGACTATTTCAGGGCTTCGAGGATAAGAACAATGCAACCTGATTTCTGGAGCGACAAACGCCCGGCCGGCGTGCCCAACCAAATCGATCTGGCCGCCTACAAGTCGGTGATCGAGGTCTTCGAACGATCCTGCAAGAAGTTCGCTGACCGCCCGGCCTTCAGCAATCTGGGCGTGACCCTGACCTACGCCGAGCTGGATCGCCTGTCCGCAGCCTTCGCCGCCTACCTCCAGAAGAACACAGACCTTGCACCCGGCGACCGCATCGCCGTGCAGATGCCCAACGTGCTGCAGTACCCCATTGCCGTGTTCGGCGCCCTGCGCGCCGGCCTGATCGTGGTCAACACCAACCCGCTCTATACCGCCCGTGAGATGCGTCACCAGTTCAAGGACGCCGGGGTGCGTGCGCTGGTCTACATCAACCTGTTCGGCAAGCTGGTCGAGGAAGTCCTGCCCGACACCGAGATCGAGTACCTGATCGAGGCGCGCATGGGTGACATGCTGCCAAGCCTCAAGGGCTGGCTCGTCAACACCGTGGTGAAGAAGCTGAAGAAGATGGTCCCCGACTATCACCTGCCCCAGGCCGTCTCCTTCAAGGACGTGCTGAAGCAGGGCCAGGGTCATGGCTTGAAGCCGGTGCGGGTCGGCCTGGAAGACATCGCCGTGCTGCAGTACACCGGCGGCACCACGGGCGTGGCCAAGGGCGCGATGCTGACCCACGGCAACCTGGTGGCCAACATGCAGCAGGTCGACGCCTGCCTGTCACAGCACGGCCCGGATGGCGCGCCGCTCATGAAGCAGGGCCAGGAAATCATGATTGCGCCGCTGCCGCTGTACCACATCTATGCCTTCACCGCGAACTGCATGTGCATGATGGTCAACGGCAACCACAACATCCTCATCACCAACCCGCGCGATATCGGCGGCTTCATCAAGGAGCTGCAGAAGTGGCGTTTCTCTGCGCTGCTGGGCCTGAACACCCTGTTCGTTGCGCTGATGGACCACCCCGAGTTCAAGAACCTCGACTTCTCCAACCTCAAAGTCACCAATTCCGGCGGCACCGCCCTGGTCAAGGCTACTGCCGAGCGCTGGCAGGCCATGACCGGCTGTTCCGTGGTGGAGGGCTATGGCCTGACCGAAACCTCCCCCGTGGCCAGCACCAATCCCTACGGCAGCCTGGCTCGCCTGGGGACCGTGGGCATTCCGGTACCGGGCACCGCGTTCAAGACCATTGACGATGCGGGCAACGAACTGCCCTTGGGGGAACGTGGCGAGCTGTGCATCAAGGGGCCGCAGGTGATGAAAGGCTACTGGCAGCGTCCCGAGGCCAGCGCCGAGGTGCTGGATGCCGAAGGCTGGCTGAAGACTGGCGACATCGCGGTGATCGATCCGGACGGCTATGTGCGTATCGTCGATCGCAAAAAGGACCTGATCATCGTTTCTGGCTTCAACGTCTATCCAAACGAGATCGAGGACGTGGTGATGGCCCACCCGAAGGTGGCCAACTGCGCGGCCATCGGCGTACCCGACGACAAGTCCGGTGAGGCGGTAAAGCTCTTCGTGGTGCCGCGCGAGGGCGGCGTCAGCGTCGAGGAGCTGAAGGCCTACTGCAAGGAAAACTTCACGGGTTACAAAGTGCCCAAGCACATCGTGCTGAAAGAAGCCCTGCCGATGACTCCGGTGGGCAAGATCCTGCGTCGCGAACTGCGCGATATCGCCTGACCGAAAGGGCAGGGCGGGTCTTCCGTCCTGCCCTTGTTCTTCCCGCCTCCTCTTCACCCCGCATTTCAGCACGAACCGCCTGTCCGCCCGGTCAATCTCCCCCCTCAGAACCCGTGAAAGCCCCGAAATACGCCGTTTGTCGGCTAATTAGAGTTCAGACTCCAAAAATGACCAGATGCACTGAATTTGGTCATTTTTATTACTGGTAAGGGCTGGTTTGGTGCTGGTGAGGCTCTGGCAAAGCTGTTAATCTCGGCGCGTTTTTTTGCCCGGACGGGCGCACAATCGCACAGAACACAACAAACAACTGTCCCTCGAGGACAGTGAAATCAGCTGTTGCTTAGGAGTGGGCCTCCATGACCGAAAACTTCTGGAAGGACAAATATCCGGCGGGTGTTCCTGCCGAGATCAACGCCGACCAATACCCCAACGTCCAGGCGGTATTGAAGCAGTCCTGCCAACGCTTTGCCGACAAGCCCGCATTCAGCAACCTGGGCAAGACCCTCACTTACGGTGAGCTCTACGAACTTTCCGGCGCCTTCGCCGCCTACCTGCAGAGTCACACCGATCTCAAGCCCGGCGACCGCATCGCCGTGCAACTGCCGAACATCCTGCAATACCCGGTAGTCGTCTTTGGCGCCATGCGTGCCGGCCTGATCGTGGTCAACACCAACCCGCTGTACACCGCACGGGAAATGGAGCACCAGTTCAACGACTCTGGCGCCAAGGCCCTTATCTGCCTGGCCAACATGGCTCACCTGGCTGAAGAAGTGCTGCCCAGGACCGGCGTGAAGCACGTCGTCGTCACTGAAGTCGGCGACCTGCTGCCGACCTTCAAGCGTCTCTTGGTCAATGCCGTGATCAAGCACGTGAAGAAGATGGTGCCGCCGTTCAGCCTGCCGCAGGCGGTCAAGCTCAACGATGCCCTGGCCAAGGGCCGCGGCCGTGCCGTCAACGAAGCCAGCCCGCAGGGCAGCGACATCGCCGTGCTGCAGTACACCGGCGGCACCACCGGCGTGGCCAAGGGCGCGATGCTGACCCACCGCAACCTGATCGCCAACATGCTGCAATGCAAGGCGCTGATGGGCGCCAACCTGAACGAAGGTTGCGAGATCCTCATCACCCCGCTGCCGCTCTATCACATCTACGCCTTCACATTCCATTGCATGGCGATGATGCTGACCGGCAACCACAACATCCTCATTTCCAACCCGCGCGACCTGCCGTCCATGACCAAGGAGCTGGCGAAGTACAAGTTCACCGGCTTCGTGGGCCTGAACACCCTGTTCGTTGCCCTGTGCAACAACGAGGACTTCCGCAAGCTGGACTTCTCCGCGCTGAAGCTGACCCTGTCTGGCGGCATGGCCCTGCAACTGGCCGCCGCCGAGCGCTGGAAACAGGTCACCGGCTGCGCCATCTGCGAAGGCTATGGCATGACTGAGACCAGCCCGGTGGTATCGGTGAACCCCTTCCAGAGCATCCAGATCGGCACCATCGGCATTCCGGTGCCCTCTACCCTGTGCAAGGTGGTGGACGACGAAGGCAACGACGTTGGCCTGGGCGCGCCCGGCGAGCTGTGCGTGAAGGGCCCGCAGGTGATGAAGGGCTACTGGCAGCGCCAGGAAGCCACCGACGAAATCCTCGATGCCGACGGCTGGCTGAAGACCGGCGACGTTGCGGTGATCCAGGAAGACGGCTTCATGCGCATCGTCGACCGCAAGAAGGACATGATCCTGGTGTCCGGCTTCAACGTGTACCCGAACGAACTGGAAGACGTGCTGGCGACCCTGCCGGGCGTGCTGCAGTGCGCCGCCATCGGCGTGCCGGACGAGAAGTCCGGCGAGGCGATCAAGATGTTCGTGGTCGCCAAGCCCGGCGTCAGCCTGACCAAGGAACAGGTGATGGAGCACATGCGCAGCAACGTCACCGGTTACAAGGTGCCGCGCGCCATCGAGTTCCGCGACGCGCTGCCGACCACCAACGTTGGCAAGATCCTGCGCCGCGAACTGCGTGACGAAGAGCTGAAGAAGCTCAAGGCGAAGCAGGAGAAGGCCCAGGCCTGATCCCCATCGCTCCTGACAAGGCCCCGCACTCGCGGGGCCTTGTCGTTCATGGCGTCCCATCGACGGCATTCGGGCCGGTCGCTACATTGGCGATCTCTCTTTTGCGCTGGAGCCGGCAATGTCATTGCCCGACCTCAACCTGCTGGTGGCCCTGGATGTTCTGCTCGACGAGGGCAGCGTGGCCGGCGCCGCACGGCGCATGCACCTGAGTGCGCCGGCCATGAGCCGAACGCTGGCGCGCATTCGCGATGCGGTGGGCGACCCGATCCTGGTGCGTGCCGGGCGCGGCCTGGTGCCTACGCCACGCGCACTGGAACTGCGCGAACAGGTGCGTGAGCTGGTGGAGCAGGCCAGCGGACTTTTCCATGCCCGTGATGTGGACCTTTCGAGTCTTGCGCGACAGTTCAACGTGCGGACTAATGACATCTTCATGGTCTGCTATGGCGGCCGGCTGTTCGAGCTGATGCGCCAGGAAGCGCCCGGCGCGGTGCTGCGCTTCGTTCCGGAGATCGATGGCGACGACGATGCCATGCGCGCCGGCCGCATCGACCTGATCGTCGGCGCTTCCGACAAACTGACGCCCGAGATCAAGTCCCAGGGCCTGTTCGAATGCCGTTTCAACGGCCTGGTGCGCGAGGGGCATCCGATCTTCGACGCACCCATCACAGCGGAGCGCTTTGCCGCCTTCGACCAGATCAGCGTTTCGCGCCGAGGCCTGGCGCGCGGGCCCATCGACCAGGCGCTCGCTGATCGGGGGCTTTCACGCCGAGTCGGGCTGATCTCCCCGAGCTTCTTCTCGGCGGTGCTGGCCCTGCACGATTCCGATCTGATCCTCCCCATGCCCGACCCGGTGATCTCGGTGTGTGAGCGGCTCGGCCTGCCACTGCGCTCGTTTGCGATTCCCTTGCCGCTGGAATCGGTGCGGGTTCGCCAGTCCTGGCATCCGCGTTTCGACAACGATTCAGCCCATCGCTGGCTGCGCCGCCTGATCAAGCGCTGCTGCGAAGAGGGCCTGCGCAGCTAGTGGGGATACGTGCGTATAACGCACTGATTCATTCGCATAATTGCAGTTATCGGCATGGCAGGAGCACAAATAGACTCAGTCTCGTGCCTGCAATCCGGTAACCCGTCATGTCCGTTTACTCCACCTCTCGCGCCGGCGGAAAGGCGTCCAGATGAACGCCTCCCTGGCCATGCCGCTGCCGGTCGCCGGCCCTGTGGCGGCGCCTGTCGCTACTCCCTTCACCCCACGCCTGGTGGTCGGGATGCTCGGCGTCCTGCTGGCTGTCCTGGTCTCCGGCTTCAATGAAAACGTGATCAAGATCGCCCTGGCGGATATCCGCGGCGCCATGGGCATTGGTCGTGACGAAGGGACCTGGCTGGTGGCGCTCTATGCGGCGCCCTCGGTTTGCGCCATGGCCTTCGCGCCCTGGTTCGCGGTGACCTTGTCCCTGCGTCGCTTCACCCTCTGGGCCATCGCCGCCTTCATGCTGCTCGGGCTTTTGAGCCCGCTGGCGCCGAACCTGCAGAGTCTGATGTGGCTGCGCGGCCTGCAGGGGCTCGCCGGCGGAGCCTTGCCGCCGATCCTGATGACCGTGGCGCTGCGCTTCCTCCCCGCCAACATCAAGATCTACGGCCTCGCCAGCTACGCCCTCACCGCGACCTTCGGCCCCAGCCTCGGTACGCCGCTGGCCGCGTTCTGGGTGGAGTTCGTAGGTTGGCGCTGGGCCTTCTGGCAGATCGTTCCAACGAGCTTGCTGGCCATGGCCGCTGTGGCCTGGGGGTTGCCCCAGGACCCGTTGCGCCTGGAGCGTTTCCGTCAGTTCAACTGGCGGGGTCTGGCGCTTGGCTTTCCCGCGCTGTTCATGCTCGTGGTCGGCCTGGTGCAGGGCGAGCGGCTGGACTGGTTCGAGTCGTCTTTGATCCGCGTCCTGCTCGGTGGCGGCAGCGTGTTGCTGGTGTTGTTCCTGCTCAACGAATGGAGGCACCCACTGCCGTTCTTCAAGCTGCAACTGCTCAAGCTGCGCAACCTCAGTTTTGCCCTGTTCACCCTGGGCGGGGTGCTGTTCGTACTGCTGGCGGCAGTGATGATTCCCTCGAACTACCTGGCCCAGGTGCAAGGCTATCGGCCGTTGCAGACCGCGCCGGTCATGCTGGTAGTGGCCTTGCCGCAACTGCTGGCGCTGCCGCTGGTGGCGGCCCTGTGCAACCTGCGCTGGGTCGATTGCCGCTGGGTGCTCGCCTGCGGCCTGGTCATGCTCGCCTGTTCCTGCTGGTTGGGTTCGCAGCTGACATCGGCCTGGATCCGCGACGATTTCTATCTGGTGCAGGCGCTGCAGATCTTCGGCCAGCCGATGGCGGTGCTGCCCTTGCTGATGTTGTCCACAGGCAGCATCAAGCCCACCGACGGACCTTTCGCCTCGGCCTGGTTCAACACGGTCAAGGGATTCGCCGCGGTGCTTGCCGGCGGTGTGCTGGAGGCGCTTGCGACCCTGCGCCTGCATCTCCATTCGACGCAACTGGTCGACCGCCTGGGCAATAACCCGCTGGTCGAGGGAGGCGTTGAAATCGCCCGCCGGCTGCATCTGCAGGCTCTGGTGCTGACATCCGCTGATCTCTATTTCTGCATGTCCGCCGTGGCGGTCGCACTGCTCCTCATCATTCCCTTCGTGCCCACGCGCATCTATCCGCCGCGCGCCCCGACCTGACCGGAGTCGATCATGAACCAATCCCGCATTCTCAAACCCGTTATCCCGGTCGCCCTGCTGGTGGGCGCCGGCCTGCTGGCCTGGGGCACCTGGCACCTGCTGGGCGAAAGCACCGACCAGTACACCAACGACGCCTTCGTTCACGCTGACTTCACCTTGGCGGCACCGAAGGTGCCAGGCTTCATCCGCGAGGTGCTGGTGGAGGACAACCAGATGGTGAAGGCCGGACAGCTGCTCGCTCGCATCGATGACCGCGACTACCGTGCCGCCCTGGAAGGCGCGCGGGCGAAAGTCGCCAGTGCCCAAGCGCAACTGGAAAATGCCGGGGCCACCCTGGAGCGGCAGGATTCGCTGATCGAACAGGCCCAGGCGACGCTGGAGGCTGACCGCGCCGAGCGTGTCTTCGCCCAGCATGAACTGGAGCGCTACCAGAAACTGGTAGGACGTGGTGCCGGCACACTGCAGGCCGCGCAGTTGGCCCGCAGCCGTTTCGACAGCGTGCTGGCGCGACAGGCCGAACACAGCGCCGCGTTGCTCGCCACGCGCAAGCAGACCGACATACTCACTGCCGAACGCGATGCTGCGCAGGCTGCACTGTCCAGCGCCCAGGCGGCATTGCGCCAGGCCGAGCTGGACCTTTCCCATACCGAGCTGCGGGCGCCCATTGATGGCATGGTCGGCCGCCGCGCCGTGCGCGTCGGCGCCTTCGTCAAACCCGGCGATGCGCTGTTGGCGGTGGTGCCGCTGGAGCGTGCCTATGTGGTGGCCAACTTCCAGGAAACCCAGCTCACTCACGTGCGCCCGGGGCAGGAGGTGGAGATCGCGGTGGATACCTTTCCCGGCGAATCCCTGCGTGGCCGTGTGGAAAGCATTGCGCCGGCAACCGGCGTGACCTTCGCCGCCATCGCGCCGGACAACGCCACCGGCAACTTCACCAAGGTGGTGCAACGCATTCCGGTGAAGGTCGTGCTGGATGCCGGTCAGCCCCTGCTTGGCCAGCTGCGCGTGGGAATGTCAGTAGAGGCGAGCATCGATACGCGCAGTGAACCCGAGGCGGTAGCCGAGGTGCCCCTGTAGGAGCGGGCTTGCCCGCGAAGCTTTTGAACGCATCCTTTCGCGAGCAAGCTCGCTCCTACACAGACGCCAGCCCGCTGGGAAATCTGCGACAATTCCGCCCTTGCCGAAAACGACAGCAGAATCAGCGGAACCGATGAGCGAGCAATCTCCCAGCGCCGAACAACTCCTGAAACGCCTCGACCAGGCCATGGGCGCCGACCGCCATCGCCTGCGCCGACAGCTCCACGAGCTGCGCAAGCATCCGGACGACGCCAAGCTGGCGCAGTGGGCCGAGCGCTTCCAGGCTTCCATCGCGCGGGTCGAGGCGCGGCGCGCCAGTGTGCCGGTGATGCGCTACGACGACGCCCTGCCCATTGCCGCCAAACGCGACGAGATCAAGGCGGCGCTGGAAAAGCACCAGGTGCTGGTGATCGCGGGTGAAACCGGCTCGGGCAAGACGACCCAATTGCCGAAGATCTGCCTGGAAATCGGCCGTGGCACCCACGGTCTGATCGGCCACACCCAGCCACGCCGGCTGGCGGCGCGCAGCGTGGCGACACGCGTGGCGGAAGAGATCGGCAGCCCGCTCGGCGAGCTGGTGGGCTACCAGGTGCGTTTCGAGGACCAGTCCAACGAGCGCAGCCTGATCAAGCTGATGACCGACGGCATCCTGCTGGCTGAAACCCAGCATGACCGCTTTCTCGAACGCTACGACACGATCATTGTCGACGAGGCCC
The DNA here is from genome assembly GCF_029873115.1 of Pseudomonas sp. BN606. Lineage (NCBI taxonomy): Bacteria > Pseudomonadati > Pseudomonadota > Gammaproteobacteria > Pseudomonadales > Pseudomonadaceae > Pseudomonas > Pseudomonas sp. BN606. The sequence continues at coordinate 216,372 of NZ_SSOF01000079.1, read as the reverse complement.
ACGAGCGCAGCCTGAACATCGACTTCCTCCTTGGCTACCTCAAGACCCTGCTGCCACGCCGCCCGGACCTCAAGCTGATCATCACCTCGGCCACCATCGACCTGGAGCGCTTCTCGAAGCATTTTGGCGATGCCCCGATCATCGAGGTTTCCGGCCGCACCTATCCGGTGGATACCTGGTACCGGCCGCTGGCCGCCGAGGTGGACGAAGACGGCGAAGCACTGTTCGACGACCTGTCCGTGGACCAGGGCATCCTCCGTGCCCTGGACGAGATCACCGCCCATGAACGCGAAGTGGGCAAGCGCCCCGGCGACGTGCTGGTGTTCCTCCCTGGCGAACGGGAAATCCGCGATTGCGCAGAAGTGCTGCGCAAGGCCAACCTCAGGCACACCGAGGTTCTGCCGCTGTACGCGCGGCTGACGCCGGCCGAGCAACAGAAGATTTTTGCCCCCATGCCGGGCCGCAAGATCGTGCTTTCCACCAACGTCGCGGAAACGTCTCTGACGGTACCGGGCATCCGCTATGTGATCGACAGTGGCACCGCGCGCATCAGCCGCTACAGCTATCGCGCCAAGGTCCAGCGCCTGCCGGTGGAAGCGGTGTCCCAGGCCAGCGCGAACCAGCGCAAGGGCCGCTGTGGCCGTGTCGAACCGGGTATCTGCGTGCGGCTGTACAGCGAGGAGGATTTCATCTCCCGCCCGGCCTTCACCGACCCGGAGATCCTGCGCACCAACCTCGCGGCGGTGATCCTGCAGATGCTCCACCTGCGCCTGGGCGATATCGAGGCCTTCCCCTTCATCGAACCGCCGGACGGCAAGGCCATCAAGGACGGCTTCACGCTGCTGCAGGAACTCTCGGCGGTGAACCGCGAGTGCCAGCTCACGCCCATCGGCCGCCAGTTGGCGCGCCTGCCCATCGACCCGCGCCTCGGTCGCATGGTGCTGGAAGGCGTTCGCCAGGGCAGCCTGGACGAAGTGCTGGTGATCACGGCCGCGCTGTCGGTGCAGGACCCGCGTGAACGCCCCCTGGAGCGCCAGCAGGCCGCCGACCAGGCGCATGCCCAGTGGAAGGATGTGGACTCCGATTTCGCTGCCCTTATCAACCTCTGGCGCGGCTTCGAGGAACAGCGCCAGGCGCTGGGCTCCAAAGCCCTGCGCACCTGGTGCCGGAAGAATTTCCTCAACTACCTGCGCCTGCGCGAATGGCGTGACGCCCACCGCCAGCTGGTGCTGATCTGCCGTGAGCTGAAGCTCTTCCCCGAGGCCGGCAGGAGCCAGCTTGCTGGCGAATCTGGCAAGGCGCGGAAGGATTCCGCCGTTCGCCAGCAAGGGGGCTCCCACAAGGAGGAGACGCCCGAACGCAGCATCGACTACGCCAAGGTGCACAAGGCGATTCTCTGCGGCCTGCTGAGCCAGATCGGCCAGAAGACCGAGGACGGCGACTACCTGGGCGCCCGCCAACGGCGTTTCTGGATCCACCCCGGTACCGCAATCGCGAAGAAGCGCCCGCAGTGGATCATGGCCGCCGAACTGGTGGAAACCACCAAGCTGTTCGCGCGCATGGTGGCCAAGATCGAACCGGACTGGCTGGAGCCACTGGCCGGTCATCTGGTGAAGAAGAATCACCTGGAGCCCCATTGGGAGAAACGTCGCGGACAGGTCGTGGCCTTCGAGCAGATCACCCTCTACGGCCTGATCATCGTTGGCCGTCGCGCTGTGCACTACGGCCCGGTGGACCCGGAGGTCTCCCGCGAGTTGTTCATTCGCGAAGGCCTGGTACGTGGCGAGATCAACAGCAAGGCGAAGTGCCTGACCGCCAACCGCCAATTGCTGGAGCGGCTGGACGAACTGGAAGCCAAGGCACGCCGCCGCGACATCCTTGCCGACGAAGAAACCCTCTTCGCCTATTACGCGGCGCGCCTACCGGCAGACCTCTACCAGACGGCCAGCTTTGATAGCTGGTATGAGCGCGAGCGGGCGAAGAATCCGAACCTGCTGATCATGCGCGAAGAAGACGTGCTGGCCCGCGAAGCCAGTGAAGTCACCGCCGCGCAGTACCCGGACAAACTACGTCTGGGCGAACTGGAACTGCCGCTGTCCTACCACTTCGAGCCCGGCCACGTCCGTGACGGCGTGACCCTGCGCGTGCCCGCGCCGCTTCTGCCGCAGCTGCCGCCGGAGCGCCTTGAGTGGTTGGTGCCCGGCCTGCTGGAAACCAAGTGCGTGGCGCTGGTGCGCAACCTGCCCAAGGCCATCCGCAAGAACTTCGTGCCGGTGCCGGACTTCGTGAAAGCGGCCTTGGCCAAATTGGTGTTCGCCCAAGGCTCGTTGCCGGAAGCGCTCGGCCGTGAGCTGCAGCGGATGACCGGTGCTCGCGTGCCGGAAGAGGCCTGGGTCGAGGCGGCTGCCCAGCTGGAAGGCCACCTGAAGATGAACCTCGAAGTGGTGGACGCCCGCGGCAAGTTCCTTGGTGAAGGCCGTGAACTGGCCGAGATCACCGCGCGCTTCGCCGAAGCCAGCCAGGCTGCCCTGGCCATTCCGCAGGCGCAGAAGGAACAGAAGCCGGTGGAAGCCAAGGGCTTCGCCCAGGTCGCGGAGAAAACCCAGCAAAAGGTCGCCGGTCTTTCCATGACGGTGTACCCGGCACTGGTAGAGGAGGGCGGCACCGTCAAGGAAAGCCGCTTCCCGACCCAGGCCGAAGCCGAGTGGCAGCATCGCCGCGCACTGCAGCGCCTATTGCTGCAGCAGCTCGGCGAAAGCGCCAAGTTCCTCCGTGGCAAGCTGCCGGGTCTTACCGAACTTGGCCTGCTGTACCGCGACATGGGACGTGTCGACGCGCTGGTGGAGGACATCCTCCTGGCCAGTCTGGACAGCTGCATCCTCGATGGCGAAGCCAACCTGCCCCGTGATGGCGCGGCCCTGGCCTCGCTCGCCGAGAAGAAACGCGGCGCCTGGGCCGAGCACGCCGAGCGGCTGGCGCGACTGACTCTGGACATCCTCAAGCTCTGGCATGCCCTGCAGAAGCGTTTCAAGGGCCGGATCGACCTGGCGCAGGCAGTGGCGCTCAACGACATCAAGGCGCAACTGGGTAATCTCGTCTATCCGGGCTTCGTTCGCGAAACCCCGGCGGAGTGGCTGAAGGAACTGCCGCGTTACCTCAAGGCCATCGAGCAGCGCTTCGACAAGATTGCCGCACAACTGCAACGTGACCGTGTCTGGTCCGGCGAGTTGGCTGGCTACTGGGAGCAGTACCAGGCCCGCCTGGCCAAGCACGCCCAGGAGGGTAAGCGTGATCCCGAGCTGGTGCTCTATCGCTGGATGCTGGAGGAATACCGCGTATCGCTGTTCGCCCAGCAGTTGGGCACGAAGATGGCGGTATCCGATAAGCGTCTTAATAAACAGTGGAGCCAGGTAGAAGCGTGATGAGCGAGCCCTTCGAAATACGTCCGATGATCCCCGAGCAATATCGCCAGCAGACCCGGCGCATCACCCTGGTCATCGCAGGCCTGTTCATTGCCCTGGCGCTGCTGTTGTCCACTTTTTGCGTGCAGGTGTTTGGTACGCCTGGTGGCGACAATTTCCGCTGGAACCTGATTGGTGTGCTGGCCGGCCTGGCGCTCACCGTCGCCTTCGTGCGCCTTCAGCTCTGGCCACGCCCGTGGATGGCTCCGGCCGTCTACGGCTGGCAGCTCAAGCGCAATCTGATGCGCGTGACCAATGTCATGCACAAGGTCAAGGCAGGGGTGGCGGCCGGCGATCCGGCAGCGATGAAGCTGCTGCGCTTCTACCACCTGGGCCTGACACAGATGCACCAACTGGATGGCAACAGCGCCGACCTCAGCCACCATGTGCACGAGATCGACCGGCACCGAGAAGCGATGGAAGTGCAAGGACTGCCGGTGGAGCAGAACCGCCTCGATCCGGTCTGGCTGGAAGCGGTGAAGGGGTACGGCAAGTAGTTTCCAGAACCCGCTGAGCCAAGCTGCTGACCGAATTCTGCGGATATTTTTGGTTTCGCCTTCCCAGGTAAGTCCCTTTTCCAAACGTTGAAAAGGAAGCAAAAAACTTGCCCCTGCATTCGGCCCCGGCTTCGCCGGGGTTCCCTCCCTTCATCGTTGCGCCGGGGGCGCGGTGCGAGGGGGCATCCATGGCCCCACTCGCCTCTCGCGGCATCCATGCCGCTCGTCCTCCTCTGCAACGATTCCGCTCGGCCTGCTGAAGGGGCGGAGTCGCTGCCCCGCCTCTGTTGCTCACTATCAGGCACGTTTCGGCTTCAGGATGGCAAGGGCCTCGCTAGCGCGAGTCACCCTTCGCCTGGCTGCGGGAGAGGGGGCGGGCCGCGTTCGGAAGAGGGTTTCCTCAGGCTGGCGCAGATTGGCAATCGCTAACGCTGACAGGGCCGTCGCTAACGCACCCCCAATCGCAAGCTGTACTCCGCCACCGCCTTCTCGTCCGCCGCGACCCGCTCCGGCAGGAACTCGCGAAGGAACTCGACCCAGGTACGGATCTTCGCATCGAGGAACTGTCGCGACGGATAGAGCGCGTAGATGCCGAGGGGGAAGAGGCTGTGGTTGGGCAGCACGCGGACGAGGCTACCGTCCTTCAGGCCGCTGATGGCCGAGTACACCGGCACCACGCCCACACCTATCCCGGCCCTGATGGCTTCGGTCATGGCATCGGCCGTATTCACCTGGAAGGGCGTCTGGTTGACGCTGACCATCTCCTGTCCGTCGGGGCCTTCGAACAGCCACTTGTCCAGGGACATCACATTGTTAACCAGGCGCAGGCAGCGGTGCTTCGACAGCTCCGAAGGCATGCGCGGCGCCCCATGCTTCTCGATGTAGCCGGGGGAAGCGCAAAGCACGCTGTAGGTGGTGCCGAGCTGCTTGGAAATGAAGCCCGAGTCCGGCAGCTCCTGGGCGATCACCACGGAGATGTCGTACCCCTCGTCGAGGATATCGGTGGTGCGGTTGGCCAGGGTCAGGTCGAAGCTCACGTCCGGGTACTTCTCGCTGTATCCGGCGATCGCCTTGATCAGGTAGTGCTGACCGATGCCGGTCATGGCATGTACCTTCAGGTTGCCCACCGGGCGCGCATGGGCCTCGCTGGCCTCGGCCTCGGCTTCTTCGATGTAGCCAAGGATCTGTTCGCAGCGCAGCAGGTAGCGCTGACCGGCCTCGGTCAGGGCGATGCGGCGTGTAGTGCGGTGCAGCAGGCGCGTGCGCAGGTGGGTTTCGAGAGTGGCGACTGCGCGGGAGATGTATGAGGTCGTGAGATCCATGCGCTGGGCAGCGGCGGTGAAGCTGCCGGTTTCCGCCACACAGACGAAGGCGCGCATGTTGAAGAGGATGTCCATGGAGGGTCCTGGCCCGGAAGGGAGGCAAATTTTGTCACGAAGTATGTCCCCGGATTATGGCTGATTCAGTACACAATCCTTCATCTATCCGTCGCCTTATCCTTCACCCTGGCTGCCCCTAGAATCGCCGCCGATCCAGGCCCTGTCCCTGGCTACCCAGCATTCAGGATATGCCGCAGTGCACCGCAATCCTTGGTCCGGTTTCGCCCGCGCCAGTCTGTTCGCCGCCATTTCGTTCCTCTCCGCTTGTATCGATAGTCAGGGCATAGCGCCCCAGGCAGAACGCCTGGATGCTGCCCAACTGGACCCCGGCTCGGCCATTCGGCGCGCCGAGCGTGACGCCGCCTGGCCCGACACCCAATGGTGGCGCGCCTATGGCGACCCGCAGCTGGACGCCTGGATGGAGCAGGCGCTTGCCGGCAGCCCCAGCCTGGCCATTGCCGCTGCCCGTGTGCGCAAGGCCCGGGCGCTGGCCGGGGTGGTGGAGTCCGCTGAACAGCCCCAGGTCGCCTTCGATACCAATCTGCAGCGCAAGCGCTGGCCGGCTGACAACTTCTATGGTCCCGGCGATCTTGCCCGCAGCACCAGCTGGAACAACGCCAGCCTGCTGGGCTTCTCCTACGACCTCGACCTCTGGGGCCGCGAGCGTAGCCGCAGTCACCAGGCGCTGGACCGGGCCCGAATGGCGGTGGCCGAAGGGCGCCTGGCGGCGCTGGAGCTTCAGGGCAACCTGATGCGCAGCTACGTCCGCCTGGCCCTCTTGCATGCGCAACAGGACATAGCCCAGGCCGCTATTGCACAGCAGGAACAAATCCTGCGGTTGGCCGAACAGCGCCTGCGCGACGGTATCGGCACCCGCCTGGAAGTCAGTCGTGCCGAAGCGCCATTGCCGGAGTCCCACCGGCAGATTGACGCCCTGGATGAATCCATCGACCTTGCCCGCAACCAGCTTGCCGCCCTGGCCGGCAAGGGGCCGGGGGAGGGCGAGCACCTGCAGCGTCCGACGCTCGATCTGCAACAGCTGCCCGGCCTTCCCGCGCAACTGCCGCTGGAACTACTCGGTCGTCGACCGGACCTGGTCGCCAGCCGCTGGCAGGTGGCGGCGCAGGCGCGCGGCATCGAGGTCGCCAAGGCGGGCTTCTACCCCAACGTCAACCTGCTGGGCGGTATCGGCACCAATGCCACCCAGGGCGGCGTGCTGGATTTCCTGCGCTACGACAAGCTCACCTACAACCTTGGCCCGGCCCTCAGCCTGCCGGTGTTTGATGGTGGGCTACGCCGTGGCCAGTTGGGCGCTGCCGCCGCCGAGTACGACATTGCGGTGGAGCAGTACAACCGGACTTTGATCGGTGCGCTGCAACAGGTGGCCGATGCCCTGGTGCGCATCAGGTCGCTGCACCAGCAGCAGGCACTCGCTGCTGAAGCGGTGGCTGCCGCGCAAAAGACCTGCGACCTCGCGCTGCTGGCGCAGAAGCGCGGCCTCACCGGCTTCGACGCCGTGCTGGAAACCCAACCCGTCCTGTTCCAGCGCCAGCTCCGGCAACAGCAGGTACGCGCGGAATTGCTCGGCGCCCAGGCCGACCTGCTGCTGGCCCTTGGTGGCGGTGTGCTGCCCGAGCCCGGCGGCCCCGACGCCGCAACGCTGGCGCCGCAGGAACCTCGCCTGCGTTTTCTCCCCAAGTACTGAGGACCCGACATGGTTCGAACCTTCAACCGCGCGCTGGTCGATTGGGCGCGCAGTGACGGCCTGACCTGGGCCTTCATCTTCAAGGCCCTGCTCACCGCCTTCCTCGCCCTCTGGCTGGCCTATCGCCTGGAACTGCCGCAACCGGGCACCGTGCTGGTGACCGTGTTCATCGTCATGCAGCCGCAGAGCGGACAGGTCCTGGCCAAGAGCTTCTACCGCATCATCGGCACCTTGCTGGGGCTGGCCGTGATGGTGGCGCTGATCGCCCTGTTCAATCAGGAGCGGGTGCTGTTCATGCTCTGCCTGGCCATCTGGATCGGCCTGTGCACGGCCGGCGCCGCGCGCTACCGGGATTTCCGTGGCTACGCATGCGTACTGGCGGGCTACACGGCGGTGATGATCGGCCTGCCGGCCACCTCGCACCCGGACGATGCCTTCATGCTCGCGCTCTGGCGGGTCCTGGAGATCAGCCTGGGCATTCTTTGCACCGGCCTGGTCAACGGCCTGATCCTGCCGCAGAGCACCAGTACCGACCTGCGCAACACCTTGCATGGACGTTTCCGCGACTTCGCCGCTTTCGCCTGCGAAGGGCTGGCCGGCGGCCTCGATACCGGACGCTTTGATGCCAGCAACGCGCGCTTTGCGGCCGCCGCCGTGAATCTCGAGAACATGCGTAACGCCACCGCCTTCGAAGATCCGCACATGCGCATGCGCAGTGGGCGCCTGGCGCGCCTGAACAACGAATTCATGGTGCTTTCCACCCGTTTCCATGGCCTGCACCAGTTGCTGCGGCGCCTGGCCAACTCGCTTGCACCAGAGGTGGGAGCGAGCTCTGCTCGAGAAGGCTCGGAGTCGATGGAGTTCGCTAGCAGAGCTGGCTCCTACGGGGGCATGGTGCTCGACGCGTTGCAGCCTTGCCTCGCGGAAGTTTCACGGCTGCTCGCGCCGCTGCGTGACCGCCTGAGCAGCGAGGCTGACGCGGCCCAACTCGCCATCCGCCTGGAGGCCTGCAAGCAAGAGCTGATGCAGTTGATCCGTAGCGGTCGCGCGCAGCTTGCCGTGCAGCAGCCCAGTGAAGCCCAGAGCCTGGATTACGACACGGCTGCCGAGCTGCTCTACCGCTTTGCCGATGACCTGCACAGCTACGCTCAGACCCATGCCTCGCTGTTGGATGACCACCATGCCCGCGAGCAGTGGAAAGAAAGCTTCCGACCCCGCGCCAACGCCGTGGCTGCGGCCGTGGCGGGACTGCGCAGCAGCCTGCTGATCCTGCTGCTCGGCGCCTTCTGGATGGCCACCGCCTGGCCCAGCGGCGGTACCTTCGCCATGACCATCGGCATGGTTTCGGCGCTGGCATCATCCTCGTCCAATCCTCGGCGCCTTTCACTGCAACTCACCCTGGGTGCCAGCGCGGGCGCTTGCCTGGGCATCTTCATGACTTTCCGTGTCCTGCCCGAGATCGACGGCTTCGCGTTGCTCTGCTGTGCCCTGGCGCCGGTCGTCGCGCTGGGTGCCTACCTGCTGGCGCGACCGCAACTGGCAGGTGCCGGGCTGGGCCTGCTGATCTGGTTCTGCATGAACTCCATGCCGGCCAACCAGACACTGTTCGACCCGCACCGGGTGCTCAACGAATACCTGGCCTCGGTGATTTCCATGGCGCTGGCGACCGCGGCCGCCGCGGTGCTACTGCCGCCCAACCGGCCCTGGCTGTGGCGGCGCCTGGAGCGCGACCTGCGCATGTGCGTGGTGCGTGCCGTGAGCGGTCGGATGAAGGGGCTGGTGTCCGGTTTCGAAAGCGGCACCCGCGACCTGTTGAATCAGGCCTACCTGTATTCCGCCGGACGCCCGGACGTGCAGCGCCAGTTGCTGCGCTGGATGTTCCTGGTGCAGGAAGTGGGGCATGCAGTGATCGAGATGCGCCTGGAGCAGGCGCGCCTGCCGGCGCTCTCCTGCTATGCCGAATCCATGCCCTGGCGCAATGCCATCCGTGCCATGGGCCGGGCACTGATCCGGCTGTTCATCCAGCCTTCGGAAACCAACCGCCAGCGCGCTCTGTTCGCCGTGGAACAGGCCATCGACAGCGTGCGCAGCACCGCCGAGCCATGCGCGCCGCAGTTCGAAACCTCGCCCCTGCGACGCTTGCAGAGTTACCTGCACTTCATCCGTACCTCGCTGCTGGACCCTCAGAATCCGCTGGGCGGCGATGCAGCGACGACGTATCCGCAAGGAACCGTCCATGCCGCGTGAAATCGCAATGCACGGTGTCTACCTGCCGAGCCTGACCCTTTTGTTCCTGGTGGCGTTCCTGCTCGGCTGGGCGCTGGATCGACTGTTCGCCTGGTGTGGCCTCTACCGCCACGCCTGGCACCCGGCGCTGCTCCGTGTCGGCCTGTTCACCTGCCTGTATGGCGCCCTGGCGCTGACCATCTACCGTTGAGGCTTCCATGTCCCTGAAACGAATCATCAGTGTCGGCGCGACCCTGCTCATCCTCGCGCTGGCGGTCGTGCTGGTGCGCACCCTCTGGCAGCACTACATGGACTCGCCCTGGACCCGCGACGGTCGCGTGCGCGCCGATGTGATCAACATCGCCCCGGACGTGGCCGGCCTAGTGGTGGACGTGCCGGTACGCGACAACCAGCAGGTAGAGGCCGGTGACCTGCTGTTGCGCATCGACCCGTCCCACTACGCAGTAGTAGTGGAGCAGGCCGAAGCCCTGGTGGCGGCCCGCAAGGCGGCGCTCGCCATGCGCAAGGTCAATGCCGACCGCCGCGCCGAGATGGACGACCTGGTGGTATCCCGCGAGAGCCGCGAAGACGCCGGCCACCTGGCCGCCGCCGCCCTGGCTGAATACCAGGAGGCTGTCTCCGCCCTGGATGCCGCCAAGCTCAACCTGGCGCGAACCGAAGTCCGGGCGCCGGTGGCTGGGCATATCACCAACCTCAACGTCTACAAGGGCGACTTCGCCGAGCGCGGCGAAGCCAGCATGGCCCTGGTGGACGAGCAGTCCTACTACGTCAACGGCTACTTCGAAGAGACCCGCCTGCCACGCATCAAGGTAGGGGATCTTGCCGAACTCAGGCTGATGAGCGGCGAGCGCCTCACCGGGCGAGTGGACAGCATCGCCCGTGGCATCTACGACCGCGATAACCCGGAAAGCCGCGAGCTGATCGCCGACGTGAACCCGACGTTCAACTGGGTGCGACTGGCCCAGCGGGTGCCGGTGCGCATCCACCTGGACGAGGTTCCCGAAGGCGTGCTGCTGGCTGCCGGCATGACCTGCACCGTGGTGATAGGGGAGAAGGGCGCCAGGCCGGAAACTACCGGCTGGCTCGATGGATTGCTGTTCGCACAGTAAACAGTCCTTGTTGTATCCGGCGCTGTTTGTGAAGTTTCCCGAATATTAAAATTATCCCGCCTCCCACGATGAGGCACTTGCTGCCGTAAACATCACCGAAAGGTGTTGCGCTGTACCTTCGGCCAGTTCGTGGAGAGCTGGCCGAAGTTCCAAACTCCAAGCACTCGGGAAACAATCCAATGAAAGCTCTTGCCTTGCTGGTTCTTGCCGGCATGTCTGCCTTCGCCTTGGCTGAAGAGCCGGCAGAATCCACTGTCGCCGGGGAACCCGTGATCGAGCAGTATCACTACGGGATGGAACTTGATATCGCCAAAGTTCTTTCTCGAAGTGAAATTTCCGATGTCTGCGGCGTGGTTCCGGCCTATATGACCTACGAAGATCATCAGGGCAAAGTTCATCGCCTGGAATATGTGGTTTTTGGCCAGGGTTGCAGTAACGGTTGATTGGCAGGATGTCATTCATCAAACCGAATTATCACTCTGCAAGCAGAATACCGAGCCCGCTTACCCCTCCTGCGCCTTCAGGAACAGGCGAAACAGCTCTGACTGAGACTTGATCCCCAGCTTGCTGTAGATGTGCTTGCGGTGGACCTTCACCGTCTCGGCGGAGATATCCAGCTTGCGTGCGATCTCCTTGCTCGAACAGCCGCTCAGCATCAGGCGGCCGACCTCCAGTTCGCGGGCGGTCAGGGCGCTTTCTACCTTCTGGCCGGCGGCTTCCAGCTGTTCCTGCCAAGCTGGGGCGGGTGGAGGCGGGTTGGCCATCAGCTCTTGCTCGAAAGCCAGGCGCTGGCGCATCAGACCGGCAACCCAGGGCTGGATCAGGCCGAGCAAGGCGATTTGCTCCGGGCTGAAGCGCTGCCGCGAGCCCAACGAAAGGCATAGCGTCCGCCCGCCATCGAGCGGCACGTTCAGCTGCACCTCGTCGGCTACGACGTTGAGCCGGAAGTAGCGCTGGTAGTAATCGGTCTGCTCGAAGCATTCCGGCGCCACGTCAGCGAGACGGAACAGGCCGCCGGTGTTGTGCTCGCGGCTGGCGATGTAGAAGGGGTCCAGCAGGTAAAGGCCGCGCAGGTAATCCTGGAACAGCGGGTCAGGTCCGCCATCCGCGCCCGGACATTCGGCGAGCACCTGGGGGCGTCCATGACTGAAGAGCAGGGCGACCCAGCTATCGAAAGGCACGTACTGCTCCAGCTGGCGAACCAGGGCGATCCAGAAGCCTGGGCGATCGAGCTGTTCGATCAACCGCCCGACGGACTGGTGCCAGGCGATGTCCTGCAAGGTAAGACTCATGTTTCTACCCCCGATGGGTTACCACACCCGCGTAATTACTCCAGGCCCTGTCGCGTTCCATACTCCGGACATGCCAGGGCGGGTGCAGAGCATTCTGACGTCTGCTCGCCCGCTGACAAGAACCAGGAGCACCCATGAAGGTCGAACTCGTCCAACTCGCCGGCCGTGACGGCGACACTGCCTACAACCTCGAACGTACCCTCCAGGCCATCTCCGCCTGTGCTCCGGGTACGGACCTGGTGGTTTTTCCGGAAACCCAATTGATGGGTTTCCCCACCGAAGCCAACGTCGCCGCCGTTGCCGAGCCGCTGGATGGCCCCAGCGTGCAGGCCGTCCAGCGCGCTGCGCGTGAGCGCAATGTGGCGGTGGTCGTCGGAGTGGCGGAGAACGATGCCGGAACCTTCTACAACACCACGCTGCTGATCACACCGGACGGCATCGCCCTGCGCTATCGCAAGACTCACTTGTGGGCATCGGATCGCGGCATCTTCACGCCCGGGGACCGTTACGCCACCGCGCTGTGGAAAGGCATTCGCGTCGGCATCCTGATCTGTTTCGACATCGAGTTTCCGGAGAGCGCCCGCGCCCTTGGCCAATTGGGTGCAGAGCTGATCCTGGTGACCAATGGCAACATGGACCCCTATGGCCCCACCCACCGTACCGCGATCATGGCCCGTGCCATGGAGAACCAGGCATACGCCGTGATGGTGAACCGCGTGGGCGAGGGTGATGGCAGCCTGGTGTTCGCGGGTGGCAGCGCGGTGGTCGACCCCTTCGGCCAACTGCTCTGCGAGGCCGGGCGGGAGGAGTGCCGGCAGATCGTAGAACTGGACATGACCCGACTCGAATCTGCGCGCCGCGACTATCGCTATCTGGACGAGCGCCGGTTCGTGCTGCCGGGCGAGCGTATCGACCACGCAGACGGTCGTCGCGAGCTGCTGATTTCCTGACCCCTTTGGCCGCCCCATCCGCAGGGCGGCCGCTTCACGCCGACTTCGGCTCTGTCACAACAACCAACAATTCGGAGTAGCGGTAATGGCTCATCTTCAGCGCACCTTGTCGCTGGGGTCGGTGGTGCTTTTCGGCATCGCCTACATGACCCCGATCATCGTTCTTGGCACCTTCGGCATCCTCGCCGACACCACTGGCGGTGTGGTCCCGGCCGCCTACGTGGCGGCTTCCGTGGCCATGCTCTTCACTGCGTTCAGCTATGCCCGGATGGCCGCTGCCTTCCCGGTGGCCGGCTCGGCCTACAGTTATGTCCGCAAGGCCATCAACCCCAAACTGGGGTTCCTTGCCGGCTGGGCGGTATTGCTGGATTACCTCTTCTTGCCGATGGCCATCTGGTTGATCGGTGCGGCGTACCTGCACTCGGCGTTTCCCAATGTGCCCCAGCCCGTCTGGGTGCTGGCGTTCATCGGGGTGACCACTGCGATCAATGTGGTGGGATTGCGCCTGGCGAAGAACGTCAACGGCGCACTGATGCTGGTGCAGTTCCTGGTATTGGTCGCCTTCGTCGCGCTCTGCGTGCACTACGTGCTGGGTGATGCGAGCAAGCCGCTGTGGTCGCTGGCCCCCTTCATCAAGGAGGGGATGCAGCTGCCGCTGATCATGAGCGGCGCGGCCATCGCCTGCTATTCCTTCCTCGGCTTCGATGCCGTGAGCACCCTGACCGAGGAAACCCGTGACCCGCGTCGCACCATCCCCAAGGCAATCCTGCTGATTACCCTGATCGGCGGGCTGATCTTTATCACCACCTCGTACTTCGTGCAGCTGGCGCACCCGTCGACCGAGTTCCAGAGCGCCGATTCGGCGGCCTACGAAATTGCCCGCAACATCGGCGGCGATGTGTTCGTCTCGATCTTCCTCATTGGCCTGATCGTCGGGCAGTTCACCTCGGGCCTGTCGGCCCAGGCCAGCGCCTCGCGCCTGCTGTTCGCCATGGGGCGCGACGGCGTGCTGCCGCCATCCCTGTTCGGTCGCCTGAGCGAGCGCTTCGGCACGCCGGTTGGGAGCATCGTGCTGTGTGGCGTGGTAGCCCTGCTGGCGCTGCAGATGGACGTGACCACGTCCACGTCCTTCATCAACTTCGGCGCCTTCCTGGCATTCACCCTGGTGAACCTATCGGTGATATTCCACTACTGGCTCAACGGTGATCGCCGCGGCCCGCGCGAGCTGGTGCAGTTCCTGCTGTTCCCGCTGACAGGTATGGTGGCGACCCTCTGGCTGATGGTCAGCCTGGACCACCTGGCAATCATCCTCGGCCTCTCCTGGCTGGCGCTGGGGGTGATCTACCTCGGCTGGTTGACCGGTGGCTTCCGACGCCAACCACCTGAACTGAGCTTTGAAGAGGCCTGATGCGTCAACGGGCGGACGTCGGACGTCCGCCCGCTCCACTTGCCGGGCTGCAGTGCCGGGGATATTTTCGTTAAAATATTCACGATACTTCCCGGACCACAGCCGCCATGCCCGAAACCCGCCCCTCCCTGACCCTCACCCTGTTGCAGGCGCGCGAAGCGACCATGAGTTTCTTCCGTCCCCTGCTCAACCAGCACGACCTGACCGAACAGCAATGGCGGGTGATCCGCCTGCTGCGCCAGCACGGTGAACTGGAGAGTTACCAGCTTGCCGACCTTGCCTGCATCCTCAAGCCGAGCATGACCGGCGTGCTGGCGCGTCTGGAGCGTGATGGCATGGTGGTGCGCCGCAAGGCCCCGCAAGACCAGCGCCGTGTGTTGGTGAACCTCACCGAAAAGGGCCAGCAGTGCTTTGTCTCCATGAGCTCGGGGATGGAAGCCAATTACCAGAAGATCCAGGATCAGTTCGGCGAGGCGAAGCTCAAGCAGCTCTTCGAATTGCTCAACGAGTTGAAGCAGATCAAGCCCTGATCGCACCAACGGCATCCTAGGGGATATGCCGGGTGTGCAATGCACCCGGCGCGCCATGAAAAGTGCAATCGAGAGACCGTAACGTCCATTTTTGGGGCCTACGCCCCGTCCCATAATCGCCCTGCATTCACTTCGGTTACCCGTTTCAGGCTCCGGCGTCCCGTGCCGTTACGCATCGAGATGAGCCATCCGCCTGGCCTTTTCCAAGTACTTACAATAAGCAGGGCCTCGACATGAAAAAGCCAAATCCACTGCTCGATGACCTCAGGGCGATCCTGCCGGCCATCGCAGCCAACGCCGCCAGGGCCGAGCAGCTTCGCAAGGTCCCGGACGAGAACATCGCCATCCTCAAGGGCATTGGCCTGCACCGCGCGCTGCAACCGAAGAAGTACGGCGGCATGGAAATCTCCCTGCCGGAGTTCGCCGATTGCGTGGTTGCCCTGGCCGGTGCCTGCGCCAGCACTGCCTGGGCCTTCAGTTTGCTGTGTACCCACAGCCATCAGTTGGCGATGTTCTCCGCACGCCTGCAGGAGGAAGTCTGGGGCGAGGATTCCGACGCCACTGCCAGCAGCTCCATCGCACCATTCGGCAAGGTGGAAGAGGTCGAGGGCGGGGTTCTGTTCAGCGGCGAAATGGGCTGGAGCAGTGGTAGCGACCATGCCGAGTGGGCCATCGTCGGCTGCCGCCGCAAGAGCACCGAAGGCGAACTGGTCTACTGCTTCGCCGTACTGCCGCGCAGCGACTACGAGATCCGCGACGACTGGTACGCCGCCGGCATGAAGGGCAGCGGAACCAAGACGCTGATCATCAGGGACGCCTTCGTGCCGAACTACCGCATCCAGGCGGCCAAGGACATGATGGAGGGCCGTTCCGACGGCTTCGGCCTGTACCCGGACAGCAAGATCTTCTACGCACCCTACCGTCCGTACTTTGCCAGCGGCTTTGCTGCCATCAGCCTGGGCATCGCCGAGCGCATGCTGGAGGCTTACAAGGAGAAAACGAAGAACCGCGTGCGCGCCTATACCGGCGTGAGTGTGGGAACCGCCACGCCGGCGCTGATGCGCCTGGCCGAATCCACCCACCAGGTCGCCGCCGCCCGCGCCTTCCTGGAAAAGACCTGGCAGGAGCACGCCGAACACGGTGAGCGCCACCAGTACCCGAGCCGTGAGACCCTGGCCTTCTGGCGCACCAACCAGGCCTACGCGGTGAAGATGTGCATCCAGGCCGTGGACCGTCTGTTCGAGGCCGCCGGCGGTACCAGTTGGTTCGAGAACAACGAAATGCAGCGCCTGTTCCGCGACTCCCACATGACCGGCGCCCATGCCTACACCGACTACGATGTTTGCGCGCAAATCCTCGGCCGCGAGCTGATGGGGCTGGAGCCAGACCCCAGCATGGTCTGAGCCCGGCTCTCCATCCCCTTGCGTGCGGGGCGGCCTCGCGCCGCCTCGATCCTCTACTCACGCGCGGCCGTCCCGGAAGGCGGCCGCCAGGAGTTGCGTCATGTCCTCTCAAGAAACTCTCTTCGATTCCCGTGCCTTCCGTCGCGCCCTGGGCAACTTCGCCACCGGTGTCACGGTGGTGACCGCCACTGCACCTGATGGCACTCGCGTGGGTGTCACCGCCAACAGCTTCAACTCGGTGTCGCTGGAGCCGCCGCTGATCCTCTGGAGCATCGACAAGCGCTCCAGCAGCCTGGCCGTGTTCGAGCGGGCCAGCCATTTCGCGGTGAACATCCTCGCTGCCGACCAGATCGACTTGTCCAACCAGTTCGCTCGCCCGCGTGATGACAAGTTCGAGGGCGTGGCGGTGGAATCCGGCGTTGGTGGCGCGCCGCTGCTGCCCGACTGCGCCGCGCGTTTCGAATGCGAGATGCACCAGTGGGTGGAAGGCGGCGACCACTGGATTCTCATCGGCAAGGTGGTCCGTTTCGATGATTTCGGTCGCTCGCCGCTGCTGTATCACCAGGGCGCCTATTCGATGGTCCTGCCGCATACCCGCATGACTCGAAAGTCCGAGGGCCAGCCCGCTTCCAGCGCTTTTCAGGGGCGCCTGGCGCACAACCTCTACTACCTGATGACCCAGGCGGTACGTGGCTACCAGGCCGATTACCAGCCGAAACAGCTGTCCACCGGCCTGCGCACCAGCGAGGCGCGGATGCTGATGGTGCTGGAGAATGACGCCGGCATGGGGCTCTCTGACCTGCAGCGTGAAGTGGCAATGCCCATGCGCGAGATCGAGGAAGCCGTGGCCATTCTCAAACGCAAGGGGATGGTGGTCGATTCCGATGAGCGCTACGTCCTGACACCGCTCGGTGTGCAGCAGGCGGAGGAACTCTGGCGTATCGCCCGTGAGCAACAGGAAAAGGTCTTCGCGCAGTTCAGCGAAGAGCAGCAGTCGACTTTCAAGGCCATGCTCAAGGCGGTGATTGCGCTGGGTTGATCGAGCACCCGTGCAGTGAAAATGGCGCCCAAGTGGCGCCATTTTCGTTTGCGCGTGAAACCAGCTCCTGATGACGTGGTCATCAGTCGTCGGCTTTCGAGTCGGCGAACCAGCAGGTTGAGGCAGGTGCCGTAGGGTGCGCCATGTGTCCCGGCTGAACACACAGCGCACCCTACGATGGGGACTGCACTCCACGCCTATCGGAGCCAACAAACAGGCACAAGAAAGCCGGCTCCTTGAGCCGGCTTTCTGTCATGACCGGGGCAATCAATACACGCCGCCTCCGCTCACCGGCGCCGCAGTGCCCTTGAAAGTCGCGGCCAGGCTCTGCAGGCCACGCATCAGCACCGTGGTATCCACGCCAACAGCGGCGAAGGCGGCGCCCAGTTCGATGTAGCGGCGCGCCAGGGCCTGGTCGGCAGAGAGGATGCCGGCAGCCTTGCCGGCGTTGCGGATGCGCACGATGGCGTCCTCGATGGCGGCCTGGACCTCCGGGTGACCGGGGTTACCGCGATGCCCCATGGCGGCGGAGAGGTCGGCCGGGCCAATGAACACACCGTCCACGCCTTCCACCGCAGCGATGACATCCAGGTTGGCCAGACCGTCGAGGTTCTCGATCTGCACCAGCAGGCACATCTGCTCGTCGGCGTGATTCAGATAGCCGGGAATGCTGTTCCAGCGGGAGGCTCGGGCCAGGGCGCTGCCCACGCCCCGAACGCCAAACGGCGGGTAGCGCATGGCTCGGACCAGCTCGGCGGCCTGCTCGGCGGATTCCACCATGGGCACCAGCAGGGTCTGGGCGCCTATGTCCAGTAGCTGCTTGATCAGCACCGTGTCGCCGATGGGCGGACGGATGATCGGCTGGGACGGGTAGGGCGCAATGGCCTGGAGCTGGGCGAGCAGACTGCGCAGGTCGTTGGGGGCGTGTTCACCGTCCAGCAGCAGCCAGTCGAAGCCAGCGTTGGCCGCCAGTTCCGCGCAGTAGGCATCGGCCAGGCCCAGCCAGAGGCCGATCTGCGGCTGGCCGGATTGCAGGCGCTGTTTGAAGGTATTGATCGGCAGGTCCATGGAGGACTCCTTGGCAGGCATTGAATGTAGGAGCCAGCTCTGCTGGCGAATGCTCTTTGCCCGGGCACTTCGCGAGCAGAGCTCGCTCCTACGGTTCAACGGTGGGTGGTGGTCAGACGAAACGGCAGGCGATAGAGCCCAGCTGGTCGTAGTCGACGTGGAAGGTGTCGCCGGGATTGGCCGCCACCGGACGGGTGAAGGAGCCGCCGAGGATGATCTGCCCGGCTTCCAGGGTGACGTCGTAGGGCGCCAGCTTGTTGGCCAGCCAGGCCACGCCCTTGGCCGGGTGGTTGAGCACGGCGGCGGAAACGCCGGATTCCTCGATCACGCCATTGCGGTAGAGGATTGCCGGCACGCGGCGCAGGTCGATCTCGGTCGGGCGCACGGCGCGCCCACCCATCACCACGCCGGCGTTGGCGGCGTTATCGGAGATGGTGTCGAACACCTTGCGGGTGACCTTGGTGTCGGGGTCCACCTGCTGGATGCGCGCGTCGATAATCTCCAGCGCTGGAATCACCCACTCGGTGGCCTCCAGCACGTCGAAGACGGTGCAGTTCGGGCCACGCAGGGGCTTTCCGAGGATGAAGGCCAGCTCCACCTCCACACGCGGGACGATGAAGCGCTCGAAGGGAATGTCGCTGCCTTCCTCGAACAGCATGTCGTCCAGCAGTGCGCCGTAATCCGGCTCGGTGATGTTGGACGACACCTGCATGGCGCGGGAGGTGAGGCCAATCTTGTGACCCACCAGCTTGCGACCGTCCTTGATTTTCTGCGCCACCCAGGCGCGCTGGATGGCGTAGGCGTCGTCAATGCTGATGGACGGGTAGTCGAGGGAGAACTGACGCACCTGCTCGCGGGAGCGCTCGGCGGCGTCGAGGCGAGCGGCGGCCTGTTGGATCAGAGTAGGGTCGAGCATGACGGGTCTCTCTAGCGGGGATTGACGAGATCGGCGGGAGTGCGAAGCACCAGCGCGGCGCCGAAGGCGATAAGTACGGCCAGGACGAACAGCGCGAGACTGGCGCTCTGGGTGGTGTCGCGCGTCCAGCCGATCAGGTAGGGCGCGAGGAAAGAGGCAATGCTGCCGAAGGAACTGATCAAGCCGATTCCGGCAGCCTGGGTGCGGGTGGAGAGAAAGGCCGGCGGCAACTGCCAGAACATCGGCAGGGCAGCACTGGCGCCCATGCCGGCGATAATCAGCCCGGCCAGCACCGGGACGGTGCTGGTAGGTAGGAGCCCGCTGAGGGCAATGCCTGCGGCGCACATCAGTAGAGGCACGCACAGGTGCCAGCGGCGCTCGCGGTGGCGGTCCGAGGAACGGCCGCAGGCCAGCATGTAGCAAACACCCGCCAGATAGGGTATGGCGCTGAGCAAGCCAACCTGGCTGTCGCGGGCGACGCCGGCACCGTGGATCAGGGTGGGCATCCAGAAGGCCAGGGTATTAACGGCCAGCATCACTGCGAAGTAGATGGCTACCAGGAGCCACACCCAACGATCGCGCAAGATGCCAGCGAAGGAGGTGATGGGCTTGCGCTGCTCCTCGATCGTCATGTCCTCCCGCAAGCAGCGCTTCTGTTCCTCGCTCAACCACGCAACCGCATCAAAGCGCTCCGGCAGGTTGAACCACACAACCAGGCCAAGGAGGATCACCGGGGCACCTTCGAGCAGGAACATCCACTGCCAGCCGCGCAGGCCAAGATGGTCGTGGAAGCCTTCGAGTATGGCGCCAGACAGCGGCCCCCCTATTACCCCGGCCATTGGCACGGCGATGGCGAACAGGGCGGTAACCTGGGCGCGCCGGCGGGCTGGGTACCAGCGGTTGAGGTAAACCAGGATGCCGGGGAAGAAACCGGCCTCGGCCACGCCAAGAAGGAAACGCAGCGCGTAGAAACCGGTGGCGTCCTGGATCAGGAACATGCCGGTGGACAACAGGCCCCAGACCACCATCAGGATGGCAATCCAGCGACGCGGGCCGACCCGTTCCAGAGCGAGGTTGCTGGGCACGCCAAACAGGGCGTAGGCGACGAAGAACAGGCCGGCGCCGAGGCCGTAGACGGTGTCGCTGAACTGCAGGTCAGCGCTCAGCTGCATCTTGGCGAAGCCGATGTTGATCCGGTCAAGGTGGGCGAACAGGTAACACACCAGCAGCAGGGGCATCAGCCGCCAGGTGACGGCGCGATGGGTCGCATCACGGGCTGCGTTCTCGGCGTCGGCAGGACAAGCAGTATTGACTGTGCTCATGGTCTTGTACTTTTTGTGAATGAGGCAGAGCGGCGGAAGGTGGGGCGACTTCAGCCGCCCTGGCCCTTCAGGAAGGCATGCACGTTGTTGAGCTTGTAGTTGAGCTCGGCATCCAGCTCGGTCATCTCGAAGGAGAGGGCCAGCAGACGACGCGCCTGGAGCTCGGCGAAGTGCCGGGTGATCGTCTCGAACAGCTCGTCGGCCACCTTGCGCCGGGTCTCCAGGTCACGGCCGGCACCGACCTTCAGGGTCATGTGGACGAACGCGTAGTCGTGCTTTCCGTCAGCCATGCGCCAGGTATCCAGGCGTATGGCGCGGCTGCGGATGCCTCCGAGGGGAAAGACCCCCGAGGCGCCCAGGCAGGCATGGACCTTCTCGAAGAGGCCCGGCAGGTCCGCCTCGGTTTCGATGTTGTGGGTGTACTCGGCGATGAAATGTGGCACGGCGGGGCCCTCAGAGACGGCTGTTAGAGGCGACGCCGGCCGGATTCGAGGCTTGGGCCGCGGGGATGGCGGAGCCGTCCTGCGGCGTAACCGGGAAGATCGCGTTGATCTGGCCGGTGCCGGAGGAGCCGAAGTAGGGGGTGACGACTTCGGCCTTGCCGTCGTACTTCGACCAGCCCAGCGCGCCTAGCAACATCGCGGTGTCGTGCATGAAGCCTTCGCCGTGGCCCTTGACCGCGTACTCCGGAAGCATGGCGCAGAAATCCTCCCACTCGCCGCCTTCCCACATCTGCACGACGCGGTGGTCGAGGTTTTCCAGGAAGGGGCTCCAGACCCTGGTGGCAAAGTCCGGGGCCTGACCGTTCTGGGCGAAGCGGTGGGACAGCGAACCGCTGGCGAGGAAGGCGACGTTGCCGTCGTAATGGTCTTCCACGGCTTTGCGCATGGCCCAGCCGAGACGGGCGCTGTCGTTCAGGTAGTGGGAGGTGCACAGCGCCGAAACCGAGACCACCTTGAAGTGGCGGTCGGTGTTCATGTAGCGCATGGGCACCAGGGTGCCGTACTCCGGCGCCAGGGTAGTGGCGTCGTGGGCCATGGTTTCCACGCCGAAGCGATTGCACTCCTCGGCCAGCAGGCGGCCCAGTTCGGGATTGCCCGGGAAGCCGTACTCCATGTTGGCGATGAAGTGCGGCAGCTCGTTGCTGGTGTAGAGGCCTTCGAAGTTCAGCGCGCAGTTGATGTGGTAGTTCGCGTTGACCAGCCAGTGGGTATCGAACACGACGATGGTATCGACGTTCAGCTCGCGGCAGCGGCGGCTGATCTCGAGGTGCCCGTCGATGGCGGCCTGGCGAAAGCCCTGGCGCGGGCCCGGCAGTTCGGACAGGTACATGGAGGGGACGTGGGTGATCTTGGCAGCCAGAGCAAGTTTGCCCATGACGGTAACTCCTCGTGTCATTCCCCTCTTGGGGAACCTTGTTATCGGGTCGGTTGCACACCGGCACGGGGAGGGGAGCAGTGCTCCCCTCTTCATGGATTAGCAGTTATCTCACAGGCCCCAACGGGGGATGTGGTGGCTGCCCATGGAAATGCATACGTTCTTGATCTCGGCGAAGACCTCGAAGCTGTACTGGCCGCCTTCGCGACCGGTGCCGGAGCCTTTCACGCCGCCGAAGGGCTGGCGGAGGTCGCGTACGTTCTGGCTGTTGATGAAGACCATGCCGGCCTCGATGCCACGGGCCAGGCGATGGGCCTTGCCGATGTCCTGGGTCCAGATATACGAGGCCAGGCCATATTCGGTGTCGTTGGCCAGGCGCAGGGCTTCGGCTTCGTCCTTGAATTTCATCAGGCAGACCACCGGGCCGAAGATTTCTTCCTGGGCGATGCGCATGCGGTTATCCACATCGGCGAACACCGTGGGCTGGATGAACTGGCCACGGGACAGGTGCGCCGGCAGGTTGGCCGGTCGCTCCAGGCCGCCCGCGAGCAGGGTGGCGCCTTCCTCGATGCCGATGCGGATGTAGCCGGTCACCTTGTCGTAGTGCTGCTGGGTGATCATCGAACCGACCTGGGTCTTCGGGTCCTGCGGGTCGCCGACGATCAGGCGTTTGGCTCGGGCGGCGAACTCGGCGACGAATTGGTCGTAGACGGACTCCTGGATGAATATCCGGCTGCCCGCGGTGCAGCGCTCGCCGTTCAACGAGAAGATGGTGAACAGCGCGGCGTCCAGGGCGCGGTCGAGGTCGGCGTCATCGAAGATCAGCACCGGGGACTTTCCGCCCAGTTCCATGGAGTATTTCTTCAGGCCGGCGGTCTGCATGATCTTGCGCCCCGTGGCGGTGCCGCCGGTGAAGGAGATCGCGCGCACGTCCGGGTGACGAACCAGGGCGTCACCAGCGGTGGCGCCGTAGCCCTGCACCACGTTCAGCACGCCTTTCGGGATACCGGCTTCCAGCGCCAGACGGCCCAGTTCATTGGCAGTCAGAGGCGACAGCTCGCTCATCTTCAGCACTGCGGTGTTGCCCAGCGCGAGGCAAGGCGCGGTCTTCCAGGTGGCGGTCATGAAGGGCACGTTCCACGGGGAGACCAGGCCGCACACGCCTACCGGCTGGTAGAGGGTGTAGTTGAGCATCTGATCGTCCACCGGGTAGCTGTGGCCGTCCATGCGGGTGCAGACCTCGGCGAAGAACTCGAAGTTGTGCGAGGCGCGGGGGATCAACACGTTCTTCGTCTGGTGAATCGGCAGGCCGGTGTCCAGGGTCTCCAGTTCGGCCAGGTGCGGTACGTTCTGGTCGATCAGTTCACCCAGCTTGCGCATCAGCTTCGCGCGCTCTTTCGCAGGGGTGTTGGCCCACTTGGGGAACGCTTCCTTGGCGGCGGCCACGGCAGCGGCGATTTCCTCGGCACCGCCGCTGGCGACTTCGCCAATGGGGTCCATGGTGGCGGGGTTGTAGTTGACGAAAACTTCTTTGCTCTCGACTTCCTGGCCGTTGATCCAGTGCTTGATCATGCTGCTCATGCCTCTTGTTGCTTGCGGGCGAAGAAGGCCTCTTCGCTGACGATTCGGTTGACCAGGCGGCCCACGCCTTCGACTTCCACCACCACTTCATCGCCAGGCACCACGTCGGCCAGGCCTTCCGGCGTGCCGGTGGCGATCATGTCGCCCGGTTGCAGGGTCATGAAGCTGGAGAAGTATTCGATCAGGTAGGGGATGTCGAAGATCATGTCCGCGGTGGTGCCTTCCTGCTTCAGCTCACCGTTGATCCAGGTGCGCAGCTTGAGCTTCGAGGGATCGGGCACGTCGGCGGCGTCGACTATCCACGGGCCGACCGGAGTGGTGGCGTCGCGGTTCTTCACCCGCAAGTTGGGCCGGTAGTAGTTCTCCAGGTAGTCGCGGATGGCGTAGTCGTTGCACACCGTGTAGCCGGCCAGGTAGGCGAGGGCGTCCTCGCGCTTCACATTGCGCGCCGGCTTGCCGATCACCGCCACCAGTTCGCACTCGTAGTGCATGTAGGCAACGTTGTCCGGGCGCCAGGTGACTTGGTTGTGGCCGGTATAGGTGCCCGGCGACTTGATGAAAGCCAGTGGTTCGGTGGGCGCCTTGAAGGACAGCTCGGCGGCGTGGTCGGCATAGTTCAGGCCCAGGGCGAACATGCTGCCGGTGGCCGGTGGCAGCCACTCGACCTGGTTTTCACCAAGCAGACGGCCATCGGCGAGCCGGATCGCATTTTCGCCTTCCACGGTAACGGCGTGGACTTCGCCCTGGTAACGGATGCGTGCGTGTTTCATCTCGGGCTCCTTATTCCGCAACCACGGTGTTGGCGAGGCGGCCAAGGCCGCTGATTTCCACTTCCACGAGGTCACCGGGATGCACGTCGACGCGACCTTCCGGGGTGCCGGTGATCAGCACGTCGCCCTCGTGCAGGGTCATGAACTCGCTGATTTCCTCGATCAGTCGCGGGATGCCGCGCACCAGGTTTGCGGTGCTGTTCTCCTGACGCAGTTCGCCGTTGACGAACAGCTTCAGGGTCAGCGCGTGCGGGTCCTGCACATCGGCAGCGGGAACGAGTTCCGGGCCGAAGGGGCAGAAGCCGTCGCGGCATTTGGCTTTCACCGCCGGGCGGTAGTAGCTCTCTTCTGGCAGGCTGAATTCGTTGACGATCACATAGCCGGCGACATGGGTCAGGGCGTCTTCGGCGCGCACGCGGCTGGCGCGCTTGCCGATCACCACGCCCAGGGCCGGGCCTGGTTGCAGGCGTTCGACGCCTTGCGGGTAGACCACCGGCTGGCCGTGGCCATTGCGGGTGTTCGGGGTCTTGATGAACAGCACCGGCTTGACCGGCGGCTTCTGGTAGGGCGGCTGCTGGAATTCGTCCAGACGGCTTTCCAGCAGGCCCCGGTAATTCAGCGCAACGCCGAACAGGGTACCGGTGGCGACGTGGTCGAGTGCGGGGCGCATGGTCGTCTCCTGTGGATAAAAAACGGGTGGGGCCGTGACAGGAGCGCCACCCGTAACGAGGATTTCGTTAATGTGTTAACGTTATATTTAACATGTTAATGATCGTCAAGCCTTGCGTCTTCGCCTTTCGTCATCGAAGGTGTGCGAAGGCAGCGGAGAAAGGTCGCCATGGCAGAGCGCCAGCCCATTCCCAACATCAACATCGGCCAGGTCTACGACCAGCGTTACGCCGATGCCGAGGTGCACTACGAAGCCCTGGGCAAGCTGGCGGACTTCTTCGGTCGCAACATGCCGGTGCACCGCCACGACCGTTTCTTCCAGGTGCATTACGTGAAGAGCGGTTCGGTGCGGGTCTACCTCGATGAGCAGCAGTACCGCCAGGAAGGGCCGCTGTTCTTCCTCACGCCACCGACCATTCCCCATGCCTTCGTCACCGAGCAGGACGCCGATGGCCACGTACTCACGGTTCGTCAGCAACTGGTATGGCCGCTGCTGGAAGCTGAGCAGGGTCTGGCCGATGGCCCGCAGATTGCGCCGGTTTGCGTAGCCTTTTCGGAACTGGGGCAGGAGTATCGCGAGGAGGTGCAGCGTCTCGACCTGCTGTTCGACCAACTGCGCAGCGAGTTCACCGCCAGCCGGCCGGGGCGCGAGGCCAGCCTGTCGGCGTTGACCCGGTTGATCTTCATCAGCCTGTTGCGCCTTTCGGCCCGTTCGCTGAAGGCGCAACCGGCACGGCATGAAGACTTGCAGGTGTTCCACCGTTTCAACGGTTTGATCGAGTCGCACTACCGCGAGCACTGGTCCCTTGGGCAGTACGCGGAGCAGATGGGTGTGACCGAGGCGCGCCTGAACGACATCTGCCGACGCATCGCTGACCTGCCGTCCAAGCGCCTGATCCACGACCGGGTGATGCAGGAGGCCAAGCGCCTGTTGTTGTTCACCGGCAGCTCGGCCAATGAGATCTGCTACCTGCTGGGCTTCAGGGACCCGGCTTACTTCAGCCGCTTCTTCGCCCGTAACGCCGGCATGACTCCGGGCGAGTACCGCCAGCGCCGCGCCGCCGACAAGGAAGATGCGTGGCGTTGATTCATCTGCCACATGGAAGGACGGCGTTGGGGTTGAGCTGTAGGTTGGGTAGAGGCACGAAACCCAACGAGCGAAACCCTGCTCAACACGGCCGGTAGTTAGATGAAGCTACGACCCTATCTCTGCGTTGCAGGCCGGTAGGTTGAGTCGGCGTTGGGCGAGTCTATGCAACACATCGATCCGACAGCATGGGGATCAATGGTCCTCCGTCGGCGAGTCGGCAATCTCCCGGCCCAGCCGACGCTGGCGCGGTAGCAACCAGGCGCAATAACCGAGCAGCAGCACCCCGGCGCTGGCCATGGCCCAGGGGGCGCCAAGATGTTCGGCCAACACTCCCACCAGCAGGCCACCAATGGCGTCGAAGCCGAAGCGCGTCGAGGTATAGAGCGATACCACGCGGCCACGCAGATGCTCCGGGGCAAGGCTCTGCAGGAGGATGTTGGTGCCGACGTTGCAGTTGGTGATGGCGAAGCCGAGCAGTGCCATGGCCAGCAGCGAGATCACCAGTCGTTCGCTGAAGGCGAATGCCAGCAGGCCGGCACCGCCAGCCATGGCGCAACCCATGATGGTGTTTGCCAGCCCCGCAAGGCCGCGACGATTGGCGAGGAACAGCGTACCGAGCAACGAGCCGAGCCCGGCGGCGCCCCAGAGCCAGCCAAGGGTGCGCGCGTCGCCAGCGAAGATGTCCTTGGCGAACACCGGCAGCAGCACTGCATAACTGGAAGCGGTGAGGTTGACCACCAGTACACTGAGCATCATCAGGCGAATGGTCGGCCGTCCGGCAACATACGCGAGCCCTTCGCGGAATACGTCTCCAGTGGACCCGCTGGCACGCGGTGTCGGCGCCATGCGGATGATCAGGAGTCCAACGGCCAGGCCGATGTAGGAGAGGGCGTTGAGGGCGAAGCAGGCAGCTTCGCTGGTGAACCCCAGCAACAGTCCGGCCAGCGGCGGGCCAATGAAGCGCGAACTGTTGAAGAGCATCGCGTTCAGTGCAAGGGCGTTCGGCAGATCCTGCTTGCCGCTGACGAACTGGCTCAGCAGGGACTGCCGCAATGGTGTGTCGAAGGCATTGAGCACCCCCAGCAGCGCGGCCATGGCGACGATTAGTACGGGGCCGATGCTGCCGGTCGCAGTCAACAGCGCGAGGCTGAGGGCCTGGAGTCCAAGCAGCCCCTGGACGCCGATCAACAGGCGGCGCTTGTCATGCCGGTCGATCCAGGCGCCGGCCAGTGGGCCTACGAGCAATTGCGGCAGTAAAGACGCAAAGGTGGTGATGCCCAGCAACGCGGCCGAACCGGTCAGGCGGTAGATCAACCAGGCCAGCGCGACCTGCTGCAACCAGCTACCCAGGGTGGAGATGGCCTGGCCGGCGAAGTACAAGCGGAAGTTGCGATGGCGCAGGGCGCGGATGGCGACGGGCCAGGGGCGAGGATCAGGCATTCGGATAAGTGCGGAAAGCGGCGATGGGGAAAGGTTAATATGTTAACTTAATCCGGGTTTGCCCGGGCCTGCTCGTGGCGACTGAGGTGCGGAATCTGACCTTGAACGGTCTGTTCTATATCGATAAGTCATTGATATTTATTAGGTTAATTGACCATTAACGGCGTCGATGTTCTCTATCGGGAGTGATCACTTTTTAATCGAATCTCCATCCGTAATATGGGCTCCGTACTCAGTTTCCAGCCCCCATCGAGGAGCCCACGATCATGAAAACCCAAGCCTTCGCCGCCCTGTTCATCGCCAGCCTGAGCACCAGCGTCTTCGCCTTGCCGTCCGACTTCCAGCCGGTGTTGGGCGAGTCGAAGGAAGGCGCCTACATCCAGGTTATCGATCCGGTTGCAGTCGAAGGCAGCTTCATGGTCCTGGATCGCGTGGCCGAAGGTGGTTCTGATCGCACTGGTGCCAACCGTATCGCCGAAGGTGGTTCCGACCGTACCGGTGCCAACCGCATCGCCGAAAGTGGCTCGGATCGCACCCATGGCTTCCGCGTAGCTGAAGGCGGCTCCGATCGCTCCAAGGCACTGCGCGTCGCCGAAGGTGGCGCCGACCGTCTGCCGCAAGCCCAGCGCATCAGCTGATCGCAATTCGCTGCAAGTCCTCAAAGCCCGGCAGATGCCGGGCTTTTTGTTTGTGGGTGCAAATTCATTCGCACATGGCCGCACAGCGGCCCGTAGGTTGGTCCGGGATACGCTGGTCGAGCGGGGCGAGGCCCGACGAAGCAACGCTCCACCCCGCACCGTTGGGCTTCGTTCCTGTGCCCAACCTACAAGGGCGGCTTCATCCGCGTCATGATCAGAACAGGCTCAACCGATCCTGTCCGTAGTTCGCTATATGTACCGTCGCCAGTAGGTTGTTGGCCGGTGCCGCCGCTGGTAATCAGCACGGCGAGGCCTTTCACAGCGGGTACTCCGTACGACTGAGCGCGCTGCAATGGGAACTGATCGGGACGTGCGACAGCTGGCCAGAATCGCCGCTGGCGTAGCCGAGGATCTTGCCGTCGCTGCGATGGTTCTCCAGTTCGATCAGGACCAGGCCAAGCGTCGGGACGATCTTTTCTCCATCGCATGTTTCCAGTGGGTTGGGGTGTGTCGATGGTGGGTGGGATAGGGGCGGTTCGGTATCAGCCGGATGTGGGAGCCGGCTGGACTACGCTGGTCTGAACGTCCCCATGCAAACGAGGTGTACGCCATGCACTTAGCAAGACCCCGGCTGCTCGACAAGGTTGCTGTCATCAGCGGTGGTGCGGGTGGCTGTGGTGAAGCCGCCAGTCGTCTGTTCGCTGCCGAAGGTGCCAGGGTGGTGATCATCGACCGCAACGGTGATGCCGCCGAGGACCTGGCCCGGCAGATCAAGGCGGCCGGTGGTGAGGCGATTGGCATCGGCGCCGACGTTTCGAAGGCCGACCAGGTGAACGCGGCCGTGGCGAAAGCGGAGGCGACCTTCGGTGGCGCGGATGTGCTGTTCAATCACGCCGGAACCCTGATCGTGAAGCCGTTTCTCGACGTTGAGGAAGATGAGTGGGACTGGCTGATGGCGGTCAACGTCAAGAGCATGTACCTGATGACTCGTGCCGTGCTGCCGCAGATGCTCGCCAAAGGCAAAGGCAGCATCGTCTGCACCTCGTCCATTTCCGCCGAATACGCGACGCCTGGCGAAGTGGTCTACAACGCCACCAAGGGCGCCTGCCAGATGTTCGCCAGGGCCATCGCCGTGGAGTTTCGTGACCGGGGAATCCGCTGCAATGCGGTGGCGCCGGGCTTCATCCGCACGGCTCATGGCGTTCGCGAGATGAAGGAGTTGCAGGCTATGGGCGTGGACGCCAGTGAGGCGGCCATCTCGTTGCAGCAGGGGCGTTTGTGCGAGCCGGAGGAAGTGGCCCGTGCCGCGTTGTTCCTGGCATCGGACGAGGCATCCTTCGTCAGTGGGGCGCATCTCTTTGTGGATAACTGCTTCTCCTCTGTCTGAGGACTGGCGCAAGCAACTGGAAATCATGGGCCTGAAACTGGTCGTCGACCCGGTAGAAGGCGAGGAAGGTGGCCGGGACGGCCTTGCTGAAAGCCGTCAGGCACTGCTGGTCGAAGTTGTCGCTCATGGTTGGCTCCCGACGGGGGACGGAGCGCGGAATTCCGCGCTCCGGGTCGAGCTTACCGATGCGCTTCCTGGAAGCCGATCGCCAGCGCATTGACGATGGTATCGATCTGCTCCTGCTCGATGACCAGCGGCGGCGACAGGATGATCTTGGTGCCTACCGGGCGCACCATCACGCCGTTGGCGCGGGCGATTTCGGCGACTCGGTTGGCGTAACCGCCCATTGGGTCGATGGGCTCGCGGGTGGTTTTGTCGCTCACCAGGTCCAGCGCCACCATCAGGCCCTTGCCGCGCACTTCGCCCACGGCGGCGAAACGCTCGGGGAAGGTGGCCAGGCTTTTCAGCAGGTAGTCGCCCTGTTTCGTTGCGTTGGCCGGCAGGTTTTCCTTCTCGACGATGTCCAGGTTGGCCAGCCCGGCGGCGCAGGCCACCGGGTGCCCGGAGTAGGTGTAGCCGTGCATGATCGCGCCGGTGAAGTTGCCGTTGTTGGCAAAGGCCTGCTCGATGCGCTCATTGACCACGGTGGCACCCAGCGGGATGTAACCCGAGGAGATGCCCTTGGCCAGGCACATGATGTCGGGTTTGACGCCCCACAGGCGGCTGCCGAACATCGAGCCTGAACGGCCGAAGCCGGTAACGATCTCGTCGGCGATCAGCAGCACGCCGTACTTGTCGCAGACCTTGCGGATCAGCGGCCAGTAGTTTTCCGGCGGCACGATCACGCCGCCAGCACCCTGGATCGGCTCGGCGATGAAGGCGGCCACGGTGTCCGGGCTCTGGAACTGGATCTCCCGCTCCAGCAGGTCGGCGCAGATCTGTGCCAGTTCTGCCGGGTCCTGGCTGTAGGGGTTGCGGTAGAGCCAGGGCGTATCGACATGGAAGCAGCCCGGCAGCAGCGGCTCGTAGTTGCGGCGGAATACGGTGTTGCCGTTGACCGAGGCGCCGCCGAAGTGGGTGCCGTGGTAGCCCTGGCGCAGCGAGATGAACTTGGTGCGGTCGGCCTGGCCCTGCAGCTTCCAGTACTGGCGGGCCAGCTTCAGCGCGGTTTCCACGGCATCCGAGCCGCCGGAGCTGAAGGCGACACGGCGCATGCCTTCGGGTTCAAGCATGCCGATCACCTTGGCGGCCAGTTCTTCGGCGCGGGGGTGGCTGATGCCGTCGAACAGTTGGAAGTATTCCAACTCGTCGAGCTGGGCGGCGATGGCCGCCTTGATCTCCTTGCGGCCGTGGCCGACGTTGACGTTCCACAGGCCGGCGACGCCGTCCACCAGACGGTTGCCCTTGTCATCGAAGACGAAGCAGCCCTCGCCACGGAGGATGCGGATGGGCTCGCGCTGCTTCATTTCGTTGGGGTGCAGCATGGGGTGCCAGAAGGCATTGTCGCGGGTGGTCATGTGAATTCTCCTCCAGGCCTTGTACGAAAAGTGCCTATGCATCGGTGATGCTTCGTTAAAAGTCGGCTCGCCTGACCGTCGCTCGACGACTTTTCGAACATCGCCAAGGGCAGCGGTGCAAGCTGCGTGGCTACATTTGTGCCTCAAGCCGCCGCTGATTACTTGCACCTGCCTGCCAGCGGGTTTGCCTTTTCCTGCCAGTGTGCCTGGCAGCCATTGGCAAGTCCGGCGGCAGCCAGGATCAAGATCGCGCCACGGGCCTGGCGCACAGTGCCTCTCGACTATCCGAGATACCCGGTCGCCCCAGCGGCCGAGCGAGAAGAGGAACCGAGATGAGCATTGCCCTTGACCCCCGCGTGACCGCCTTTGTCGAGGCCCGCCACGGCCTGTTGATCGACGGCCAGTCCCGTCCTGCTCTGTCCGGTGCCGAGATGCCGGTGCATAACCCGGCTACGGGCGAAGAACTGGCGCGTGTGGCGGTGGCCGGCAAGGCCGATGTGGACCTCGCAGTGGCCGCGGCGCGCCGTGCCTTCGATGGAAGTTGGGCGGCACAGCGCCCGGCCGACCGAGAACGCCTGCTGCTGAAGTTGGCCGACGTGCTGGAGGCCCACGGCGAAGAGCTGGCACAGCTGGAAACCCTGAACAATGGCAAGTCCATCAACCTGTCGCGCGCCATCGAAGTGGGGGCAGGCGTGGAGTACACCCGCTATATGGCGGGTTGGGCCACCAAGATCGAGGGCAAGAGCCTGGATGTCTCGATCGGAGCGATTCCCGGCGGCAAGTTCCGCGCCTACACGGTGCCGGAGCCGGTGGGGGTGGTGGGGGCCATCGTGCCCTGGAACTTCCCGCTGATGATGGCCTTGTGGAAGATCGTGCCGGCCCTGGCCTGTGGCTGCACAGTGGTGCTCAAGCCAGCGGACGAAACCCCGCTTACTGCCCTGCGCTTGGGCCAGTTGTGCCTGGAAGCGGGCATTCCTGCCGGCGTGGTGAACATCGTCACCGGTGTGGGCGCCGAAGCGGGCGCCGCGCTGGCGGCCCATCCGGGGATCGACAAGCTGGCGTTCACCGGCTCCACCCCGGTGGGCAAGCTGATCGGCCATGCGGCGGTTGAGAACATGACCCGCTTCACCCTGGAACTGGGCGGCAAGTCGCCGGTGATCGTGCTCGACGACATCGCTCTGGATAACGCCGCTGCTGGTGCCGCCGGGGCGATTTTCTTCAATCAGGGCCAGGTCTGTACCGCCGGTTCGCGCCTCTATGTGCAGCGCAAGTCCTTCGACCAGGTGCTGGAGCGCCTGCAGGGCATCGCTGGCTCCCTGAGCATTGGTCCGGGTCTGGATCCGAGCGCGCAGATCAATCCGCTGATCTCCGCCAAGCAGCAGCACCGGGTGCTGGGCATGATCGAGAGCGGTCGTGCCCAAGGCGCCAGTGTCATCTGCGGTGGCGAGGCCCATGGCGAGCGAGGCTTCTTCGTCAAGCCGACGGTGATCGCCAACGTGCGCTCGGACATGCAGGTGGTGCGCGAGGAAATCTTCGGTCCGGTAGTGGTCGCCACCGCCTTTGACGAAATCGATGAAGTGGTGCACCAGGCCAACGATAGCCCCTACGGCCTGGCGGCGAGCATCTGGTCCAACGACCTGAAGCAGGTCATGGGCCTGATCCCGCGCCTGAAGGCCGGCACCGTGTGGGTCAACGCCCACAACCTGCTGGACCCGTCCATGCCTTTCGGCGGGTTCAAGCAGTCCGGCATCGGCCGCGAGATGGGGCATGCCGCCATCGAAGCCTTCACCGAAAACAAGTCGGTCTGCATCGCCTACTGAGTTCCGTACCAGGAGCACACCCGTGCGGGCGTCGCTCCGAAGACCTTTCGCCTGCTGCGGCGAAGCCGGGCCCTTGTGGAGGTCCGGCCTTTTACATGCCTTGAACCAAACAACGACAACATCCGCCTTCGAGGTTCACCACCATGTCCATCAACGCAAGACTCACCGCACACCTGGATCGCGGTACGGTCGGATTTCCCACCGCGCTCGCCAGCACCATCGGCCTGATCATGGCGAGCCCGGTGATCCTCACCGCCACCATGGGTTTCGGCATCGGTGGCAGTGCCTTCGCCGTGGCCATGCTGATCGCCGCCGTGATGATGCTGGCGCAATCCACCACCTTTGCCGAGGCGGCATCGATCCTGCCCACCAGTGGTTCGGTATACGACTACATCTCCTGTGGCATGGGGCGCTTCTTCGCCATCACCGGCACCATTTCCGCCTACCTGATCGTGCATGTGTTCGCCGGCACCGCCGAGACCATCCTCTCCGGGGTCATGGCCCTGGTGAACTTCGAGCACCTCAACACCCTTGTCGAGTCCGCCGGTGGCTCCTGGCTGTTGGGTGTCGCCTTCGTGATTACCTTCGGCATCCTCAATGCGTTTGGCATCAGTGTGTTCAGCAAGGCCGAAGTGATCCTCACCTTTGGCATGTGGACGACGCTGATGATCTTCGGTGTGGCTGGCCTCATTGCCGCGCCCAGGGTGGAGCTGGACGGCTGGTTCGGCGCCTCGCTGATCGGTACTGACCTGACCACCATCCTGTCCCTGGTGGGCATGGCGATGTTCATGTTCGTCGGCTGCGAGTTCGTCACCCCGCTGGCTCCGGAAGTACGCCGTTCGGCCCGGACCCTGCCGCGCGCGATGGCCCTTGGGCTTCTGGGAGTGGCGTCCTGCATGTTCATCTACGGCGCGGCCATGAAACGCCAGGTGGAAAACGTGCTGCTGGACGAAGCGACCGGCGTGCATCTGCTGGACACGCCCATGGCCATTCCTCAGTTCGCCCAGGCCGTGATGGGCGATATCGGGCCGATCTGGCTGGGTATCGGCTTCCTGTTCGCCGGTGCCGCCACCATCAACACGTTGATGGCCGGCCTTCCGCGCATCATGTACGGCATGGCCGTCGATGGCGCGCTGCCCAAGGCCTTCACCTACCTGCATCCGCGCTTCAAGACCCCGCTGTTGTGCATCGCCGTGGCGGCAGCGATTCCCTGCATTCACGCCTGGTGGCTGGGTGGCAATACCGATGACATCTTCAATCTGGTTCTGGCCGCCGTCTGCGCCTGGAGCACCGCCTACCTGCTGGTGACCCTGTCGGTGGTGATGCTGCGCATCCGTCGTCCGGACCTGCCGCGCGCCTATCGCTCGCCCTGGTTCCCGCTGCCGCAGATCGTCTCCAGCGTCGGCATTCTCATCGGTCTCTGGTACATCACGCCGCCGGGCATGAACCCCCGTGACGTGTACATCCCCTTCGGCGTGATGTTGGGCCTTACCGCTGCCTATGCGCTGTTCTGGACGCTGGTGGTTCAGAAGGTCAATCCGTTCCTTCCGGTTCCGGTGGAAGAAGTGCTGGAAAAAGAGTTCAGCCACGAACCTGTTGCCCACGCCGTGGAGAATTTCAGCCATGTTTCCAAGCCTGTCTGAGTACTGGCGGCGGCCGCCTCCCGGCTACCGGCCGGGGGCGACGCTGTTGAAGGTGATGCGCGACCTGCAAGGCTTGCACGCCGAAACGCTGGAGGGGGCGGTCACGCGCTTCTCCAGCGATGACGGGGACCTGGTTTTCGATGTTCGTGAACGGGTCCAGGCGCAGTTCCTCATGCACCTGGTGCTCACCGAGTTCGTCTTGCAGGTCCCTTCGACCGGAGTGGGACCAGTGCGTATCGAACTGAGCCATCGTGGGGCGATTCGCCGCCAAGGAGTCACCTGCAATGTGCGTGCAGGCGATGCACGCGCGCTGGGCGAGTTGCTGGGGCGCCTGGAAAGCGACCAGGTGTTGCGGGCGGCACTGATGCCGCTGGATTTCAAACGTCTGGTGATCGAGCGGGAAGGGCGGCAGTGGAGAGTCCGCCTGGAACACATGGGGGCCAGCGAAGTGGTCAACCGGATGCCCGGCTTCCGCCGCTATATCCGTCTCGTGCCCGAACAGCGGCAGTTGCTGTTGCAGGCGTTGCGCGCATTCAAGGACGTTCTTGGTAACCACTGAACGAGCTGGACGGGTACACCTCTTGCTTAGGCATTAACGATCTATTCGGGCCTGGCAGCTTCCTTGTCGGCAAAATAGATAACATGTTAATAATGTCGCCATAACAACAATGTGGCGTCAGCCCGATCCGGAGGTTCCCGATGGTTGCCCAAGCTGTCCGCTCCCATGATTTCGATTCCTGGCTCCGTTCTCTGCAAGGCGTTTGCGGCCGTTTCGAGTCGCGTCCCGCACTCAGCCATGGGCTGTTCATCGGTGAAATCTCCCGCCAGGACCTTGCCGGCCTGGAAGTCGCCCAGATCCGCACCAATGCCGGCATGATCAGCCGGCAGCGCACCTCAATCGACCACGACGATGACCGCCACTGTTTCCTGATCGTCCAGCGCAGAGGTCGTGCGCAATTGCGCCAGAATGGCGAAAGCGTGGAGCTTGCTCCGGGTGAGATGGCCTTGATGGACTCGGCCCGCGGTTGCGAGATCGTCCCCCACGGGCTGATCGAACACGCCTCCTTCCACCTGTCCCGCGAGGATGTCTGCCGCCATTTGCCGGAAGGCCGGCCGACCTTCGGCAAGCTCTCCCAGCACTGCGCCAGCGGCCGGGTCTTGCGAACCCTGGTGGAGCAGATATGCGGCGGTGAGCTTGACCATTGCGCTGGCCTCGAAGAGGGCGAGGCTCTGCAGGAAGCGCTGATCGCCCTGTTGGCGCCGACCCTGCGCCTGCAACCCGGACAAACCACCAGCGAACAGGATGGCTGCCACAATGCCGGCCTGCGCAGCATGGCCCAGCAACTGATCGACCAGTCCCTGTCAGAGCCCGGACTGACACCGCTGTCCCTGGCCAGGCAACTGAACATCTCCGTGCGCCAGCTCTACCGGCTGTTCGAGGACCAGGGCGACAGTGTCTGCCGGTTCATCCAGCGCGCTCGCCTGAAACGCAGCGCCGCTGACCTTTCCAATCCGCGTCTGCGTAATGAGTCCATCACCGACATTGCCTTTCGCTGGGGCTTTACCGATTCGGCGCATTTCAGCCGGACCTTCAAGAAGCACTTCGAGCAGTCGCCGCGGGATTACCGCGCAAACGCGTTCATCGGTTGAGGTGGCGGTTCTGTAGGAGCGGGCTTGCCCGCGAAGCTCTTCCGGCGCAGTTCTCGCGAGCAAGATCGCTCCTACCGGGCAATCCTCTGTTTCAACTTCCGCGCCACGCCGCGCACGCCCGGCTCGTAAACGTCCCGCTCAACCGCCGCCAGGGCCAGCCCCAGGACCTGTTCGGCGATCAGTTCGTGCTGCTGGTACATGGAGTTCACCGGTAGCGGCAGGAAGTCCAGCAACTGGGTATCGCCGAAGGTGCCCACACGCATCCCCTGTGGCCAGGCGCCGTGTTCGCGCAGGGCATCCAGCACGCCTGCCAGCAGGACGTAGGCGGTGGTGATCAGCACATCCGGCAACTCGCCCTGTCCGAGCAGGTCGGCCATCAGGCGCTGGCCGCACTCGCGACTGAAGTCTTCGCCCTGGAGTTCCAGCACTTCGCACTTGAGCCCTTTCAAGGCGTCATGGAAGCCCGCGCTGCGTTCGGCGCTGATGGGCAGGTCTGGCCGCGCACCGAGCAGGGCGACGCGGCGGGGAGCGGGGCTCAAAAGGCTGCGGGTGAGCTGCAGGCTGGCCTGGCGGTCGTCGCTGACCACCGCACAGAAGCGCGCCGGATCGCGCACCCGGTCGACAGCGATCACCGGCAATCCTTCGTCCAGCAGACGAGCGAGGCTGTCGTCTTCCGGCGGCAGGCAGCTGGCGACTATCAGCGCATCGCAGCGCCGCGCGCGGAACAGCTTGAGCAGCTGCCGCTCGCTTTCCGGCTCGTCGTCGGAACTGGCGATCAGCAACTGATAGCCCCGCGCCCGCGCGGCCTGTTCGAGCAGCTTGGCCAGGCGTGCGTAGCTGGGGTTTTCCAGGTCTGGAAGGATGAAACCCAGGGTGCGCGTCTGTCGGCTGCGCAGGCCGGCGGCCTGGGGATTGGGCTTGAAACCATGCTCATCCACCACCGCCTGCACGCGCTCCACGGTGGCCGGGCTGATGCGCTTCTCCTCGGCCTTGCCGTTGATCACGTAACTGGCGGTGGTCACCGAAACACCGGCCAGGCGGGCGATATCGCTGAGTTTCAAGTTCACGACTCCTGTTATGCGGATGTGTTTCATCGGGCGGGCTTCAAGAATCGAAGATTATCGAGTAACGTGCCAGCTCAGTTTAGTGAAACGATTCAGCAAGCGCTCTGTCTACGCTTTGACCGATCCAACCGACGTTCGGTGGCGCTGCTGATGGCAAGTGACAACGATAAGAAGGGCGCAAGGCCCGAAGAGGTGATGCGATGCTCGAACTGACCGCAGAGCAGATTTCCATGGGCCTGGTCGCGGCGGACAAGGCGGGTGCGTTGCGCATGCTCGCCGAGCTGCTCGAGGGCGATGGCCTGGTGGCGGCGGGGTACCTCGCCGGTCTCGAGGCTCGCGAGGTCCAGGGCTCCACCTTCCTTGGCCAGGGCATCGCCATTCCCCATGGCACGCCGCAGACCCGCGAGCTGGTATTCAGCACCGGCGTACGCCTGATGCAGTTCCCCGAAGGGGTCGACTGGGGCGGTGGACAGATCGTCTACCTCGCCATCGGCATTGCCGCCAAATCCGATGAACACCTGCGCCTGCTGCAGATCCTCACCCGTGCCCTGGGTGAAGCTGATCTCGGCAGCGAATTGCGACAGGCGCAAACCCCGGAAGACATCCTCAAGCTGCTGCAGGGCGCTCCCCAGGAGCTGGCGCTGGACGATCAACTGATCGGCCTTGGCGTGGCAGTGGAAGACTATGACGAGCTGGTGCTGCAAGGCGCTCGCCTGTTGCGTCGCGCCGAGTGCGTTGGCGGCAGCTTTGCCGCCGCGTTGCTGCAGGGCGAACCGCTGCCCCTGGGCGAGGGCCTCTGGTGGCTGCACAGCGACCAGGCAGTGCAGCGTCCCGGCTTGGCCTACCTGACGCCGGAAAAACCCCTGCGCCTTCTCGACCAACCCCTCAACGGACTGTTCTGCCTGGCCAGCCTGGGCGACGCCCACCTGGCGCTGCTGGAACGCCTATGC
The DNA here is from genome assembly GCF_029873115.1 of Pseudomonas sp. BN606. Classification (NCBI taxonomy): domain Bacteria; kingdom Pseudomonadati; phylum Pseudomonadota; class Gammaproteobacteria; order Pseudomonadales; family Pseudomonadaceae; genus Pseudomonas; species Pseudomonas sp. BN606. Next base: position 178,450 of record NZ_SSOF01000079.1, on the reverse strand, counting down.
GCCCTGTTGATCGAGGGGCGGGGCCGCGAGCTCGCCCGCGCCACTCAACGTCGCGCGGTACTTGAGGTCCTGGGTGGAGACATCCAGCCCGACTGGCCGAGCCTGCGTCTACCCCTGGCCAACGCTCACGGTCTGCACGCGAGGCCGGCCAAGGAACTGGCGCAACTGGCCAAGACCTTCGATGGCGAGATTCGTCTGCGGCTTGCCGACAGCGCCACGGCCGCCGTGTCCGCCAAGAGCCTGAGCAAGCTCCTGAGCCTGGGCATCCGCCGTGGTCAGCTCATCGAGGTCATTGCCGAACCGGCTATCGCCGATGCCGCTTTGCCGGCGCTGAAAGCCGCCATCGAGCAGGGTCTGGGCGAAGAGGTCGAACCCTTGCCGGTCAGCGAGCAGGCCACTCCGGAGGACGAAGCGGAGGCGCAACCCATCGCCGCCCCGACGCCTGGCAGCCAGCTCCACGCGGTACCCGCCGCCCCCGGTATCGCCGTTGGGCCTGCACATATCCGTCTGCACAAGGAGTTCGACTATCCGCTGCGTGGCGAGTCCCCCGACGTCGAGCGCTCGCGCCTGCAACAGGCCATCGGCCATGTGCGTGGCGAGATCGAGGCGCTGGTGCTGCGCAGCGAGGCGAAAGCCATCCGCGAAATCTTCATCACCCATCTGGAAATGCTCACCGACCCGGAACTGGGCGACGAGGTGGATGCCCGTCTGAAACAGGGCGAAAGCGCAGCCGCTGCCTGGCTGGCGGTGGTGGAAGGAGCCGCCGCCCAGCAGGAAAGCCTGCATGATGCGCTGCTGGCCGAGCGTGCCGCCGACCTGCGGGATATCGGCCGCCGCGTGCTGGCCCAGCTCTGTGGCGTGGAGGCGGCCTCCGAGCCGGACGAGCCCTATGTCCTGGTGATGGACGAGATGGCGCCTTCCGACGTTGCGCGCCTTGACCGCGACCGCGTGGCTGGCATCCTCACCGCCCGTGGCGGTGCCACTTCCCACAGCGCCATCGTCGCCCGTGCCCTGGGCATTCCCGCACTGGTTGGGGCCGGAGCCGGTGTGCTGCTGCTGGAACCGCTTACACCGCTGCTGCTGGACGGCCAGCGCGGCCGACTGGTCGTTGCTCCCGATGCCGAACAGCTGCAACGGGCCCGTCAGGAGCAGGAAGGGCGCCAGCGCCGCCTGCAACTGGCCGATGCCGACAAGCTGCAACCGGCCCTGACGCGCGATGGCCACCGGGTGGAAATCTGCGCCAACCTGGGCGACTGCGCGGGAGCCGCCAAGGCGGTGGCGCAAGGTGCGGAAGGCGTCGGCCTGCTGCGCACCGAGTTCATCTTCATGGCTCACCCGCAGGCGCCCGACCTGGCCACCCAGGAAGCGGAGTACCGCCGGGTATTCGACGCCCTCGAGGGCCGCCCGCTGGTGGCCCGTACCCTGGATGTCGGTGGCGACAAGCCATTGCCTTACTGGCCGGTGCCGGACGAGGAGAACCCTTTCCTTGGCGTGCGCGGGGTGCGCCTGACCCTGCAGCGTCCGAAGCTGATGGAGACCCAGTTGCGTGCGCTGATGCGTGCCAGCGAAGGGCGGCCGCTGCGCATCATGTTCCCCATGGTCGGCACGGTCGAAGAATGGCGTCAGGCCCGCGACATGGCGCTGAAAGTTGCCGCGGAGATTCCCCAGGCCGACTTGCAACTTGGGATCATGGTCGAGGTGCCGTCCGCGGCTCTGATTGCCCCCGTGCTGGCCCGCGAGGTGGACTTCTTCAGCATCGGCACCAACGACCTGACCCAGTACTGCCTCGCCATCGACCGTGGCCACCCGACGCTTTCCGCCCAGGCCGATGGCCTCCACCCGGCAGTGCTGCAACTGATCGCCCTCACGGTGCGCGCAGCCCACGCCCAGGGCAAATGGGTGGGCGTGTGCGGCGAGCTGGCGGGCGACCCGCTGGCGGTGCCACTGCTGGTGGGGCTGGGCGTGGATGAATTGAGCCTGTCCACGGGTGGCATTGCCGAGGTCAAGGCACGGGTGCGCGAGTTCAACCTGAGTGCTGCCCGTGAGCTGGCTGAAGGTGCACTGACCCTGGAAAGCGCGGCGGCGGTCCGCGAACTGGCGGAGCGTTTCTGATGGCTCGCATTCTCTGCATCACCCTGAACCCCGCCCTCGACCTGACCTTGCGCCTGGATCGCCTGGAACCCGGCCGGGTGAATCGCAGCCTGGCCCAAGCCAGCCATGCTGCCGGTAAAGGCGTGAACGTCGCCCAGGTGCTGGCTGACCTCGGTCACGACCTGACGGTGTCCGGCTTTCTCGGCGCGGACAACGCCGAAGCTTTCGAGGCGTTGTTCGCCCGGCGTGGTTTCTCCGACGCCTTCGTTCGTGTACCGGGGGAAACTCGCAGCAATATCAAGTTGGCCGAAGCCGACGGGCGCATCACCGATATCAATGGCCCGGGTCCGATGGTGGATGCCTCCGCCCAGGCTGCGCTGCTGTCGCGACTGGATGCCGTTGCGCCGGGGCATGATCTGGCCGTGGTGGCCGGCAGCCTGCCTCGAGGTGTGGCGCCGTGTTTTCTCGCCGAACTGATCACGCGGCTCAAGGGGCATGGCCTGAAAGTGGCCCTGGATTCCAGCGGCGCAGCCTTGCGTGCCGGCCTGCAGGCCGCGCCCTGGCTGATCAAGCCGAACACCGAAGAGCTGAGCGAACTCTGTGGCCGGTCGCTGACCGATATCGCGGCACAACGCGAAGAGGCTGGCCAGCTACAGGCACAGGGGATCGAGCAGATTGTGATTTCCCAGGGCGCAGACGGCGTTAACTGGTTCGGCCCCGGTTTCGCCCTGCACGCCCAGCCGCCAAGGGTCAGCGTGGCCAGCACCGTGGGTGCCGGCGATTCCCTGCTGGCCGGCATGGTTCACGGCCTGCTCTGGGACTGGCCAGCCGCTCGCGCCCTGCGCCACGCCACCGCCATCGCCGCCCAGGCGGTGACCCAGGTGGGCTTCGGCATCAGCGATGCCGCGCAACTGCAACAGCTCGAAGGCGCCGTAGAGATCCGGGCGCTGGAAGAACAACAAGAGGTGTCCCGATGAAACTCGCCATAGTCACTGCCTGCCCCAATGGCATGGTTACCAGCGTGCTCTGTGCGCGCCTGCTGGACGCCGCCGCACAGCGCCTGGGCTGGAGCACCAGCGTCGAAATCGTCGACCCGCAGCACCCGGAAAACCAGTTGTCGGCCGCTACCCTGGAAGCCGCCGACTGGGTGCTGGTAGTCAAGAGCGGTGCACTGGACCTGACCCGCTTCACCGGCAAGCGCCTGTGCATCGCCAGCCCCGCCGAAGCCCTGCGCGACAGCGAGTCCTTCCTTCTGCGCGCCGCCGTAGATGCGCGGGAGCAGGCAGCCGAAGCACCGACTGCCGCTCCCGTCGCGGGTTCACGGCCACGCATCGTCGCTGTCACCGCCTGCCCGACCGGTGTGGCGCATACCTTCATGGCGGCTGAAGCGCTGAAGCAGGCGGCGCAGCGCCTGGGCATCGACCTCCAGGTGGAAACCCAGGGCTCGGTAGGCGCCCGTGATCCGCTGACGCCCGAAGCCATCGCCGCCGCCGACGCCGTGCTGCTGGCTACCGATATCGAAGTGGACACAGCCCGCTTTGTCGGCAAGAAGGTCTTTCGCTGCGGCACCGGCGTTGCCCTCAAGCAATCCGAAGCCACCCTCAAGCGTGCCCTGAGCGAAGGCCAGTTGCTGGACACCAAGGCTGGTACTGACGCCCAGGCAGGCAAGGCCAAGGCCGAACCCAAGGGCGCCTACAAGCACTTGCTCACCGGCGTCTCCTACATGCTGCCGATGGTGGTCGCGGGCGGGCTGTTGATCGCCCTGTCCTTCGTCTTCGGCATCGAGGCGTTCAAGGAGGAGGGCAGCCTCGCTGCCGCACTGATGCAGATTGGTGGCGACGCGGCCTTCAAGCTGATGGTGCCGCTGCTGGCCGGCTACATCGCTTATTCCATTGCAGACCGTCCCGGCCTGGCGCCAGGCATGATCGGCGGCCTGTTGGCCAGCATCCTCGGCGCCGGGTTCATTGGCGGCATAGTCGCGGGCTTTCTCGCGGGCTACTCGGCGCGGGCGATCAATCGCCATCTGAACCTGCCGCAGAGCGTCGAGGCGCTGAAGCCGATCCTGATCATCCCGTTGCTCGCCAGCCTGTTCACCGGCCTGGTGATGATCTACGTGGTGGGCAAGCCTGTGGCGGGAATGCTCGCCAGCCTTACCCACTTCCTCGACAACATGGGTACGTCCAACGCCATCCTCCTTGGCCTGCTGCTGGGCGGGATGATGTGCGTGGACCTCGGGGGGCCGATCAACAAGGCCGCCTACGCGTTTTCCGTGGGGCTGCTGGCATCGCAAAGCTATGCGCCGATGGCCGCCACCATGGCCGCCGGCATGGTGCCGCCCATCGGCATGGGCATCGCCACCCTGCTGATGCGTCGCAAGTTCGCCCAGGGCGAACGCGAGGCTGGCAAGGCGGCGCTTGTGCTGGGGTTGTGCTTCATCTCCGAAGGCGCCATTCCCTTCGCTGCCAAGGACCCGTTGCGAGTGATCCCGGCCAGCATCGCCGGCGGTGCCCTGACCGGCGCGTTGTCCATGTACTTCGGCTGCAAGCTGATGGCACCCCATGGTGGCCTGTTCGTGCTGCTGATCCCCAACGCGATCAACCACGCGATGCTTTACCTGCTGGCGATAGTCGCCGGCAGTCTGGTGACCGGAGTGATCTACGCGCTGCTCAAGCGTGGAGCCGAGCAGGAGCTGGTGCTGGAGTCGCAGCGCGTGGCCTGACCCCTGGTCGTGCACCGCGCTCAGGCCTTGCCGTAGTCCCGCTCGACGTGGGCCACGCGGGTGCGGAATGCCCGGTACCACTCTTCCCGTCCACGCCGCTGCGCCTCACGGTGCTCGGCCTGGAGACGCCAGGTGCGGATGTCTTCTTCGCTGCGCCAGTAGGACACGGTTATCCCCAGCCCGTCGGCACCACGGGCGGATTCCACGCCAAGGAAACCGGGCTGGTCACCGGCCAGTTCCAGCATGCGCTCGGCGGTGGCGGCGTAGTCCTGCTCGGTCTCACTGCGCAGCGAGGTGAAAATCACTGCGTAGTAGGGCGGCTCCGGCGTCTGGGCAATCATCGGGCATTCTCCTGGCAGGCATTGACGAAGGCGTGTACCAGCGGTGGCAGGCGGCCGATCAGCGCAGCACGTTCCGGCTGGAAGAGGGTGGCGATGAAGAACGGGTGGTCGTCCAGTTCCACTGCGCGCACGGCCCCGGCGGGGTCCTGGGCGGAAACGCGCAGCGGACCTTGGGTGAGGGCTTCGCGGAAAGTCGGGTTGAGTCCATATCCGCAGAAGTAGCCCTCGAACGCATCCTCGGCGCCGTAGGCTTCGGCCACGCGCGAGCCGGGGGTCAGTCGTACGCGCTCCAGGGTATCCCGCAGGGCGCATGCAAGTGGGCTGATGACGGCGCGCGATGCATGGGGCACTTCTTCGGCGTGCTCGGCATCGGACCAGCCCAGCACATTGCGCGCGTACTCCAGCAGCGCGTGCTGGAAGCCACCGCAGGTGCCGAGAAATGGCTGGGCGTTGCGGCGCGCGTGGGTAATCGCTTGCAGAGCGCCTTCGGTGCTGCGGTAAGGAGTGGCGGGAATGCACCAGAGGCCATCGAAGCCGTCGAGCCGAGTCTGGCCAATGCGTTCCGTAGCCAACCAGATGCCTTCCACGTCTTTCCCGGTGGCCCGTGCGGCGAGCTCAAGGGCGTGGGGAATGGCACGGTGTGCGGTGATGTTGTCGTCCCTGTCGCCGACCAGGCCGATGCGCAGTTGCTTCATCTCTGTCCTCCATTGCCAGGCGCGGCTTGCGCCCGCTCCGGTCGACTATATAGTTGCGAAAAAGCAATCAATATTGGCGATTTGGCAAGGTGGGATTGCAGTGACGCAATACAAGATCGACCACGCCGACCTGGCCCTGGTCCTTGCGCTGGTTCGTGGTGGCACCCTGGCTCGGGCCGCTGAGCAGCTCAAGGTGGATGTCTCCACGGTATTCCGCGCCCTCCGGCGCCTGGAACAGGCGCTCGGCAGCGTGCTGTTCGAGAAAAGCCGCGCCGGTTACCTCCCCAACATGGCGGCGCAACTGCTGGCACAGCAGGCCGAGCTGGCGGAGAAGGCGCTGGAAGCGGCGCGATTGGGCCTGGAGCAGGGTAGCGAGGCTATCAGTGGCACCCTGCGCCTGACCTGCACCGACGCCGTACTCCACGGGCTGCTGTTGCCCGCACTCGCGCACTTCATGCCCGCTTATCCCGCGCTGGAACTGGAGCTGACCACCTCCAACGACTTCGCCAACCTCAGCCGCCGCGACGCGGATATCGCCCTGCGCCTGACCACCTCTCCGCCCGGCCACCTTGTGGGCCGCTGCCTGGGCCCGGTGCCCTACGTCCTCTGCGCGGCGGATGCATATCTGGCGCGCTGGCCCGAACGCGATCCGACGCGCATGGCCTGGATAGCCCCTGACGATTTCCTGCCCAACCATCCCAGCCTGGTCTGGCGTCGCCAGCGCTTCCCCGACGTGCAGCCCATGCATCGCTGCAACAGCATGCTGTCGGTGGCGCAACTGGTGCGTGCCGGCCTCGGTGTGGCGGCGCTGCCGGAATTCCTGGTGCGTGGCGAAGCGGGACTCACGGTTCTCGAAGGCGACCTGCCCGGCTGCACCAGCGCGCTCTGGCTACTGACCCGGCCGGACTGTCGTGCGCTGCGTTCGGTCATCACCCTGTTCGAAGAGTTGGGGCGACACATCCGGCTGCCAGGCGTCGCGGCGCAGAGCGGCTAACCTTGTTCTGGCAATGCTGCCCAAGTGCCAGTCCACCTGCCTGCAAGCCCCGGGAGGGCGCTATGTTCAAAGCCATACTCGCCATCATCGTCATCGCGTTACTCGGCGTGCTGGGGTACGCCGCGATCAGCCCGGATCATTTCCGCATCGAACGCACGACCACCATCGCGGCGCCACCGGAGAAGGTCTTCCCGCTGATCAACGACTTGCGCCAATGGACGTCCTGGTCGCCCTGGGAAAAGCTCGACCCGGCACTCAAGCGCAGCTACAGCGGCCCGAAGGAAGGCGTCGGCGCCGCGTATGCCTGGCAGGGCAACAACGAGGTGGGCACCGGGCGCATGGAAATCACCCAGAGCGAGCCGGCCTCGAAGGTGGAGATCAAGCTGGACTTCCAGATGCCCTTCGAAGCCCACAACACCGCCGAATTCATGTTGCGGCCGCAGCACGGCGGCACCCAGGTCACCTGGGCCATGTACGGGCCTTCGCCCTATACCCATCGCCTGATGCAGGTGTTCTTCGACATGGATGACATGGTCGGCAGCAAGTTCGACCAGGGCCTGGTGAACCTCAAGGCCGCCGCCGAGAAATAACCTGAAACGGACCGCTCGGCTCGTCAGCGGGCCGGGCGGCCAGGCAGAGCTATCCTCAGTTCCTCCCCCGTGGGGGCGAATTCATTCGCGAATGAATTCGCCACGACATTTTCTCGCGCCGCTGTCGATTCCCGTTGGCGCCGAACGACCAATGGGTGTCAGTACCCCGCAGCCACCCGAGGAGCCCATCATGAAATACCTGTGCCTGATCTATATCGAAGAAGCCAAGCTCGCCACCCTGACCGACGCCGACTACCAGGCGATCGCCAGTGAGTGCGTGGAATACACCGAGCAACTCGCCGCCAGCGGCCACTACCTGGCGTCCAATGCGCTGGAGTCGGTACGGACCGCCACCACACTGCGCCTGCAGGGCGGTCGCGTATCGATGACCGACGGCCCCTTCGCGGAAACCAAGGAGCAGCTCGGCGGCTTCTACCTGATCGAGGCGCGCGACCTCAACGAGGCGCTGCAGATCGCCGCGAAGATCCCGCCGGCACGCCTGGGCTGCATCGAGGTGCGACCTGTGCGCGAGCCCGAGGTCCGGCCGACCCTGGGTGCCGTTTCCTGATGCAACGGGGGGCCTGATGGACGAGGCCGAACTGCACAAGCGGGTCGAGGCGATCTATCGCAGCGACTCGCGCCGCGTCCTCGCAACGCTGATCCGTCTGCTGGGGGATTTCGACCTGGCCGAGGAAGCCCTGCACGATGCCTTCATCGCCGCCGTGCAGCAGTGGCCGCGGGACGGCATTCCGACCAATCCGCGCGCCTGGCTGGTTTCGGCCGGCCGCTTCAAGGCCATCGACGGCCTGCGCCGGCGCGCCCGCTTCGACGCGTCGAAGCGTCACCTGCTGGCCGAACTTGAAGAGGCTGCCAGTGAGTTCGAGGAGGGCGAGGATGTGGAGGACGACCGTCTGCGGCTGATCTTCACCTGCTGCCACCCGGCACTGCCCGCCGATGCCCAGGTACCGCTGACCCTGCGTGAAGTCTGTGACCTGAAGACCGAAGAAATCGCCCGCGCCTTCCTGAGTACGCCATCCACCATTGCCCAGCGCATCGTCCGCGCCAAGACGAAGATCCGCGACGCGCGCATTCCCTATCAGGTGCCGTCGCTGGCCGAGTTGCCGGAGCGGCTGGATAACGTCCTGCGGGTCGTCTATCTGGTGTTCAACGAGGGCTATTCGGCGTCCTCCGGCGACTCCCTGACCCGTACCGATCTTTCGGCCGAAGCCATCCGGCTGGCGCGGCTGCTGCTGGAGTTGCTGCCGGACCCGGAAGTGATGGGCCTGCTGGCGCTGATGCTGCTGCACGACTCGCGCCGTTCCGCCCGTGCCACCGACAACGGCGACCTGATCCTGCTGGATCAACAGGATCGCTCCCTGTGGGACCGGGCGCAGATAGCCGAAGGCCTCGCCCTGGTTACGCAAGCCCTGGCCAGCCGGCGCGTCGGCGTCTATGTGCTACAGGCCGCGATCAGCGCCGTGCATGCCCAGGCGGCGAGCGCCGCGCAAACGGACTGGGGACAGATCGTCGGGCTCTACGATGTGCTGCAACGGCTGGTCCAGTCGCCGGTAGTGGCGCTCAATCGCGCCGTGGCCATTGCGATGCGCGATGGTCCCGAAGCGGGGCTTGCCGAGGTGGACGCCTTGTTGGATGCCGGCGAGCTCAGCGACTACCACCTGGCGCATACCACCCGCGCTGACTTCTGCCGTCGTCTCGGACGCAAGGCCGAGGCGCGTGCGGCGTACCAGAACGCACTGGCGCTGGTACGCCAGGAACCCGAGCGGCGCTTCATCGAGATGCGCCTGCATGAACTGGAGGAGTGACGTCACCGTTCGTCGATCCCGGCGAGCGCATTGTCGAAGCCGGACAGCGGCCCACGACCAAGGGTGAACCCACCGGCAAACCGCCGACGGAACCCCTTTTCGGAACCAAGGAGACGCACCATGAGCAGCGAAACCCTCAAGGCCACCGCAGAGCTGGAAGTCCACGAAGTCTTCAACCAGTGGCTGAAAGCCGCCCGCGCCAAGAACGTGGACGCCATCCTGACCTGTTATGCGGACGACGTGATCGCCTATGACGCGATCCTCAAGTTGCAGTTCAAGGGACTCCAGGACTACGGCCAGCACTGGCGTTACTGCATGGAGATGTGTGCTGGCGACGGCATCTTCGAACCGGCCGACCCGACCATCCAGGCCGATGCCAATGTCGCCTTCCTGCACTGCCTGGTGCGCTGCGGCGGTGAGCAGGACGGGGAAGTGAAGACCAGCTGGATGCGCGGCACCCAGTGCTATGTCAAGCGTGGCGGACAGTGGAAGATCGTCCACGAGCACTTCTCTGCGCCCTTCGATATGGAAAGCGGCAACGCACTGTTCGATCTGCAGCCCTGACCGCCATCCCCTGCAGGAGCGACCTCTGCTCGCGAAGGCTCGCTCCCGCCAGGGTGGATCAGGCCGCCAGGCGTGGCGCCAGTTGCTCCAGCGTCACATGCCCCTTGAAGCCTCCATCGCTGAGCGCCGGCTCGCCGTCTTCGATGGCGCGGGCGAAGGTGATGGCCGGGTCGGCCTTCAGCTTCAGCAGGTAGCGTTGCAGGTGCGGGCACTCCCGGCCAAGGTCGAACAGCTTCATGTACTCCACCCAGCGGCTGACACCGGCGAAGTAAGCGTCCACCAGGCTGCGTTGTTCACCTAGCAGCCAGTCCCGATCCTGCAGCAGGCCATCCAGATAAGCGCATTGCACTCTCACGTCCGCAGTGCCTTTCTTGCGTAGCACGGCCTTGGTGGTGTCATCGCCATCGGCCATCTCGTAGGCCGCCCAGAGCGGTGCGAACGAGCCGAAGAAATCAGTCACCAGGTAGGCCAGCATCTGGCTCAGGCGGTCGTATTCCGGACTGCCCTGGATCGGGCACAGCTCGCTGCCCGGATTCCGACCGGCAAGGCTGAGCAGGATGGCCAGGCTTTCACTGACCGGCTGACCGCTTTCGGTCAGGAGGGCGGGTGTCTTGTTCAACGGATTGATGCGGGCGAACAGCGGGTCCCAAGGCTGCTCCAGCATCTCCACGCGGCACAGGCGGTAGGGCAGGCCGAGCCACTCGAGGGCCACGATCGAGCCGAACGAACAACCTTGCGGTACGCCATAGAAGAGAACGGGTTCCATAGTCTTGCTCCTTGTAGTGGGGGGTGAAAGGCCTTGCTGAGCGGCCGTGGAACCACCTTAGGAGTGAATCAGGCTATATTCCGCCCTAATTAATTTCGTGCCTGGAACTTTTTTCATGGAGCCTGGCCATGCCTAATCCAACCACCCGCGTGCTCGCCGTACTCGAGCTGCTGCAGACCCACGGCCAGCTCAGTGGCAGCGAACTGGCCCGGCGACTGGAGGTGGATAGCCGCACCCTTCGGCGCTACATCGCCACCCTCGAGGAAATCGGCATTCCCCTGACCGCCGAGCGTGGCCGCCATGGTGGCTACCGTCTGGTAGCCGGTTTCAAACTGCCACCCATGATGTTCACCAACGAGGAAACCCTGGCCCTGTCCCTCGGTCTGCTGGCGGTGCAGAACCTTGGTCTGGATCAGGCGGCGCCAGCGGTGGCCAGCGCCCGTGCAAAGCTGGAGCGGGTGATGCCGGCCAACCTCAAGCCACGGCTGCGGGCCCTGGGCGAAGCCGCCACCCTGGACTTGCCGGGATCGCGCGCCAATGCCAGTGAGCGCTGGTTGCTGGATCTCGCGGCCGCCACGCAGATGCGCCAGCGGGTGCGTTTCACCTACAGCGCCAGCGATGGCGAAAGCAGCGAGCGCGAGGCCGATCCGTATGGCCTGGTCTATCGCGCCGGGCGCTGGTACATGAGCGGCTACTGTCATCTGCGCCGGGATCTACGCAGCTTCCGCCTGGACCGGATGCAGGCTCTGCTGCTTCTGGACGCCCGCTTCGAACGTCCGCATGACTTCGACGCCGCCGCCTTCCTCACCGGAAGCATCGCCCAACTGCCCCGTTCGACGGCGGTCGAAGTGCTGCTCAAGTGCGACCTTGCCCGTGCCGCCGAGGAGCTAAGCAGCGGTATGGGCCTGCTGGAGCCGCAGGAGGAGGGCGTGCTGTTGCGTACCCGCACCGACAGCATGAGCTGGTTCGCCCGACAGCTGATGAAGCTGCCTTGCGATTTCGAGGTGCGCGAACCTGAGGCCTTGCGTGAGGAAGTTCGCGCCAGTGCCTTACGGTTGCTGAGGCTGGTGGAGACGGGGACGCCCACTGGCGAATGAACTCGCCCCCACAAGTCGACGCGAGGCGCTTCGTCAGCCGTTAAACTCGGCCATTCTTTCCGCACCGAGCACACCCATGGATATCGACCTGGCGCGCACCTTCCTGGAGATCGTTCGTACCGGCAGTTTCGTCGCCGCGGCCGAGCGCCTGCACGTCACCCAGACCACAATCACCGCGCGGGTGCACAACCTCGAGCAGCAACTGGATTGCCGGCTCTTCGTGCGCAATCGCGCGGGGGCGCGGCTGACCGCCGATGGCGAAGTGTTCGTTGCCTATGCCAGCCAACTGGTGCAGACATGGGAGGCTGCCAGGCGCGATTTGCCGCTGCCCGAGGGTTTTCGCGACGTGCTCAACCTGGGCGGCGAAGTCAGCCTGTGCAGTCCGCTGGTGCTCAGTTGGGTAATCCGCCTGCGCGAGCGCATGCCATCCCATGCGGTCCGTGCGGAAGTCGGTGAGGCGGGCCACCTGCAACAGCAACTGCAGCGCGGCCTGCTGGATGCCGCGCTGGTCTACCGCCCGGATTACTGGCCGGGCCTGCAAGTGGAGTTGCTGCTGGAAGAGAAGCTGATCCAGGTGCGTTCGACGACCAATCCCGAGCCCTACATCTACAACGACTGGGGCCAGGAATTCCGCCAGCGCCATGACGCCGCGCTACCGGAAAAGGCCAGCGCCGTGCTGTCCACCAATCTCGGGCCGCTGGCGCTCCACTACATCCTCCAGTGCGGCGGTTCCGGCTACTTCCGGGCCCGCGTGGTGCAGGGGCACCTGGAGAATGGCGAGCTGGAACGGGTGGAGAAGGCGCCGGAATTCACCTATCCCACCTACCTGGTCTACTCCCGCGAGAAGGATTCCCCGGCCCTGCGCCAGGCCATCGACGTGCTGCGCGACGTGGTGACCGAGGACATCGACTGGTCCCGGCGCTGGGACCCGATCTGAGCCGATCCCGCCAAGGTCAATCCGTAGGGTGCGCCATGCGCACCAGTGTTCCAGCACGGGATTGTTGGTGCGCGCGGCGCACCCTACGGAGCTGGGCAGCGATTGTGGGAGCGAATTCATTCGCGATTGAAATCGCTCCCACAGGTGTGTGCGGGACTCAACTCGCCAGCTGCAGTACCGGCTGCTGTTGCAGGTCCTGCAGCCAGTTGCGGTAGAGCGCAGCGATCAGGTCGCTTTGGCTGATGATCCCGACCACGCGGCCACTGTCGTCCAGCACCGGCAGGCAATGCAGGCCCTGGTCGGAAAGCAGCGACACCAACTCCACCAACGGCGTGTCCACGGTCACGCAGCGCACCGGCCGGCTCATCAGCCGCGACACGGGCGCTTCGCGGCGGGCGCGGAAGCGTTCGGCGAGGCTGCGGGGTGCCGTGCTGGCCGCGTGACCGAGCAGGTCGGAGAGGGTCAGGATGCCCACCAGGTGCTGCTTGTCGTCCAGTACCGGCAGGGCTTTCAGATGATGCTGGTCAAGCAGGCGCCAGGCCTCGCTGACTGGGGCCTCGGGGCCGATGGTGCGCAGGTCGCGGGACATGATCCGTGCCGCTCGCAGGTCGCCCATGGTGCGGCGCAGCGCGTGCTTTTCGGCGAGCTGGAGCAGGCGCTGGAGATCATCGCGGGTGACGTCGACGAAGCTGCCGAACTCAGCCAGTGCGCGGTCCAGATCAACCTCGGCGATGCCATTGCGCTCGCCGGGCAAGGGGTCGGCGGTCAGGTGCGGGCCGCTGGCAGGGTGCGCGACCTTGCGCGGGTAGGGGACGCCGCTGAGGTTGTTGAACAGCAGTGCGGTGTTCACCAGTACCAGCGACCCCAACAGTACGGGCAACAGCAGATGCCAGCCGAGCGCGGAGAAGACTGGTCCACCGAGCGCGGCCCCCAGGGCGATGGCGCAGCTGGGGGGATGCAGACAACGCAGCGCCTGCATACCCACCAGGGCCAGGCCGAAGGCGGTAGCAGCGGCGGCCAGCGGGGGCAGGCCCCAGTGGCTGACCAGCAAGCCGATGGCTGCCGCCAGCACATTGCCGGCGACCACTGGCCATGGCTGGGCAACCGGACTGGAGGTGACGGCAAACAGCAGCAGCGCGGAGGCGGAGAACGGTGCGATCAGGCGCAACGCCAGGTCGGTACCGAAAAGCTGATTGCAAACCAGCGCGGCGAGAAAGACGGCGATGCAGCCACCAATGGCAGCGCGCAGCCACTCCCGTGGAGGGGCATTACTGGCGTCCGGCAGCAGTCGCTGCAGCCAGAGACGCAATGGGTTCTGGGGCATGGGCATGACACTAGGCAGTTGAGAAAGGGAGAGGCCGGAGGCGCTGTACGGAAAGTGCCGGAGCCGGGCGGCTTTTCGTACAGACCCCTGGTCCTCTCAATCCCACCGGAGTGGGAAGCTCCATCCCTGGATATGGAAATGTTTTCTCTCGCGCACGGTTCCTCGGGAGCCTGCTTGCGCAGGCCACACCGGGCCGGGCGTCGGGGATGGGGGCATGCTAAGGGGTGAAAAAATAGAAGACTAATGAATGTTATTGCTTGTGTAGTGCAAAAAAAGTGCACTAAAGCACTGGGACCTGGAGATGAATTCCTGATTCTTTCTTCCCTTCCCAGGTGTTGCTCCAGCAACACCTGAGCAGCAAGTTGCCTGCTTAATTCAGGCTTGGCTGTTTGCTGAAATTACTAACTCGTTGATTTATAAATAAAAACAAAACTGGCACGGGTGCTGCTTTATCCCTCTGCAAGCAAGGTCGCGACTGTTCGCGGCGAAACAGCAGTGCAGAGAGCCCCATGTCGCAATCCCCGATTTCCGCCCAGTACCTCATTGGTATCCCCGACGCCCAGATCATTCGCAGCGATGCGCAAGCCATCGAAGTGGCCCATCGCGTTGCAGCCTTCCTGCTCGAGGGCGATGCCGAGCGCGATCGCACTCGCCAGGTTCCGTCAGAAGTCGTGGACGTGTTCTCCAACAGCGGCCTCTGGGGCATTACCGTGCCCAAGGTGTTCGGCGGCGCCGAGGTGAGCTACGCCACGCTGGCCGAGGTGATCGCCATCATCTCGGCCGCCGATGCGTCTCTCGGGCAGATCCCGCAGAACCACTACTGCCTGCTGGAAGACATTCGCCTGCAGGGCACCTATGAACAGAAGCGCCTCTTCTTCGGCCTGGCGTTGAAGGGCAACCGCTTCGCCAATGCCCTGTCGGAAACCGGCGGCAAGAACGTCCAGGACATCCAGACCCGCATCCGCCGTGACGGTGATGCCCATGTCATCAACGGTCGCAAGGGCTACTGCACCGGCTCGCTCTACGCCCACTGGCTGGCGGTGCTGGCCGTGGACGAAGACGACAAGGGCCAGCTGGCTTTCGTCCCGCGTGGCAGCGACGGGCTGGTGATAGTCGACGACTGGTCCAGCATCGGTCAGCGCAACACCTCCAGCGGCACGGTGCTGGCCCAGGACCTGCGGGTGCCGGCGACTAACCTGTTCCCCACCTACCGTTCCTACGAGAGCCCGACGCTGGCCGGCCCGTTCGCCCAGATCACCACCGCTGCCATCGATGCCGGGATCGCCCGTGCGGCCCTGCGCGACACCATCGCCTTCGTCCGTGAGCATGCGCGCCCGTGGATCGATGCCGGTGTGGAGAAGGCCAGCGATGACCCGCTGACCATCATCCAGGTGGGCAACCTGGGGATTCGCCTGGAAGCCGCCGAAGCGCTGCTGGAGCGTGCCGGCAAGGTAATGGATGCCGCTCGCCCGGCACCGGACGAGGACAATGTGGCCGCCGCCTCGGTAGCCGTGGCCAAGGCCAAGGTGCTGACCACCGAAGTCGCCATCGAAGCCTCCAACAAGCTGTTCGAGTTGGGTGGCACTCGATCCACCCTGGCGCGCCACAACCATGATCGCCACTGGCGAAATGCCCGCGTGCATACCCTGCACGACCCGGTGCGCTGGAAGTACCACGTAGTGGGTAACTGGCTGCTCAACGGCGTGAAGCCTCCGCGTCACGACTGGTCCTGAGGCGCGCGACATGAGCAAGCAGATCTGCCTCAACGCCTTTGCCATGAACGCCGTGGGCCACCTTTCCCCCGGCCTCTGGCGCCACCCGCGCGATCAGGCACGGCGCTACACCGATATCCACTACTGGATCGAGCTGGCGCAAACCCTGGAGCGCGGCAAGATCGACGGCCTGTTCCTCGCCGATGTGCTGGGCGTCTACGACGTCTACCAGGGTGGACCGGAGCAGGCGCTGCGCACCGCCGCCCAGGTGCCGGTGAACGACCCGCTGCTGCTGGTGCCGGCAATGGCCGCCGCTACCCGGCACCTGGGTTTCGGCGTGACCGCGTCGGTGTCCTTCGAACACCCGTACCCGTTCGCCCGGCGCATGAGCACGCTGGATCACCTCACCGGCGGTCGTGCCGGCTGGAATATCGTCACCTCCTACCTGGAGAGCGGCGCACGCAACATCGGTCTCAAGCAGCAGCTCAATCATGAGCAGCGTTATGCCCTGGCAGGGGAATACCTGGAGGTCTGCTACAAGCTCTGGGAAGCCAGCTGGGACGAGGACGCAGTGGTCGCCGACGTCGAGCACGGTGTCTATGCCGACCCGACGAAGGTGCATCCGATTGCCCATGAGGGGGCGCACTTCCAGGTGCCCGGCTTCCACCTCAGCGAGCCGTCGCCGCAGCGCACTCCGGTGCTCTACCAGGCCGGCGCTTCCAGTCGGGGCAAGGCCTTCGCCGCCGGTAATGCCGAGTGCGTGTTCGTCGCCGCGCCCACCCGCCACATCCTGCGCAACCAGGTGGCAGACCTGCGCCGCCAGGCCGAAGACGCCGGGCGCAAGGGCAGCGACATCAAGGTGTTCAACCAGCTCACGGTGATCGTCGCGCGGACCGATGCCGAGGCCCAGGCGAAGTGGCGCGAGTACCGCGAGTTCGCCAGCCATGACGGTGCCCTGACGCTGATGTCCGGCTGGACCGGCATCGACTTTGGCCCGTACGCGCCGGACCAGGTGCTGCGCCAGGTCCAGAGCAACGCCATCCAGTCGGCGGTGGATGCCTTCACGGCCGCTGACCCGAGCCGCACCTGGACCACCGCCGAGATCGCCGACTACTGCGCCCTGGGCGGTGACGGCCCGTTGCTGGTGGGTTCGCCGCAGTCCGTGGCCGATGAGCTGCAGGGCTGGGTGGAAGAGACCGACGTGGACGGCTTCAACCTGTCCAGCATCGTCGCGCCGGAAACCTTTGTGGATATCGTCGACCTGCTGGTGCCGGAGCTTCAGGCCCGTGGCCTGTTCAAGCGCGAGTACGAAGACGGCAGCCTGCGCCACAAGCTGTTCGGCCAGGGTGACCGTCTTGTCGAGCCGCATCCGGCCGCGCGATTGCGCAGGAAGGTGGGGCAATGAACGAACTGCTCGCCAACCTCGATTGGGTTGAGATCGGCCAGGCCTGCATCGACACCCTGACCATGCTCGCCCTGGCGCTTGGTTTTACCGTGCTGCTCGGCCTGCCGCTGGGCGTACTGCTCTACCTCACCGGCAAGAAGCAGATGCATGAGAAGCCTGGTTTCTATCGCTTCGCTTCGGCGGTGGTGAACATGCTGCGCTCGCTGCCTTTCATCATCCTGCTGATCGTGATGATCCCGCTGACCACGCTGCTCACCGGCACCTCCCTCGGCGTCGCCGGGGCCATTCCGCCGCTGGTGGCCGGCTGCACGCCGTTCTTCGCGCGGCTGGTGGAAACCGCCCTGCGCGAAGTGGACCGCGGACTGGTGGAGGCTACCCAGGCCATGGGTGCCAGCACCTGGCAGATCATCTGGCACACCTTGCTACCGGAAGCCCGCACCGGGTTGATCGCCGCCGTGACCGTCACCGCCATCGTGCTGGTGGACTACACCGCCATGGCCGGTGTGATCGGTGGCGGTGGGTTGGGCGACCTGGCCATCCGCTTCGGCTACCAGCGATTCCAGACCGACGTAATGGTGGTCACCGTGGCCCTGTTGGTCCTGCTGGTGCAGGCGCTGCAGACGAGCGGCGACCGTCTCGTGATCCGCTACAGCCGCCGTTGAAATCCCGCCGCAGGGCAGCCGGCTTTCGCTGCCCACCCAAGGCCCCACGTTGACCCCACGACGGCCAATCCAAATCTGCCCAGGAGCACTTGCAATGAAAAAGGCTATCGCCATTCTCGCCGCCGTCGTCGCCTTCTCTGCCCAAGCCGGCGAGAAGCTGGTGGTCGGCGCCACCCCGGTCCCCCACGCGGAAATCCTCGAGTTCATCAAACCCACCCTGGCCAAGGAAGGCGTGGACCTGGACATCAAGGTCTTCACCGACTTCATCCAGCCCAACGTGCAATTGGCCGAGAAGAATCTCGACGCCAACTATTACCAGTACCGACCCTTCCTCGATGAGTTCAACAAGAGCCGTCACACCAACCTGGTACCGGTGGTGGGCATTCACATCGAACCCTTCGGCGCGTACTCCACCAGGATCAAGAAACTCGACGAGCTGAAGGACGGCGCGTCAGTGGCCATTCCCAACGACCCCGTGAACACCGGACGCGCACTGGTGCTGCTGCACGAGGCCGGGTTGATCAAGCTCAAGGACCCGAGCAACACCCTGGCCACCCAGCGCGACATCGCCGAAAACCCCAAGAAGCTGAAGATCCGTGAACTGGAAGGCGCACTGCTGGCCCGTTCCGTCAGCCAGGTGGACCTGGCCTTCGTCTTCGCCAACTACGCCCTGGAAGCCGGCATCGACACCAACAGCGCGCTGATCGTCGAGAAGGGCAAGGACCTCTACGCCGAATTCCTCGTCGCCCGTCCGGACAACCTCCAGGACCCCGGCCTGCAGAAGCTGGCCAAGGCCCTGAACTCGCCGGAAGTCCGCCAGTTCATCGTCACCCGCTACAAGGGCCAGATCGCCCCGGCGTTCTGACTCGCGCATTGCCTCCCCTGGCGCAGATACGACCCCCTCTCCCTTTGGGAGAGGGCTGGGGTGAGGGAAACCCGACTCGCTCCATTGCTGAAGGCCATACCGCATGACAAACGAAACCGCCCACAACGCATTTCGTGATGAAGCCCCGTCACTACTCCCGGCGGCGCTGATCGAAAACGATGCACAGGCCCTGCAAGCCGCTCACGAGGTGGCGAGGCAGGCCAGGGAAAATGCCGCACAACGCGACCGCGACCGCCTGCTGCCCTGGCGCGAGCTGGAACTCTTCACCCGCCTGGGACTGGGGGGCATTCGCATTCCACGCCAATACGGCGGGCCCGAGGTGTCCCACGTCACCCTGGCCGAAGTGTTCCGCATCATCTGCGCCGCCGACCCGGCCCTGGGGCAGATTCCGCAGAACCAGTTCGGCCTGCTCAACGTAGTCGAGAACGTCGGCAGCGAAGCGCAAAAGCGCAAGGTCTTCGGCGGCATCCTCGCGGGGCGCCGGCTGGCCAATGCCGGCCCCGAGCGCAATACGAAACACACCCTGGAGATCAAGGCTCGCGTCACCCGTACCGGCGAGGGCCTGAAGGTCAGCGGCGAGAAGTTCTATTCCACTGGCGCGCTGTTCGCCCATTGGGTGGCAGTCAAGGCCATCGACGACAACGGCGTCGGCGTGCTCGGCCTCGTGGAGCGCGGTGTGCCGGGATTGCGCATAGTCGATGACTGGTCCGGATTCGGCCAGCGCACCACTGCCAGCGGCACCGTGTTGCTGGACCAGGCGCCCGTCGCTGACGACCTGGTTTTCCACAACAGCCGACTGGCCGAAGTGCCGAGCATCCAGGGTGCAGTTTCGCAACTGATCCAGGCCGCCATCGACGCCGGCATCGCCGAGGCGGCCATCGACGACACCATCGCCTTCATCCGCGAACGCTCGCGGCCCTGGGTGGATGCCGGCGTCGAACGCGCCAGCGAGGAGCTCTACACCATCGCCGAGGTCGGCCGCCTGAAGACCGAGCTGAATGCTGCCAACGCCCTGCTGGAACGCGCCGGCCAGGTACTCGACGAAGTGGCCGCCGGGCCGATCGATGACGAGGCCGCCGCCCGCGCCTCCATCGCCGTGGCCGAGGCCAAGGTGCTGACGACGGAGATCAGCCTGCTCGCCAGCGAAAAGCTCTTCGAACTGGCCGGCAGCCGCGCCAGCCTCGCCGAGTTCAACCTCGACCGCCATTGGCGCAACGCCCGCGTCCACACACTGCACGACCCGGTGCGCTGGAAGGTCCAGGCCGTCGGAGCCTGGCATCTCAACGGTGCCCGGCCGGCCCGTCATTCCTGGATTTGAGGAGTTCTCCATGACATTGCCGCAACCCGCCCCGGCCTTCAGCGTCGCCATCATTCGCGACGATGCCGAGGCCATCGACGTGGCCCGCCGCATCGCCGCCGAATTCAAGCCCGGCGCCGCCGAGCGTGACCGTGACCGTCGCCTGCCCCATGAGGAACTCGACGCCTTCAGCCGCTCCGGCCTCTGGGGCATCAGCGTACCGCGCGAATTCGGTGGCGCTGGTGTATCGCGGGTGACCCTGGCCCGGGTCATCGCCATCATCAGCGCCGCCGACGCCTCCCTCGGGCAGATCCCGCAGAACCATTTCTACGCCCTGGAAGTCCTCCGCGTGAATGGCAGCAAGGCGCAGCAACGGCGCCTGTTCGCCGCAGCCCTGGCAGGCCAGCGCTTCGGTAACGCTCTGGCGGAAATCGGCACGCGCACCGCCAATGACCGCAATACCCGGCTGATCCGCGAAGGCGCGGGATACCGCATCAATGGCCGCAAGTTCTATTGCACCGGCGCCCTCTATGCCGACCGGGTGCCCACCCTGGTGGTGGCCGAGGACGGGCACCAGTACCTCGCCTTCGTGCCGCGCAACGCGCCCGGCCTGACGGTCATCGATGACTGGTCCGGCTTCGGCCAGCGCACTACCGGCAGTGGTTCGGTGGTGTTCGAGAACGTGCCGGTGCGCACCGAGGACCTGGTGTCCTTCCAGGATGCCTTCGAGCGTCCTACCACCGTCGGCCCCTTCGCGCAGATCCTGCACGCCGCCATCGACGCCGGCATCGCCCGCGCTGCCTATGAGGATGCACTGGAGTTCGTGCGTACCCGCTCGCGACCTTGGATCGACTCGGGGGTGGACAAGGCCAGCGACGATCCGCTGACCATCCAGGAATTCGGCCGCCTGGCGATCCGCCTGCATGCTGCCGAAGCGATCCTCGACCGCGCCGGCCGCCTGCTGGATGCCGCCACCACCCAACCTGACGCCGACAGCGTGGCGGCTGCGTCCATTGGCGTGGCCGAGGCCCGTGCCCTGACTACCGAGGTGTCGCTGGCTGCCGGCAGCAAGTTGTTCGAGCTGTCCGGCACGCGCGCCAGCCTGGCCGAACACAACCTCGACCGCCACTGGCGCAACGCCCGCGTGCACACGCTGCACGACCCGGTGCGCTGGAAGTACCACGCGGTGGGCAACTTCTATCTCAACGAGAAACTGCCACCGCGCCGGGGGACGATCTGATGGCGCGCAAGCAGATTCTCCTCAATGCCTTCAACATGAATTGCGTAGGGCATATCAATCACGGGCTCTGGACACACCCGCGCGACCGTTCGGCCGACTATCGCAAGCTGTCCTACTGGACCGAACTGGCGCAGTTGCTGGAGCGAGGATTGTTCGACGGCCTGTTCCTGGCGGACATCGTCGGCGTCTACGACGTCTACCAGGGCAACGTCGACCTGACCCTCAAGGAAAGCATCCAGCTTCCGGTCAACGATCCGCTGCTGCTGGTCTCGGCCATGGCGGGCGTGACCCGCCACCTCGGCTTCGGCCTGACCGCGAACCTCAGCTACGACGCGCCGTACCTGTTCGCCCGGCGCATGTCGACGCTGGACCACCTCACGGATGGCCGGGTGGGCTGGAACATCGTCACCGGCTACCTGGAGAGCGCCGCCCGAGCCATGGGACTGACGCAGCAGGTGGAGCACGACCGCCGCTATGACCAGGCCGACGAGTACCTGGAGGTCCTCTACAAGCTCTGGCAAGGCAGCTGGGAAGAGGGCGCCGTGCTGAATGACCGGCAGCGGCGCATCTACGCCCAGGCGGACAAGGTGCACAAGGTTCGTCACGAAGGTGAGTTTTTCAACGTCGAGGGCTATCACCTCTGCGAACCCTCGCCGCAACGCACGCCGGTGCTGTTCCAGGCGGGTGCCTCGACTCGCGGGCTGCGTTTTGCCGGTGAGCATGCCGAGTGCGTGTTCATCAGCGGCAACAGCAAGGCCGCCACCCGTGCCCAGGTGGACAAGGTACGCGCCGCGGCCCAGGCCGCCGGCCGTGATCCGCAGTCGGTGAAGGTGTTCATGGGCATCAGCGTGATAGTCGCCGCGACGGAAGCCGAGGCACGCGCCAAGCATGCCGAGTACCTGACCCATGCCAGTGCCGAGGCGGGTGTGGCGCACTTCGCCAGCTCCACGGGCATCGACTTCTCCCGCTTCGGGCTGGATGAGCCGATCCCCTACGTGAAGACCAACGCCATCGAGTCGGCCGCCAGCAAGCTCAAGGACAACAGCCTGACGCGCCGCCAGTTGCTGGAGCAGCACGCCTTGGGTGGGCGCTACATCCTGCTGGTGGGCTCGCCCACACAAGTGGCCGATGAACTGCTCAGTTGGGTGGACGAGACCGGCCTCGACGGTTTCAACCTCACCCGCATCGTCACCCCGGAAAGCTATGCCGACTTCATCGATCTTGTTGTGCCGGAGCTTCAGGCGCGCGGCGCCTACAAGACGGAGTATGCCGAAGGCACGTTGCGCCAGAAGTTGTTTGGTGCGGGTGACCGGCTGCCGGCTGACCACCGCGGCACCGCCTTTTCTGTGGGAGCGAACTCATTCGCGAATCGGTCCCTAGGGCTGACCCCGGATTCCCAGGGAAAGGCTGCGCCTTCCTTCGCGAATGAATTCGCTCCTACACACTGAATTCCACTGTCCAAGGACTACAGACATGCCCAAACACCTCCTCAAGACCCTCACCCTCGGCCTGCTGCTGGCCTCCGGTATCGCCCATGCCGCCGACTCCAAGACACTCAAGGTCGGCACCACCGCCGCCTTCGCCCCGCCGCTGGAAGTGGCGGTGGAAGAGGCCGCGAAGAAAGGCCTGAAAGTGGAGCTGGTGGAGTTCACCGACTGGAACTCGCCGAACATCACCCTCGCCGCGGGCGACATCGACGTGAACTACTTCCAACACACGCCGTTCCTGGAAAACGCCAGGAAGGAGGGCGGCTTCCAGCTCAAGACCTTCGCGCCCGGCGTGATCAACAACGTCGGCCTCTACTCGAAGAAGTACGCGGGCCTAGCTGACCTGCCGGAAGGAGCCAAGGTGGCCATCGCCAACGACCCCATCAACGGCGGTCGTGGCCTGCAACTGCTGCAGAAGGCCGGGCTGCTGAAACTCAAGGAAGGCGTGGGCTACAAGGCGACGCTGGACGACATTGTCGAGAACCCGAAGAAGATCGACATCATCGAACTGGAAGCCGTGCAGTTGGTGCGAGCCCTGGATGACGTCGACCTGGCCCAGGGCTACCCGCACTACATCCGACTTGCCGGCACCATCGATCCCAACAGTGCGCTGCTGTTCGACGGCATCGAAAACAAGGAATACATCATCCAGTTCGTCACCCGGGCCGACTACCAGGACGACGGCCGCCTGGGCGAGTTCGTGGACATCTACCAGCACTCGCCCCAGGTGCGCGCTGCACTGGATAAGGCACACGGCAAGCTCTACCAACCGGGCTGGGAATGAGGCACGGGAACGTCCCCGGAGGCGCCATGCGGCGTTGCGAGAACCGCGAAATCCAATCACATGGATGAACCATGCTCATGAATTTCGCGAACCTCGCGCCTTGCCTGGCACCACCGGGATCGCTCCTGGAGTCCGAGGATGAATCCTTGTAGGGGCGAACTCATTCGCGAATGGAGCGCGAAGCGCTACCGGGCAAGCCCTGATCGCGAATGAATTCGCTCCTACGGAAAGACAGCAGCATCACGAGAGGCCCTATATGGTCAGTTTCAATCTCAACATCAGCCTGGACCTGCCGCATATCCGCCTGCAGGGGTTGGGCAAGGCCTATCAGGGCAGCAAGGGGCCGGTGCAGGCGTTGCAGGGCATCGACCTGGAGATCCGTCGGGGTGAAGTGTTCGGCATCATCGGCCGCAGCGGCGCGGGCAAGTCGTCGTTGATCCGCACCCTCAACCGCCTGGAAAAGCCCACCAGCGGCCAGGTGGTGATCGACCAGGAAGACATCGGCCAGTTCGACGAGAAGCAGCTCGTGCTGCTGCGCCGTCGGGTCGGCATGATCTTCCAGCACTTCAACCTGATGTCGGCCAAGACTGTCTGGCAGAACGTCGCGCTGCCGCTGAAAGTTGCCGGCGTGCCCAAGGCCGATATCGAGCGCAAGGTCAGCGAACTGCTGGAGCTGGTAGGGCTCGCGGACAAGCGCGATGCCTATCCGGCGCAACTCTCCGGGGGGCAGAAGCAGCGCGTTGGCATCGCCCGTGCCCTGGTGCATCAGCCGGAGATCCTGCTTTGCGACGAAGCCACTTCGGCGCTGGACCCGGAAAGCACCCAGGCCATCCTGGCCCTGCTGCGAGATATCAACCAGCGGCTGGGGCTGACCATCGTACTGATCACCCACGAGATGGCGGTGATCCGCGAGATCTGTGACCGCGTGGTGGTGCTGGAGCGCGGCCAGGTGGTGGAGCAGGGCGAGGTCTGGCGGGTGTTCGGTGACCCGCAGCACGATGTCACTCGCACCCTGCTGGGCACCCTGCGTCACGATTTGCCGGACGACTTGCTGGCGCGGCTGGTCAACCAGCCTGGTGATGGCGCGAACGCGCTGCTGCTGGACCTGCACTACACCGGCGCCAGTGGCCGTGAGCCGGACCTGCTGGCCATCGCCCAGGCCCTCGGCACGCGTGTGAGCCTGGTGCACGGCGGTATCGACCGCATCCAGGGGCGCGCCCAGGGCCATCTGCTGCTCAGTGCGGCGCTGGCGGGGCAGGGTGGGCTGGATCTGCTGGAGCGGGCGCGGCCCCTGGCGGACAAGGCGGAGGTGCTCGGCTATGTCGCCCATGCTTGACCGGCTGCTACAGGGCTTCCTCGACACCCTGCTGATGATCGGTGCTTCGTCGCTGGTCGTGTTCCTGGTGGGAATACCGCTAGCCCTGGTGCTGGTCACCACAGGTCCCGGCGGTATCTTCGAAGCCCGCACGCTGAACCGTGCGCTGGGCAGTGTGGTGAACGTGCTGCGTTCGATCCCGTTCCTGATCCTGATGGTGGCGCTGATTCCCTTCACCCGCCTGATCGTCGGCACCAGCTATGGCGTCTGGGCTGCCGTGGTGCCGCTGACCATCGCCGCTACGCCGTTCTTCGCACGCATTGCCGAAGTCAGCTTGCGGGAAGTGGATTTCGGCTTGGTTGAGGCGGCCCAGGCGATGGGTTGCCAACGGCGCCACATCATCTGGAATGTGCTGCTGCCGGAAGCGCGGCCGGGCATCGTAGGTGGCTTCACCATCACCCTGGTGACCATGATCAACTCATCCGCCATGGCGGGTGCCATCGGCGCGGGCGGTCTCGGCGACCTGGCCTACCGCTACGGCTACCAGCGTTTCGATACGCAGATCATGTTGACCGTGATCATTCTGCTGGTGGTGCTGGTGACGATGATCCAGTTCGGCGGGGACCGCCTGGCGCGGTTGCTGAACAAGCGTACTTAGCGCGCCGCAGCCGACTGTTCGCGAATGAACTCGCTCCCAAAGGGAAGTGCCCGGATTGGCCTGGGCGCGGGCGGCTCCCTCTCCCTCTGGGAGAGGGTAGGGGTGAGGGATGGTGGATACCCACAAATGAAAAGCCCGGCATTTGCCGGGCTTTTTGTACGCAGGTAGGTGCGATCAGCTGATGCGCTGGGCCTGAGGCACGCGGTCGGCGCCACCTTCGGCAACGCGCAGGGCGTTGGTGCGGTCGGAGCCGCCTTCAGCTACGCGGAAGCCATGGGTGCGATCCGAACCACCTTCAGCGATGCGGTTGGCGCCGGTGCGGTCGGAACCCCCCTCGGCCACCGGTTCGATGATCTGGATGCTGGAGCTGTCCTTCGATTCACCCAGTACCGGCTGGTAAGCGGCCGGCAGGGCGAAAGCGCTGGTGCTCAGGGCGGCGATGAACAGGACGGCGAAGGCTTGGGTTTTCATGATCGTGGGCTCCTCAACGGGGCTGGAAACCGGGTACGGAGCCAATTTTACGGATGGGGCATTGATTAAAAAGTGATCACTCTCGATAGGGGCCATCGACACTGTTGATAGTGTGTGAGGGGCTTTTTAATCAGAGGGGTAAACAAGCTAGCGGGAATTTTGCGAATGAATTCGCTCCGGGGGGGGCGAATTACCCCTCTCCCTTTCAGGAAGAGGGGCTTGTGGGGGTCAATCCATCACGTCCTGCAGCACTTCATAGATGATCCCTGTGGCCACTGCGACCAGGATCAGGTCGGTGCCGGCGCGGACCCAGTCGTAGCCCTCGTAGTGCGGTAGACGGCTCACCAGTCGGCCGTCGAGTTTCTTGGCGATCCCCGGAGGTAGCGGCTTGCCGCGCGCCAGGTTCTTCTGGATGCCCGGAGGCAAGGCTTGGGTTGGGCCCCAGTAGTCGCGGTTGTCGTCGAGGATGATGCGGATGCCGCCGATATCCACCTGCGGGCCGCCGGACCAGTTGTTGCCTTGGGAACTGGACTGGCCCTTGTCGTGCCCCTTGCCTTTACCCGGGTCCGCGAGCAGGGCCGGTGAGCTGGTGATTAGGGCGATACTGGCAAGGGTGGCGATCAGGGTGCGGGTTCTGGTCATTTCCGTGGCCTCCATGAAGGGCTTTTCCCTTTGCTGATTGACTGCGAATGCAGGGATGAGTGCCGCAACTATTGCAGAAATTCCGCTGCTGCGAGCAGGCCGAAACATGAACCGGTTCAAAGCCCGGAAACCTGGCTGTGAAGGGGACCTCCACTCGTCGTCCGGAGTTGAACCGGCGCATGGTCCCGGAGTCTCACCACATATCGTGAAGAAGCCTGTGGAGGCTCCAAATTGATCAATAAGAAGACCCTGTTGGCCGCGGCCACCTGTGCGATGGTCCTTGCGGCGAGTACCGTGCTGCCAAGCGGCGTATCCCTGGTCGACTCCGCCTATGCCCGCGGCAATGGTGGCGGGAACGGCGGCGGCAATGGTGGTGGTAACGGTGGCGGTCATGGCGGTGGCCATGGCGGCGGCTTCGGTGGCGGCGTTGGTGGCGGTCATGCCGGTAGCCACGACGGCAAGGGCCACGGCTACGGCAAGAGCGCCGATCATGCAGGCAAGGCGACCCGCAATGGCGAGGACAAGGGCAACCGCTACGGCAGCCTGCGCAACGATGACAATGGCCATGGCTATGCAACGTCCGCTGTTGCCCGCGACAAGGACAGCCGCGGCCTGGCCAACGCCCGCGCCGTGTCCGAGACCACGCCGGGCGACCACAACGCCCGCGGCCGTGATCGGGCTGAAGCGTCTTCGAGCAAGAACGACGGCAAGAGCCATCGCTAAACATGAAAGGGGCAACCAATCGGTTGCCCCTTTTTCATCTCAACGTGCCGCCAGCAATACCCCACGGCATTCGCCGAAGCCGATACTGGGGTAGCCCTCCCGCTGGCAACGGGCACGCAGAATCACTTCATCCCCGTCTTCCAGGAAGGTGCGCTGTTCGCCGTTGGGCAGGCTGATGGCCTGTTTGCCGCCGAAGGTGCTCTCCAGCAGGCTGCCGAAGGCCTCGGGTTGCGGACCGGAGAGCGTGCCGGAGCCGAACAGATCGCCGGCTTGCAGCTTGCAGCCGCCTACGCTGTGGTGGGCGACCATCTGCGCCACGGTCCAGTACATGTTCTGGGTGTTGCTCAGCGCCAGTCGGTGAGGCGCCAGGCCCTGCTCGCGCATGGCTGCGGTGAGGATCAGCACTTCCAGCTCGATATCGAACGCGCCCTTGGCCTGGTCCGCTTCGTCCAGCAGGTAGGGCAACGGTTGCGGATCACCTTCCGGCCGCCCCGGCTGGGCTGTGCGGAAGGGCTCCAGGGCTTCAGCTGTGACTACCCACGGCGACACTGTGGTGCCGAAGTTCTTCGCCAGGAAGGGGCCGAGCGGCTGGTATTCCCAGGCCTGCACGTCACGGGCAGACCAGTCGTTGAGCAGGCAGTAGCCGGCGATGTGCTGCTGGGCATCGGCGATGGCGATGGACTCGCCCATCTCGTTGCCCTGGCCGATCCAGATGCCCAGTTCCAGTTCGTAGTCCAGGCGCTTGCTGGGGCCAAAGCTCGGTACTTCCTGGCCCGGCGGCATGGTCTGGCCGACAGGGCGGCGCACCGGGGTACCGGAGACGCACACCGTGGATGCACGGCCGTGGTAGCCGATGGGCACGTACTTGTAGTTGGGCAGCAGCGGGTTGTCCGGGCGGAACAGGCGGCCGACGTTGTTGGCGTGGTGGATGCCCACGTAGAAGTCGGTGTAGTCGCCAACCCTGGCCGGCAGGTGCAGCTGGCACGTGGCGGCGGACGGCAGCAACGCCTGGCCCATGGCTTCCAGGCGCTCGCGGGCACTGCTGCCTTCGGCCAGCAGGTCTTGCAGCTGGGTGCGCAGGGCGCGGCGGGCGGAGGCCCCGAGGGCGAAGAAGGCATTGAGGCTGTCACCGCTGGCGGAGAGCGCGGCTTCAGCCGCTTCACCACTGAACAGGCCGGCATCAGCGGCGACCTTGAGGTCGAAGATGGCGTCGCCGATGGCCACGCCAGCGCGCGGCGAGGCGCCAGCCGGGCTGAAGATACCGAGCGGCAGGTTCTGCAGCGGGAAGTCCGGGTGGCCGTTGGCGGAGGCGATCCAGCTACGGCGGTTGTCTGCTTGGGTCATATCAAATCCTGCCCTTGTCGAAAGTCTTGGCCATGCCGGCCCAGCATGCATCGTAGTCGCTCTGCAATTGCGGGCATTCCAGCGCGTACTGGCTGGGGCGCAGCACGCGGCTGGTCTCGAACATGAAGGCCATGGTGTTGTCGATCTTGTGCGGTTTCAGATCCGCGGCGATGGCACCGGTGGTAGTGGCGTTGTCCGGGCCGTGGGCGCTCATGCAGTTGTGCAGGGAGGCACCGCCTGGGGAGAAGCCTTCGGCTTTCGCGTCGTAGGCGCCCTGGATCAGGCCCATGAATTCGTTCATCAGGTTGCGGTGGAACCACGGCGGACGGAAGGTCTTCTCGGCCACCATCCAGCGCGGCGGGAAGATCACGAAGTCGATGTTGGCCTGGCCGTGGGTGTCACTGGGCGAGGTGAGCACGGTGAAAATCGATGGGTCCGGATGGTCGTAACTCACGGTACCGATGGTGTTGAAGCGGCGCAGGTCGTACTTGTAGGGCACGTTGTTGCCGTGCCAGGCGACCACATCCAGGGGCGAGTGGTCGAGCTCGGTGGCCCAGAGTTCGCCGAGGAACTTCTGCACCAGGGTGACCGGCGTGTCGCTGTCTTCGTAGTGGGCCACCGGGGCGAGGAAGTCGCGCGGGTTGGCCAGGCCGTTGCTGCCGATAGGGCCGAGATCCGGCAAGCGCAGCGCAGCGCCGTGGTTCTCGCTGATATAGCCACGGGCGGTGGCATCCAGCAGTTCGACACGGAACTTCATGCCACGCGGGATTACCGCGATTTCCAGCGGCTCCACGTCCAGCAGGCCCAGCTCGGTGGCGATGCGCAGTCGGCCTTGTTCCGGAACGATCAGCAGCTCGCCATCGGCATTGAAGAACACCCGTTGCATCGAGATGTTGGCGCAGTACAGGTGCACGCTGATGCCCGATGCCTGTTCGGCATCGGCGGTGGCTGCAATGGTCAGCAGGCCGTCGATGAAGTCGGTGGGAACGGCGGGGATGTCCTGCGGATTCCAGCGCAGGCGATTGGGCGTCACCGGACCCAGGCGGTTGCCAGCGATCTGGCGCTCCAGGCGCTGGTACTTCGGATGATTGGCCGAGGGCTTGATGCGGTACATCCAGGTCCGCCGGGCTTCGCTGCGCGGAACGGTAAAGGCGGTTCCGGAAAGCAGTTCGGCATAAAGGCCGTAGGGCACTTTCTGCGGGGAGTTCTGGCCAACGGGCAGGGCGCCAGGCAGCGCTTCGCTGCTGAATTCGTTATCGAAACCGGATTGGTAAGTGAGCTGCGTGGGGGAGACCATGGCGACCTCGACGTTTTTTGTAATGTGATTACGCATAACGTAATTTGAAAGGCAAAAGGGGTCAAGCTATAACAGCGCCCTCCACTCCGACCAAGGCCAGGACATGACGAACGACAACGACAGCGCAGGCGCACCGCGCCGGCAGAAGGTGCAGGCTGCGGAAGTGGGCACCGACATCCTCAAGGGGCTGGCGGAGCTGGCGCCGGCCACCTCGCTGTCGAAACTGGCCGAACACGTCGGGATGCCGGCGAGCAAGGTCCATCGTTACCTGCAAGCGCTGATCGCCAGCGGTTTCGCCGAGCAGGACGCCACCACCAACCACTATGGCCTTGGCCGCGAAGCGCTGCTGGTTGGGCTGGCCGCCATCGGACGGCTGGATGTGGTGAAAGTCTCGATGCCACATCTGGTGGAGTTGCGCGATGCGCTCAACGAAACCTGCTTCCTCGCCGTGTGGGGCAACAAGGGGCCGACCGTGGTCCACGTCGAACAGGCTTTGCGCGCGGTGACCCTGGTCACCCAGGTGGGCTCGGTGCTGCCATTGCTGGGCTCGTCCACCGGCATGGTGTTCAACACCTATCTGCCGGAAGGTGAAACAGCCTTCCTGCGTGACGAGGAAATGTCCCAGCCGGGCGCGCCCGGCAGCGCTGAATTGCAGGAGCAGATGGCACAGATCCGCGCCACCGGGATGCATCCGGTGCACGGTCTGCTGATGCCAGGGGTCAACGCGCTGTCGGCGCCGCTGTTCGCCACTGGCAACAAGCTGGCGGGCGTGATCACCGTGGTCGGCGCCGCCAGCGTGTTCCGTGCCGACACCCAGGGCTCGGCCGCCGAACGACTGCACCAGGCGGCAGAGGCCATCAGCCGGCGCATGGGTGGCCAGCAACCAGAGTAGGGAGGTTCATTGGAGCGGCTGTAGGAGCGAGCTTGCTCGCAAGAACCAGGCGTCCCCCTCGCTCCTACGCGTTCTGTGACGCTTGGCTCAGCAGACCTTGGCGATGGCTGCGGCCAGGTCGGCGATGCGGCTGAAGTCCAGCCCGGCGACGTTGGCCCGTCCGGTGCTCACCATGTACACGCTGAACTCCGCACGCAGACGTGCCACCTGCTCAGGCGAAAGACCGGTGTAGGAGAACATGCCGCGTTGCTCGCCGATGTGCGCGAAGCGTTCTGCGAGGCCATAAGGCTGCAGGGCTTCCACCAGCCCGCGACGCAGGTCGGCAACGCGCGAGCGCATGGCTTCCAGTTCCGTCACCCACTGTGCCTTTAGGGCAGCGTCACCAAGGATGGTGGCGACCACCGCGGCGCCATGGGCGGGCGGGGTGGACCAGAGGTTGCGGGCGAGGAAGGCCAGCTGGCTGCGTACGTCGGTCAGCTTTTCTGCATCGGTGGCGCAGACGATCAGCGCACCGGTGCGTTCGCGGTAGAGACCGAAGTTCTTCGAGCAGGAACTGGTGACCAGCAGTTCCGGCAGCGCCTCGGCGAACAGGCGCACGGCCCAGGCGTCCTGCTCCAGGCCATCACCGAAGCCCTGGTAGGCGAAGTCGATCAGCGGCAGCAATTCACGCGCCTTGACCACTTCCAGCACCTTGCGCCAATCGTCCTGGGCAAGGTCGAAACCGGTGGGGTTGTGGCAGCAGGCGTGCAGCAACACCACATCGCCCTTGGGCACTTGCTCCAGGGCCGCGAGCATGGCGCTCACATCGAGGCGATTGGCCGCATCCACGTAGGGATAGTGACGGACCGCGATACCGGCACCGGCAAAGATGGTTTCGTGGATCGGCCAGGTTGGATCGCTCAGCCATACGCCGCGACCAGGCAGGTTGCTGGCGATGAACTCCGCCGCCAGGCGCAGGGCGCCAGTGCCGCCCGGCGTCTGGGTGGCGCCGGCGCGGCCAGCGGATTCCAGCGGGTTGCCGGTGCCCAGCACCAGGTCCAGCAGCAGGCGACCGAAGGCCGCGTCACCGTGGCCACCGACGTAGGTCTTGGTGGTTTCGATATCCACCAGGCGCTGCTCAGCGAGCTTCACCGCATGGGGAATGGGCGTCAGGCCACGGGCGTCCTTGTAAACGCCCACGCCAAGGTCGAGCTTGGCCGGGTTGGGGTCCAGGCGGTAGGCATCCATCAGACCGAGGATGGGATCGCCGGGCACCCGGCCGACCTTGGCGAAGTGGCTCATTTACGGCCCTCTGCGCTCGCCGCCACCTGATCGGTACGGGCGGACATGATGAAGTCGTTGCGGTGCAGGCCCTTGGCCTCGTGGCTCCACCAGGTCACGGTGACCTTGCCCCACTCGGTCAGCAGCCCCGGGTGGTGACCTTCTTCCTCGGCAATGGCGCCGACGGCATTGGTGAAGGCCAGGGCATAGCGGAAGTTCTTGAAGCGGAATTCCTTCTCCAGCTGCATGACGCCGTCACGCACTTCGATGTTCCAGTCGGGGATCTGCTTGATCAGCTCGGCCAGTTCTTCGTCGGACACCAGCGGGGCATCGGCGCGGCAGGCTTCGCAATGGGCTTGGGACAGGGCGGTCATAGTCGTTCTCCAGCATTCGTTTGTAGGTTGGCGCAGAGCGCAGCGAAGCCCAGCGAGTGGACTTCCAGACGATGAATGTTGGGCCTTGTGGCCCAACCTACGAATAGATCAGGCGGCTTTCGGCTTCGGCGGGAACTTCGGTGCGTGCAGGCCCATGCCCATTGCCTTGTGCACCAGCGCCATGATGTCTTCGTGTGCCAGGTCGAACAGGCGCTTGAGATCCGGCAGCACGAAGTACAACGGTTGCAGGATGTCGATGCGGTAAGGGGTACGCATGCATTCCAGCGGGTCGAAAGCCTGGTGCTCGGGCTCACCCGACAGAGCGTAGACCGTCTCCTTCGGTGAGGAGAGGATGCCGCCGCCATAGATGCGTCGGCCCTGCGGGGTGTCCATCAGGCCGAACTCGATGGTCATCCAGTACAGGCGGGCGAGGTAGACGCGTTCTTCCTTGGTGGCCTTGAGGCCGAGCTTGCCGTAGGTGTGGGTGAATTCGGCGAACCAGGGGTTGGTCAGCAGCGGGCAGTGGCCAAAGATCTCGTGGAAGATGTCCGGCTCTTGCAGGTAGTCCAGTTCTTCCGGCGTGCGGATGAAGGTGGCCACCGGGAATTGCTGGCTGGCCAGCAGCTCGAAGAAGGTCTGGAAGGGGATCAGCGCCGGGACGCGGGCAACCCTCCAACCGGTGGTCGCCTGGAGCACCTTGTTGATCTCGCCCAGTTGCGGGATGCGGTCATGGGGCAGGCCGAGCTGCTCGATGCCGTCGAAATATTCCTGACATGCGCGGCCTTCGATCACTTTCAACTGGCGGGTGATCAGGGTGTTCCATACCTGATGCTCGGTTTCCGGATAGTGGATGAAACCGTTGGCATCGGGTTCGCGGGCCACGTACTGCGTCGTCTTCATTCGGCCTCCTGGGGATGGGGCTTCGTTGTTGTGTTGCCATATCGATAGCGCAGATGGGCCCGCAACGCAGCAGGCGCGCGGCCTGCATAGCCCCAGGTAGTGCGGTCAAAGCGTAAGGAAATTTTTACGGTTGCGGCGGGAACGCCAGGAATCGCCTTGTCGGAGCGACGATATGTCACATATTCTTGACGGAAAAATAGGGTCGAGAACGGATTCTTTCGTCGACTAACCAAGGAAATGCCCGACCCAGGGGTGCCTGATGCGTATCAAAGTCCATTGCCAGAACCGCGTGGGAATCCTGCGTGACATCCTCAACCTGCTCGTCGATTACGGCATCAACGTCAATCGCGGCGAAGTCGGTGGCGACCAGGGAAACGCGATCTACCTGCTCTGCCCGAACATGATCAACCTGCAGCTGCAATCGCTGCGACCTAAGCTGGAAGCCATTCCCGGCGTATTCGGCGTCAAGCGCGTGGGCCTGATGCCCAGCGAGCGACGTCACCTGGAGCTGAACGCGCTGCTGGGCGCGCTGGATTTCCCGGTGCTGTCCATCGACATGGGCGGCTCCATCGTCGCGGCCAATCGCGCGGCCGCCCAGTTGCTCGGCGTGCGCGTGGACGAGGTGCCGGGAATCCCGCTGGCGCGTTATGTCGAGGATTTCGACCTGCCGGAACTGGTACGCGCCAACAAGGCGCGGATCAACGGGCTGCGCATCAAGGTCAAGGGCGACACCTACCTTGCCGATATTGCGCCGCTACAGTCCGAGCATGACGAAAGCGAAGCCTTGGCCGGCGCGGTGCTGACCCTGCATCGCGCTGACCGCGTGGGTGAGCGCATCTACAACGTCCGCAAGCACGAGCTGCGTGGCTTCGACAGTATTTTCCAGAGTTCGAGAGTGATGGCTGCGGTGGTGCGTGAGGCCCGGCGCATGGCTCCGCTGGATGCGCCGCTGCTGATCGAGGGCGAGACCGGCACCGGCAAGGAACTGCTGGCGCGCGCCTGCCACCTGGCCAGCCCCCGCGGGCAGTCGCCGTTCATGGCCCTGAACTGCGCCGGTCTGCCCGAATCCATGGCTGAGACCGAGTTGTTCGGTTACGGCCCCGGTGCCTTCGAGGGTGCGCGGCCGGAGGGCAAGCTGGGCCTGCTGGAACTCACCGCCGGCGGCACGCTGTTCCTCGATGGAGTCGGCGAGATGAGCCCGCGCCTTCAGGCCAAGCTCCTGCGTTTCCTGCAGGACGGCTGCTTCCGCCGGGTGGGCAGCGATGAGGAGGTTTATCTGGATGTGCGGGTGATCTGCGCCACCCAGGTGGACCTGTCCGAGCTCTGCGCCAAGGGCGAATTCCGCCAGGACCTCTACCACCGCCTCAACGTGCTGTCGCTGCACATACCTCCGCTGCGCGAGTGCCTGGATGGCCTGCCGCCGCTGGTGGAGCACTTCCTCGATTCGGCCAGCCGGCAGATCGGCTGCAGTCTGCCGAAACTGGCGCCGCAGGTGCTGGACAAACTCGGCCACTACCACTGGCCGGGCAACGTGAGGCAGTTGGAGAACGTGCTGTTCCAGGCGGTCTCCCTGTGCGACGGCGGCACCGTTCGTCCCGAACATATTCGCCTGCCGGACTATGGCGCGCCGCAGCCGTTGGGTGATTTCTCCCTGGACGGCGGGCTGGACGTGATCATTGGCCGCTTCGAGAAGGCGGTGCTTGAACGGCTCTACGCAGAGCATCCGAGCAGCCGCCTGCTGGGCAAACGGCTCGGGGTGTCCCATACCACCATTGCCAACAAACTGAAGTTGCACGGATTGGGCAAGGAAGAGAGTTAGACCATCGTTGAATGGTCCGGGGAGATATCGGAGCGTAAAAAGGGTCCTGTCTGAATCTTGCGTGATGCGGACACAAGCGTTTCTGACATTCCTCTCCCGGAATGATTGGGCGGGCGACCAGATGGTCGCCCATTTTTTTGCCCGGAATTTCTGGGAGGTGCGACGGTTGGGTGTTGTCGCAGGTTGGGTAGAGGAACGAAACCCAACGACGGTGCTGCGGATCAGGCCTGGCCCCGTAAGGTGGATCTGTGACGCGTGATTTACCTGACGGGGCCAGTCTTCCGGACATTCCAGTCTTCACGCCAGTTTCAGCAACGCCATCCCCACCAGCAGCAACCCCAATCCCAGCCAGCCACGGCCGGCCAGGCGCTGGCCGAACAGCGTCCAGCCCACCGCAACGGTGGCGAGAATGCCGAAGCCGCCCCAGATGGCATAGGCCAGTGACAAGTCGATGCCGCGTACGGCCTGCGCCAGGGCCGTGAAGGCCAGCAGGATGCAGAGAATCGCTGCGGCCCCCAGCAACCGACGACGAAAACCGTCGGAATACTTCAGCAGTACGTTGGCCAGCACCTCCAGGGCGATGGCGGCGCCGAGCCAGGCGAAATGAATCCAGGTCACGCCGTTCATGCCAGCACCTCCTGGCTGCGAGCCACGGGTGCGGCGCGGGTGCCGCATTTGATCAGCAGGATGCCGACAATCATCACGGTCAGGCCGAGCGCCTTGTACAGGCCGATGCTCTCGCCCAGCCAGGTAACGCTGATGAGAGTGATCAGCACGATGCCGATGCCTTCCCAGAGGGCGTAGGCCACGCCGACCGGCACGCGCTTGATTGCCAGCGAGAGGAAGAAGTACGACAGGCCGATCAGGCCGTACATCAACAGGTGGCCGAGCACTGGGGCGTGTTCGGCGGAAAATTTCATTGAAGTGGTGCCGACGACTTCAAAAAGGATCGCGGCCAACAGATAGAACCAGGAACGCATGGTGCCCTCCCTTGGGCATGCAGAGCCCTTCGCCCGGAGGCGAATGACGCGTTTGCAGGAAATCCTGGCCATGGCATTGCGGGGCGTACCCGACGCTTCCACGGCATGAGGAGAGGGGAGGGGCTACAGGTCGCCGGTCCAGTGGCGCTCGCGGGAAGCGAGGCGGGCGAAGTGGAAGGGGTGAAGTGATGTGTTCAACATAATGAACGCAATATTAGCCGTTCAGGTCGATAGAAGGCAAATTCAAAGGTGTGGCGGCGTGCCGCGGGGAAGGGTAGGGAGAAGTTGTGTTCATTATTTTGTTCGGTTGGCGTTGGGCACCAATCTTGTAGGGGCGAATAAGTTCGCCCCTACAAGGTGTGCCAGTCGGCCGGATCATCCCACCTCCCGACTCAGCCAGTCGAAAAAGGCCTTCACCGGCGGGTGGCGTTCGCGGCCTGGCACGCAAAGGGTGGAGTAACCCGCGCCGGTCACGCTGACTTCTGGTCGGAATGGCACCAGCAGGCCACTGGCGAGGCTCTCCGAAACCAGGATGGAGCTGGCCAGCACCAGACCCTGGCCTGCGATAGCTGCCTGCAAGGCGTAGTGTTCCTCGTCGTACTCCCGCTGCGGTGCGCTTGCCAGCAGGTGTTCCTCGCCAGCGGCCTGGCACCAGGCCTTCCAGCCCAGTTCGTAGAGTAGGGCGTTGCGCCAGCGCACAGTGATCAGTGTTGGCAGGCCGCTGCCGAGCCCGTTCACCAGCGCAGGTGATCCATAAACGCCGAAGCATTCGTCCAGCAGGCACTGGCTGTGCAGGTTGGGGTGTTCACCCACGCCGTAGCGGATCACGAAATCGACGCTGGCGTCCTGGTGCAGGTCGATCAGGCTGTTGCTGGTGTCCAGGCGCACGCTTATTTCCGGGTATTCGGCGTAGAAGCGGCCGAGCCGCGGGATCAGCCAGAGCGCGGCGAAGGCCGGTGTGGTGGATAGGGTCAGGTTGCCGCTGCTGCGTTGTGGACGTAGCTGGTCGAGGGTCTGGGTGACCTCCAGCAGGGCGCCGTGAAGGCTGCCGAACAGGCGTTGTCCACATTCGGTAAGGCGCACGCTGCGCGGCAGGCGCTGGAACAGCGGTACCCCCAGCCAGCTTTCCAGGCCGCGAATCTGGTGGGACACCGCAGTGGGCGTCACTGCCAGCTCCTCGGCAGCGGCCTTGAAGCTGGAAAGCCGTGCGGCGGATTCGAAGGTACGCAGGGCGGTCAGGGGCAGGTTGGAAAACATGAAAACTCCACGGATGAATCCAATTCATTCAAATGAATTAATCCTCATTTGTCCGAAGTGGTTGGTGTAACTAGCTTAGAGCCTGAGTTTCCGCCAATTAACGTGCTTCTGGAAGCACAGTCATCAAGGAGATTGAGATGAGTACGATTCTTTCTGTGCAGGGTAGCCCTCGTGGTGAGCGTTCCCATTCCCGTCGTCTGCAGGAGTCTTTCCTCAAGGCTTGGCAGGCGCGCCAGGGGAGCGGCCAGGTGTTACGCCGTGAAGTGGGACGAGTGGCCATTCCCGCCGTCACCGAGGGCTGGATCGCCGCTGCTTTCCATCCGGAGCCGGAGGCACGCACCGAAGTTATGAAGGCTGACCTGGCAGTGAGCGACCTGCTGGTGGATGAGCTGTTCTCCGCTGACCGCCTGGTGATCTCCGCACCCATGTACAACTTCGGCGTGCCAAGCGGGGTCAAGGCCTGGATCGACCAGATCGTGCGGATTCGGCGCACCTTCGACTTCGACCCGAACAAGCAGGGCAATCCCTATACCCCGCTGGTGCTGGGGCGCAAGGCGCTGATCATCACTACCCGTGGCGACCACGGCTACAGTCCGGGCGGCGCCAATGCCCACATGAACCATGCCGACGCCTACCTGCGCACAGTGTTGGGTTACATCGGCATCACTGACGTGACAGTGGTGGCGGTGGAAAACGACGAGTTCGGCGGCGAGGCGTTCGAGCAGTCCTACCAGCGGGCGGAGCGGGCCCTGGCGGACCTCGCGGAAACCTTCTGAGGACGCAGTCATGGCCTGGATATACCTGCTGGTGGCGGCGTTCTTCGAGGTTCTCTTCGCCATGGGCATGAAGTACGCCGAAGGTTTCACCCGGCCCTGGCCCAGCGTGCTGGTGGTGGTGGCCGCGGTGGCCGGGATCTGGTTCCTGACCCTGTCCATGCGCGTGCTGCCGGTGAGCATCGCCTATCCAATCTGGACCGCGATCGGCACCCTGGGAACGGTGCTGCTGGGTTTCCTCCTGCTGGGAGAAGCACTCACACCGACGAAGCTGGTGTCGGTGGTGCTGATCGTCGCGGGAGTGTCGGGGCTTCGGTAGGTTGGTGCCAAGCGAAGCGCGGCCCAACATCGGCGTTCGACCGGAGCCACGATGCGTTGGGCTTCGCTGCGCTCTGCGCCAACCTACGGCGGGACTGCGTCCCGCGTGGCGAATGAATTCAGCACGAAGGGTGGATGTCGCTTTTCACATCCACCAGCTTGGCCAGGTCTGACACCGATGGTGGATCGATAAGTACGAAAGGCCGTGGGAGCGAATCCATTCGCAAGGGGCTTACCGCCTGCTCACCTGCACTGCCGGCGCCAGGTCCTGGCACTGGGTGTTCAGGCCGGGGGCGAGGTAGGGCTGGAGGATGGGCGCCATGCCCTTGAGCACCTGCACGGGCAGAGCCGAGGTGAAGCTGAACTTGTCAGCCTGGCTGCCTTCGACGAAGGCGGTGAGGGTGCCGAAGTGGCGCGGGCCCAGATAGAAGACGAAGGTGGCGGTGCGGTTCATCGCCTTTGAGCTCTTCACCGTGCCCCAGCGGGTGACGGTCTGGATGCGGTTGTCGCCGGTACCGGTCTTGCCGCCCAGGACCAGCGGTTTGCCGTCGGGCAGGGTGAAGCTGCCTTGCAGGCGTCGAGCGGTGCCGCCCTCCACTACCTTCGAGAGTGCGTCGCGCAGGGTGGCCGCTACCTCCGAGGTCATGACTCGCTTGCCCTCGCTGGTCTGCTGGCCCACCAGGGTTTCGTAGGGGGTGTTGGCGGCGAAGTGCAGCTGCTCGATGCGCAGGGTGGACTGGCGCACGCCGTCGTTGAGGATGATGCCCATCAGCTCGGCGAGGGCTGCCGGACGGTCGCCAGAGCTGCCCAGGGCGGTGGCCAGGGACGGTACCAGGTGGTCGAACGGATAGCCCAGGGATTTCCAGTGCTCGTGGATATCGAGGAAGGCTTCCACCTCCATCATGATGCGGATGCGCTTGTCGCGAGCGTACTTGCGCTTGGATTTGAACAGCCAGCCATAGACCTCGCGGCGTTCGTCGCCGCTGGCCTCCACGGCCTCGCGGTAGGTCGCTTGCGGATGCGCCTGCAGGTAGCCGAGCAGCCAGAGCTCCAGCGGGTGCACCCGGGCCACATAGCCCTGGTCGTTGAGATCGAAGGCGCCCGGCCCGTAGCGGGTGTAGAGATCTTCCACGCGCTTGTCGGTCAGCGGCGGGTTGGCCTTGGGCACCCGCTCGCGCATGAACGCGGCGAAGGTGGCCAGGTCAGCCTGCGGTTGCAGGTAGCGGTGGATGGCGGCCATCCGCGCGCCCCAGGGGTTGAGGCCGTCGAGGAAGGTCGACATGCGCTGCTCCGCGTCCTTGCCCTGGTACTTGTTCCAGAAGCGGCGCAGATAGGTCTGGCTCTCACGGGACACGAACAGGTCCAGATAGCCCTGGCGGCGCGGGTCCTTGTCGTCGGACAGGAGCTGCATCTTGCCACCGTCGGGACGGTACATGTCATGCCGCACCACATCGCGCAGCAGGCGCACGAACGGCAGGTTGATGGACTCGCGCAGGGCATCGCGCAGGCTGGGGCGACGGCCGTTGTCTTCCTTGCGGAAGTTATTGAAGGCGTGTAGCCCACCACCGGTGAAGAAGGCTTCGTAGGGGCTGGCGGAGTAGGTGCGGTCCAGGGCTGCCTGGAGCATGGCGCTGAGGTTGCGATCCTTGGTCTGGATCAGGTAGTCGATGGCCCACTTGGTGATGAAGTCCAGTGGGTCGACCGGAACCTTGCGCAGTTCCGCCACCGGCAGGCCGGCGTAGCGTTCGTGCAGGGTCGCTACGTTTTCCAGGTAGGTGGCGAGCACCCGCAGCTTGGCGGTGGAGCCCAGCTCCAGCTTGCTGCCTTCATTGATGTCGAAGGGCTGGTCGGTGTTGTCGGTCTGCACGCGCACGCGGTTGCCGGACGGGGTGCGCTCGAAGAGGGTGAAGCTGTAGCGCACTTCACGGGTTTTCTCCGGGGATAGCAGGCGTTCGCCATACAGCCCCACCTGCTCGGCAAAGGCCGGATCGGCCAGCTGGCGCAGGTAGTCGGTCACAGCGTTCTGCAGCTCGCTCTGCAGGGTGCTGCTGGCGGTGAGATCGAGGCGGTCGAGATCGTACAGCGGCATCTTCAGCATGCTCGAGAGGCGACTCCGGGCCACGCTGATGCCCTTGTTCGCTTCCACTGCCTGAAGCGCCGGTTCTTCCACCCAGTTGCGGAAGCGAAGCTTGGCACCCAGGGCGGCGTCGCGCAGTGGCGTGTCGATGATCCCCGCGCCAGCCAGCACGCGGATATGGCTGTCGGTGAGGGCGTTCAGCTCTTCATGGGCGCTGGACAGGTAATAGGAAGGGCGGCGCTGGGCGATGAACAGCGAGAGCACCTGGCGCATTGCCAGGCCGCGTTCGTCCAGATCGCTGTCCTTGCTCCCCAGTATCCGGTTGACCCGATTGAAATCGGCGCCGTACCAGACCCGCAATCCGTCGGCGATGCCGTGCACTTCACCATGTCCCGGCGCGGCCGAGAGCGGCACGCTGTTGAGGTAGTCCAGGACGATGCGTTCGCGCGCGGCCAGGGTTTCCGGGCCGCCCTGGTAGGCGCGCACGCTGGCCGAAACCATCTGGCGAATCTTCTCCGAGGCCGAGGCGGTACGACCGAACGGCGAATGGCGGTATTTCTCCAACTGGGTCGCCAGGGTGCTGCCACCGGCCGACTGGCCGTCCAGGTCGATGGCCTTGCCCACCTGGGTCAGGGCGGCCTTGGAGAAGCGCGGCCAGTCCACCGCCGGGTTGGCCAGTGGCGTTTCCTGGTCCAGCAGTTTGCGGTTTTCGATGAACAGCAGGCTGTTGACCAGCAGTGGTGGAATGCTCGCGAACTCCGGGTAGCGCTGCTGCGGGTAGCTGAACTGATAGAAGGGCAGGCCACGACAGTCGCAGATGCTGATGCCGGCCTGGCTCTTTTCCCGGT
This sequence comes from Pseudomonas sp. BN606, assembly GCF_029873115.1. Classification (NCBI taxonomy): domain Bacteria; kingdom Pseudomonadati; phylum Pseudomonadota; class Gammaproteobacteria; order Pseudomonadales; family Pseudomonadaceae; genus Pseudomonas; species Pseudomonas sp. BN606. Next base: position 137,088 of record NZ_SSOF01000079.1, on the reverse strand, counting down.
AGGGCGGGAACAGCCCGCGGTCGGCGTAGTTGATCAGCGCGGGGGAGAAGCGTGTCTGCTGTTCGATTGCATAGCCGCGTTTTTCCAGGCGTTCGAGCATTTCCGGCAGGGAGGCGTAGCCCAGCCGGCGGTCGAACGGGCCGTCGCCGGGGTAGCGGATGGCCTTGCTCGGGCCATCTTCGAGCTTGTAGCTGAGGGTCGCCGCGTAACGGCTAAGCTCTCGTGCCTGGAAGCGCGACGTCTGCATTTCATGAGTGGCGGCGGCAACGACGATGCCGCAGGTCACCAGGAAAATGCTCCAGAACAGGAGGCGGTGCCTGCGGCGTGGTGGCTTTTCCGGCGGAACGCCGGATTCATTGAGACTACCTGGGGGTACCTCGTTCCTGGTTTCGTCGGATTGCCATATTGCGCCCATAGTCCACCGGCCTGGCCTGTTACCGCTCTTGCTTGCAATCTTAGTAGGTAGTCGGCTGGCTGCATGGTGGAGTGGCGGCAAAAACAGGAGCGAATCAATGACAGGCGACAATCGGAAGCAACTCGACCACAGCTGGCGCGCCAACGCTTCTGGTTGGACACGTGCAGTACGAGAAAGTCGCATCGAAAGCAGGCAGTTGGCCACTGACCAGGCCATTGTCGACGCCGTCCTGGCCCATCGGCCGTTGAGGGTGCTGGACCTCGGTTGCGGCGAAGGTTGGCTGAGTCGTGCGCTGGTTGCACACGGGCTGGCGGTGCTGGGGATCGATGCATCTCCGCCACTGGTGGCGGCGGCGCAGGCGGCCGGTGGTGAGTTCCGCTGTCTGGACTACACCACTTTTCAGGCCGATCCGGGCCAACTGGGCTGCTTCGATGCCGTGGTGTGCAACTTCTCGCTGTTCGAGGAACATTTGCAGCCGTTGCTGGTGGCATTGCGCGAGCAGCTCACCAGCGATGGGCTGTTGCTGATCCAGACTGTCCATCCCTGGCAGGCCCGCGGTGACCAGGGATACAGAGATGGCTGGCGCCGCGAGGATTTCGCCGCCTTCGAAGGCGAGTTCCCCGAGCCCATGCCCTGGTACTTCCGCACCCTGGAATCCTGGTGCGCGCTTCTGCTCGTCAGCGGCTACCGCATCGAGGCCTTGCGCGAGCCAGTCCATCCGCATACCGGCGAGCCGCTGTCCCTATTGCTTGAGGCCAGGAAGTAGGAAAGGAGGCGCTTGCGATACCCATCGTTCGGTCGCGCTGGGTTTCGTTCCTAACGGAGCACCGCCCGACCCATCCTGCGAACTTCGCTCCACTCCCCCTTATCGGCACTTTCGTGCACCAAAAGTAGGCATGACGTTGCCTTGTCTTTGTGCAAGACTCGCCGCCGATCTCGGACGCGTCTGCGCCCGCCGGACTGTTCAGCCCCACAAGGACGGGACTTCCAGGCGGCCAAGGGTCTTACCACGACCCGGCTTTTCGGCTACGCGGCTGACTCCTCGACAACTACAAAATGAGGTACCACTGCATGTCCGTTGCTGATCATCAGCCACAACATGAATCGCTGCACCGAGACCTCGGTGAGCGTCACATCCGCCTGATGGCCCTGGGCGCCTGCATTGGCGTCGGCCTTTTCCTGGGTTCGGCCAAGGCCATCCAGATGGCTGGTCCGGCCATCATGCTGTCCTACATCATTGGTGGTCTTGCCATCCTGGTGATCATGCGCGCCCTCGGCGAGATGGCTGTGCATAACCCCGTGGCAGGCTCCTTCAGTCGCTACGCCCAGGATTACCTCGGGCCACTGGCCGGTTTCCTCACCGGCTGGAACTACTGGTTCCTCTGGCTGGTGACCTGCGTGGCGGAAATCACCGCCGTGGCCATCTATATGGGCGTCTGGTTCCCTGAGGTGCCGCGCTGGATATGGGCCCTCGCGGCGCTGATCAGCATGGGCGGCATCAACCTGATCGCCGTGCGCGCCTTCGGTGAGTTCGAGTTCTGGTTCGCCCTGATCAAGATCGTCACCATCATCGCCATGGTGGTCGCCGGTACCGGAATGATCGTCTTTGGCCTCGGCAACGACGGTATCGCCACCGGCATTTCCAACCTCTGGGAACACGGTGGCTTCATGCCCAACGGCGTGCAGGGCGTGCTGATGTCGCTGCAGATGGTCATGTTCGCCTACCTCGGTGTGGAAATGATCGGCCTGACCGCCGGCGAAGCGAAGAACCCGCAGAAGACCATTCCCCAGGCCATTGGCTCAGTGTTCTGGCGCATCCTGCTGTTCTATGTGGGCGCACTGTTCGTGATCCTCTCCATCTATCCGTGGAACGAGATCGGTACTCAGGGCAGCCCCTTCGTGATGACCTTCGAGAGCCTGGGCATCAAGACCGCCGCCGGTATCATCAATTTCGTGGTGATCACCGCCGCGCTGTCCTCCTGCAACGGCGGCATCTTCAGCACCGGCCGCATGCTCTACAGCCTGGCCCAGCAAGGCCAGGCGCCGCGGGCCTTCGCCGTCACGTCCAACGGCGTGCCGCGTCGCGCACTGCTGGTGTCCGGTGCCGCGCTGCTGCTGGGTGTGCTGGCCAACTACCTGGTGCCGGAGAAAGTGTTCGTCTGGGTAACCTCCATCGCCACCTTCGGCGCCATCTGGACCTGGGCGATGATCCTGCTGGCGCAGTTGAAGTTCCGTCGCAGCCTCACCCCCGCCGAACAAGGCAAGCTGCAATACCGCATGTGGCTGTTCCCGCTCAGCTCCTACCTGGCCATGGCCTTCCTGGTGCTGGTGGTGGGCCTGATGGCCTACTTCCCCGACACCCGCGTCGCGCTCTACGTGGGCCCGGCCTTCCTGGTGCTGCTGGTGGTGCTGTACAAGGCGCTCAACCTGGCTCCGACCAGGGCCTCGGAGCCCGTTGGCGACGCCGCCTGACAAAGACCTTCGCGATGACCATCGGGCCCGCCATGTGCGGGCCCGGTGCTTTCTCGGGGTGCTTGAAGCGACCGGCCGATCAGCGGACTATCCTTCGCCAACTGGCCATGCGCCGGTATCCCCAGGAGGTGTTCATGCTGTGTATTGCTTCCCGGCTTCTGACCGTCGGCAACTCTTTGCTTGCGAGCATCCTGATCGTTTGCCTGCTGCTGACCGGGTGCGCGGGCTTTCGTTCGGGCGTGGAGAGTGCGGCCTTCGTCGAAGACCAGGCGGCCGACGAGCGTGGCCGTATTCAACTGACTGATGTCGCGCTGACCCTGGATCTGCACAACCAGATCCAGCAGAACGATTTCCAGGTGATCCTGTTCGTGGTGCCGGTGATGTATGACCCCATCGACAAGCCACGCTATGACGAGAAGGACGGGATTCGCCTGCTGCTGGAAATCCAGCCGGCTACTGCCGACTTCCACTTTCGTCCCGAGCATGTGGTGCTAAGGGTCGACGGCCGTGTCCTTGAGCCGGCGGCGGTATCCCTGATCATGGTTCGCGATGTGGGTCAGTTCCCTCTGGACGGTTTGCAGGCGATCAACCAGTCCCCCGCCGGGCTGGACTACCGACTGGCGGTGCCACAGCGGAGCTGGCAGTTCATCCTGAAGTTCGCCGGGCCGGTACCCAAACCGTCCAGCGACATCCAGTTGGACCTTTCCCGTGCCCTCGAACGTCCCGGAAAACCGCCACTTCCGACGATTCGCTTCCGCTCCCGACCTTGGAGTCAGGGGTACACCTGATAGTGTGACCGCCGGTCCCGCGCGACGCGATTGGGCAGCTAGGCTGAAGCCAATCACTGTTTCTGGAGATCATCGCCATGGCCGGTTCCACTGCCGTTCCTTGCCTGCGTTACCGCGACGCACCCGCCGCCGTCGCCTGGCTCTGCCACACCTTCGGTTTCGTCGAGCATCTGGTGGTGCCCGAGCAGGACGGCAGCATCTCTCACGCCCAACTGAGCCTTGGCGAGGGCATGATCATGCTCGGTTCCGTGCGCGACACCGACTACGGTCGACTGATGCGCCAGCCCGACGAAACCGGCGGCCTGGGTACGCAGAGCATCTATCTGGTGGTGGCCGACGTCGATGGCGTGCATGCCCGCGCGGTGACAGCCGGCGCCACCATCGTGCTGCCCCTTAAGGATGAGGACTACGGCGGGCGAGGTTTCACCTGCCGCGACCCGGAAGGCCACTTGTGGAGCATTGGTTCGTACGATCCCTGGGCTTGAGCCGCTCGGTCCATTGCCGGAAGATCGCGCCCCAGCTGCCGGCAATCCCGACTGAACGGAATTCCGAGGAATACGCCATGCAAAGCATCACCTTCCCCGACGGCACCCAGGTGCCCGCCATCGGCCAGGGCACCTGGCACATGGGCGAGAATCGCAGTGAACGCAAGCGCGAGGTCGCGGCACTGCGCCAGGGGCTGGAACTGGGCCTGCGCCTGATCGATACCGCGGAGATGTACGCCGAAGGCGGAGCCGAACAAGTGGTGGGCGAAGCCATCGCCGGCCTGCGGGAGCAGGTCTTCCTGGTCAGCAAGGTTTATCCGTGGAACGCCAGCCGCCGGGGCACGGCCCTGGCGTGCGAGCAGAGTCTCAAGCGCCTGGGTACCGACCATCTCGACCTCTATTTGCTCCACTGGCGCGGCGAGCACCCGCTGGAGGAGACGGTGGAAGCCTTCGAGCGCCTGCGCGAGCAGGGCAAGATTGCGCGCTGGGGTGTGTCCAACCTTGACCTTGATGACCTTCACGAACTGCCCGCCGGTTGTGCCGCCAACCAGGTGCTCTACAACCCCGAAGCGCGCGGGATCGAGTTCGACCTGCTGCCTTTCCAGCGGCAACAGGGTATGCCGCTCATGGCCTACTGTCCGGTGGGGCAGGGCGGCAAGCTGCTGCGTAACGCCAGCGTCCAGGAAATCGCCCGTCGCCATGACGCCAGCCCCGCCCAGGTCGCCCTGGCCTGGGCTTTGCGCCAACAGGGCGTGATGGTCATTCCCAAGGCTGTCGACCCGCTGCACCTCAAGCAGAACGCCGAGGCCCACAGGCTCCAACTCAGCGACGACGATCTCGCCCTGATCGACCACAGCTTCCCGCCGCCACGGCGCAAGCGTCCGTTGGAAATGCTCTGAGGCCTGCTGCTTCTTGTGGGAGCGAATTTATTCGCGAATGAGTTCGCCCACAGGAAGGGGCTCCCAACTGCAGGAGCCAGCTTGCTGGCGAAATGGTCAGGATTCGCTAGCAAGCTAGCTCCTACATGGCGCCACTCGGCGGCGAATCCGGACTGGTGGCAAGATAATTCCTCGTCCCAGATTCCTATTGTCCTACAGCTCTCATAGACTCTTGCCCACTTCTATCCAGGGATGGCCTTGATGAAACGTACGTTGTGGACGCTGTTTGGGGTGATGGGGCTGGTCGCGGTTTCCTGGGCCGAGGAACCGCCCGTGCAGGACCCGTTGCTCGATGCGCCCGCCACGGCCACGGCCACGTCCCCCGGCGGCGAAGCCCGTGGCGTCCTGCGGGCCCGCAACCAGGCAGTCCTGGCCAGTGAACTGGCCGGGCGCATCGTCGAGATGCCTTACGCCGAAGGCCAGGCATTCAAGAAGGGAGAGGTACTGGTGCGCTTCGACTGCAGCGCGTACCAGGCCCAACTGAATGCCGCCAATTCCGCCGTGCGCGCCGCCCGCGAGGAGCTGAAGAACAAACAGCAGTTGGCCGCCCTCAACTCGGTGGGCCGCTTCGAGGTCGCCCTGGCCGAAGCACGCCAGGCTCAGTCCCAGGCCGAGGCGCAGGTCTACCAGGTGCAGGTGCAGCGCTGCCAGGTCAAGGCACCGTTCGACGGCCAGGTGGTGGCGCGCAAGGTCCAACCCCATGAAAGCGTCGCCAGTGGCGCGCCGCTGCTGGACGTAGTGGACAACCGCACCCTGGAGATCCATCTGCTGGTGCCTTCCCGCTGGCTGAACAAGCTCAAGCCTGATCAGGCCTTCGAATTCGTGCCCGACGAAACCGGCCAGCCGCTGCACGCGGTGGTCAAGCGCCTTGGCGCACGCATCGACGAAGGCAGCCAGACCCTTCTGCTGATCGGTGGTCTGCCAGCCGACGCACCGGGCCTGCTGGCTGGCATGAGCGGCACCGCGCGCTTCCCGGAGAATCCATGAACGCAGCCGCGCCGGGTGCGGCCGAGCGCGTGTTCGCGCTCTTTCTCGGGCTGCAGCAACAGGCCCGTCAGAAGGCCACTACCGAGCAGTTGGCCTTCGCCATGGTCAACGATGGCCAGGCCCTGTTCGGATTCCGTCATGCCGCTTTGCTGATTGCCGGCAAGGTGCGGGCACTGACCGGTATCAGCCTGGTGGAACCCAACGCGCCTTTCGTGGCATTCGTCGAACGTGCCGCCGCGCAGTTACTCCGTCAGGAACGGCTCGATGAAACCGCCGCCATCGATGCCGAAGCCCTCGACCAACAGTCTCGCGTCGACTGGCAGGCGCTGTCCGCCGCCCATGCTGGTTGGGTTCCACTGAAAGATCGTCAGGGTGAGGTTTTCGGTGGACTCTGGCTGGCTCGCGAGCATCCATTCAATGAAGCCGAACTGGCCCTCCTGACCCAGCTCGGCGACACCTACGCCCATGCCTGGCTGGCCCTGCAACCGCGCAAACCCTGGCGCCTGCGCTGGCCGAAGAAGAAGCTGATGGCCATCGCCGGCGGGCTCTGCCTGCTGCTCCTGGTGCCGGTACGTCAGTCAGTGCTGGCGCCCGCCGAAGTGGTGCCCCAGGGGGGGCGGGTGGTGGCGGCACCGCTGGATGGCGTGATCGCCGAGTTCCTGGTCAAGCCCAACCAGAGCGTGGCCGCGGGCGACCTGCTGGTGCGCTTCGATGCCACCAGCCTCAAGGCCCAGGCGGACGTTGCCGAGCGCGCCCTTGGTGTCGCCGAAGCCGAGCTCAAGGCCAACACGCAGCGTGCCTTTGCCGATGCGGAGTCCAGCGCACGCATCGACCTGCTGGCGGCGCGGGTGGAGCAGAAGAGAGCCGAGCGCGACTATGCCCGTCAGTTGCTGGCACGTAGTGAAGTACGCGCCGAGCGCGGCGGAATTGCGGTTTTCGCTGATGCCGAGCGCCTCACCGGCAAGCCGGTGCAGACCGGTGAACGGTTGATGCAGATTGCCGATCCGGCCCAGGCCGAACTGCGCATCGAGCTGCCAGTGGGCGACGCCATCGCCCTGCAACCGGGGGCCGAAGTGGCGCTGTTCCTCGACAGCGATCCGCTCAACCGCCACAGCGCTCGTCTGGAACGTGCCGCCTACGAGGCCCAGACCACCGCCGCCGGCCAACTGGCCTACCGCCTCGATGCTGCCTTCATTGACGCCCCGCCGCGCATCGGCCTGCGCGGCACGGCCAAACTCTTCGGTGATCGCGCGCCGCTTGCCTATTACCTGTTGCGTCGGCCCCTGGCCGCGGCTCGACAGAGCCTGGGCTTCTGATGCTGCCCGCACTGCGCTCCGACCTGCAGTTGTCGCCGGCCGCCCCCGGGCTGGATGGCGCGCCGCAGTGGACCCTGGCCGACCCCCTGCGCGGTCGCTACTTCAAGCTCGGTGCGGCCGCCGTGCGCCTGCTGCGTCACTGGGCCCTGGGCGACCCGCAACGGGTGCTGGACGCGGCCAACGCCGAACCCGGTCTGCCCCTGGGTTCGCCGGAGGTGGAGGAGTTGTTGCGGTTCTTGCGAGGCCACGATCTGATCGCGGCCCTGGACGAGGAGCAGCGCGCCAGCTATGGGATGAAGGCTGTTGCCGCAAAGCAGAGCCTGTGGAACCGCGTGCTGCACCAGTATCTGTTCTTCCGTATTCCGCTATGGCGGCCCGACGCCTTCCTCAACCGCGCCTGGCCCGTACTCGAGCGTAACGGCCATTGGCTGATGCGTTGGGGCCTGCCGCTGGTGTTCGCCCTCGGCCTGTTCCTGGTGGCGCGGGACTGGCAGCGCTTCATCGCGACCTTCCCCCATCTATTCAGCCTTGGCGGCGCCCTGGCCTTTGGCGTCGCCTTGACCTTCGCCAAGCTCTGTCACGAGTTCGGCCATGCCTTCATGGCCAAGCGCGCCGGCTGCCGGGTGCAGAGCATGGGCCTGGCGTTCATGGTTCTGCTGCCGATGTTCTACACCGACGTCAGTGACGCCTGGCGGGTGAATGACCGCCGCTCGCGGTTGCTGATCGGTGCCGGCGGCGTGCTCGCCGAACTGGTGCTGGCGGTGCTCGCGCTGTTGGCCTGGTCGCTACTGCCGGACGGACCGGCGCGCACCTCGGCATTCATGCTCGCCAGCGCCACCTGGATCACTACGGTGATCATCAACCTCAATCCGTTCATGCGCTTCGACGGCTATTTCCTGCTCAGCGATCTCTGGGGAGTGGAAAACCTCCAGGCGCGAGCTTTTGCCCTGTGCCGCTGGCGCCTGCGCGAGGCCCTGTTCGGTTATGGCGAGCCGGCGCCCGAACCCTGGCAGCCGGCCATGGCGCGACGCCTGATCGTGTGGGGCTATGGCTCCTGGCTGTGGCGCGCGGTGCTGTTCTTCGGTATCGCCTTGGCGGTCTATCACCTGTTCTTCAAGGTGCTGGGCATTTTCCTGATGCTGGTGGAACTGGTCTGGTTCATCGGTCTGCCAATCTGGCGCGAGTGGACCGAGTGGTGGCAGCGCCGCGATCAGGCCGAGCCTCGCAAGGCCTTGCTGACCGCTGCCAGCCTGTTGCTGGTACTGATCCTGCTGGCGTTGCCTTGGCGCAGTTCGGTGGAGGTTCCGGCGTTGCTGGAGGCCTCGCGGGCAACCGCCCTGCACGCCCCCGTGGCGGCGCGGCTGAAGGCGCTGCATGTGGAGGATGGTCAGGCGGTGGAGCAGGGCGACCTCCTGCTTGAACTGGAGTCCCCAGACCTGGACTCCCGCCAGGCGATCGTCCGCCGCGAGATCGAGATTCTCCAGTTGCAACTGCGCCGCCAGGCGGGACGCAGCGAGACGGCCGCGGATGCCGGCATTCTTGAGCAGCGCTTGGCTGAAGCGGTGGCCGAATACCGCGGGCTGGCCGCGCAGCGCGAACGCCTGCAATTGCGTGCGCCCCAGACTGGCGTGGTGCGCGACCTGCTGCCGGACCTCACGCCAGGTCGCTGGCTCAGCCCACGTGAACCCATGGCGCGCGTGGTTGAAGCGGGCCTGCGTCTGCGCGGATATCTGGCCGAAGAAGAACTCTGGCGGGTACAGGTCGGTGCCGAAGGCCGCTTCATCGCCGACGATCCGGCGCGGCCGGCGTTGTCGGTGCGCCTGGACGAGGTGGATGCCACGGGCGTGGCCTATCTGGAACTGGAGGCCCTGAGTTCCGATCACCACGGCCCCATTGCCGTGCGCCGCGACGCCCAGCACCGGGCGGAGCCAGTGCAGGCCCAGTACGGTGTGCGCCTCAGCCTGCTGGACGATTCCATCCATCCGGCACAACCCCTGCGTGGCGTCGTGGTGCTGGATGGGGAGGGCCAGTCCCTGCTGGGCTTCGCCTGGAGAAGGCTGGCGGCGCTGGGTGTGAGGGAAAGCGGTTTCTGATTTCCAAGGAGCAAGGACGGTTCCATGCCAATCCCCCCATTGCCAATTTGCTCGCGCCTGCCGCTGAGGTTCGAACTGGCCCCGCTGCTGGAAGCCCTGGCGCGCATCGAGTCTGACGCGTGGCAGAGCCACTTCAATACCGGTTACTACGAAGGCGACTGGAGTGGCGTCGCACTGATTACCCCCGAGGATTCGCCCCTGCCGTTGGCGCCAGGTCTGGGCTCACCCGTCCGCAGCACCTGGTGGCAGCGCGAGGTGGCCTGGAATGAACTGCTCGGCACCTTCCACACCACAGTGCGCAGCGCGCGCCTGCTTCGCCTGGGACCGGGGTCGCGCATCCATGAGCATCGCGACCTGGATCTGGGCCAGCCAGGCAGTGACGTGCGTCTGCACGTCCCTCTGCTGAGCCCGGCTGGCGTGGAGTTCCTCGTCGATGGCCTGCAGGTGCCCATGCAGCCTGGCGAGTGCTGGTTTCTTGACCTGTCACGCCCGCATCGGGTGGATAACCCGGGGCCAGGGGAGCGCATCCATATGGTGCTGGACTGCCAGCCCAATGACTGGATGGTTGCTGCCATCGACCAGGGGCTGCCCACCACTCCCACGCTGCAACAGGGTAGGGCGGGGCAGGACTTTGCACGATTCCGCCAGTTGGTGGAGCAGGACGCGAGCCTTGCCCAGCGACTGCGGTCGTTGACCGAGGTTCGCGACTTCTTGCGGGAAACCGTCGAACTGGCCGCCGCGTGCGGCCTGCATTTTTCCGAGGCGGACGTCCGTGCCGCCATGCGCCTGGGCAAGCAGGCGTGGAGTGAGCAATGGAAAGCATGAATTCACACGGTGATCTTCACGGCTGGCTGCCGGTCCGCGCCTGGCAACGCGACGGCGAGTGGCGCCTGGACTGGTGCTGGTTCGGCGAGCAGCGGCTTACTCGGCCTTTCTTTCGTGACGACGTTGACCTGGCTTTGCGGTTGCCTTTCAACCAGGCATTCCGCCGCGAAACAGGACTGGATGTGCTGCTGGACTGGCAAATCTCCAGTCCGGGATTTGCGCCGAGTGCCCTGATCTTTCATGCCTCCCGCTGCGGCTCGACCCTGATGGCCCAGATGCTGGCGAGCCTTGAGCGGCATGTCGTGCTGTCCGAACCGCCGCCGCTGGATAGCCTGTTGCGCGCGCATTTCCACGATCCTGCGGCTTCGTCGCAGCAGCCAGCATGGATCGCAGCGCTGATGTCGGCCTATGGCCAGCGGCGTTGCGGGGGCGAGCAGCGTCTGATGGTCAAGCTGGATGCCTGGAACGTGTTCGAAGCGCCGCTGCTACGAGACCTTTACCCGAATACGCCGCGCATCTTTCTGTACCGCGATCCGCTGGAAATCGTCGTTTCCCAACTGCGCCAGCCCGGCATGCATCGGGTGCCGGGGCTGCTCGGGCCGTCAGCTCTGGATTTCGCCGGGGAGGACATCGCGGCCATGTCGCCCCTGGAATACACCAGCCGCACGATCGGACGCATTCTCGAGCAAGGGCTCGAGCTGTGCCGAGCCCAGGGAGGCATTCCGGTGAACTACAACGAGCTGCCTGACGCGCTCTGGGACCGCCTGGCTCCCGTGTTTTGCCTCGGCGAAGCCGATACGCCGAAGCTGCGGGATATCGCGGCCTTCGATGCCAAGCAGCCGGCCATGTGGTTCACCGCTGACAGTCAGCGCAAGCGTGAAGAGGCCAGCGACGACGTGCGCGCGGCTGTAGAGCGATGGTCGGGGGATTCATACGAAGGATTGGAGCGTATTCGGTGTATAGAGCAGACACTTCATACAGAGGTTAGAAATTAGTCCTATTGATTATTAACTAAACGGTGGCTAGTGGCCTGCACCTTGAGATACTCTTCCGACGTTGATCTCGCGTGATAGCAAAATAACAGGATGCCGGCTTGCCCTGCTGGGGGCAGTCAGCAAGGACGCACGGTCTCATGCCAACTCTGGAGTTGAATCTTCGCCCCATAGCGAATGCCGACATGGCGTTCCTGCGGGAGCTTTACTCGACGACCCGTGCCGATGAAATGGCCTCCACTGGATGGAGCCAGCCCGCCATCGATGCCTTCCTCGCCCAGCAATTCGACGCCCAGCACCGTTATTACCAGGAGCACTACCACGATGCGCAGTTCTCGCTGATCTGCCATCGGAGTCAGGCCATCGGCCGGCTGTACGTCTTCCGTGGACCGAACACTCTCAATCTGATCGATATCGCCCTTTTGCCCGACTGGCGCGGGCAAGGTATCGGCACGCGCTATCTACAGGCCCTGACCAACGAGGCGGATGAGACCGGCAAGGCGATCCGCCTTTTCGTTGAGCCTGGTAACCCGGCCACGCGTCTGTACAGCCGTTTCGGCTTCGTCGTCACGGGCAATAACCGCGTGTATCTGCAGATGCAGCGCAGCGCCAGGACCTCACTCGCACAGGAAGCTTCCGCATGAGCCTGATCCCGACTCGCCAGGATTTCGAACAGCAGCTTCATCAGCCATGGCAGCTGAGCTGGGAGAGCGGCGAAGGCGTCGCCGTGACGCTGATCGAGGTCAGCGAGGGCCAGGCGATGAACTCGCGCCATGAATGCTACAGCGCCATCTTCGCGCAGCCGGTGGGCATCCAGATGCCACAACACAGCTATCGGTTGCGTAGCCCCAGCAATGCCGAATGGACGGTGATGCTGAGTCCCATCGGGCCGGACGAGGACGGTGAACACCATTTGTTGCAGGCAGTGTTCCACTGCCGCAAGGCCCTGTAGGGCAGTCCGGATCAAAGAGTTGTCCGCGCATCGATGCGCACCCTGCCGCCTGGGCGGCATCAACAAGGAGCAACAGCAATGAGTGATCCCTTCCTCGGCGAAATCCGTATGGTCGGCTTCAACTTCGCCCCCCGTGGGTGGGCCTTATGCCAGGGCCAAGTGATGTCCATCGCGCAGAACTCCGCCCTGTTCTCGCTGCTCGGCACCCTGTACGGCGGCAATGGCCAGGTCACCTTCGGCCTGCCGGACTATCGCGGCCGCAGCCCGGTGGGGCAGGGGCAGGGCCCAGGCTTGAGCCCGATCGACATCGGTGAAGTGAGCGGGACGGAGAACGTGACCATTCTCTCCAACCAGATGCCGGCCCACACCCACACCGCGACGCCCGTCAGCAACTCGATCAGTGCGTCCGGTCAGGCCTCCATTCCTGCTGCGACCACCGGCACCACCCAGGCCAATCCAGGGCCGACCACTGTCCTGGGCCCGATCGCGGCTGCCGGCCGTGCTGGCAGCCTGTACGCCACCGGTACCCCGGATACCACCCTGGCACCGTTCAATGTCAGCGTGCTGGGCGACATGCCGGGCATCAACATCGGCATCAGCGGCGGCAGCCAGCCCTTGGCGATCCGCAACCCGTTCCTGGGCACCAATTTCGTAATCGCGCTCGAGGGCATCTTCCCGTCGCGCAACTGACCCCGGCCCGCCCAGGCGGCTTGCTGGAGTTGTAACAGTACAGGGGGGGAAGGCGAGGCTCGTCTTCCCCCCTAGTTGAATGGCAGTAGGAGGTGTTCCATGTGGCGGAAGAAGACTGCTCGCGAGCAAGTGGCCGCTCAGCCGGCTCGCTCGGCGCTTGCCTTGGCGCTCGAAGCCCGAATGATGTTCGACGGCGCAGTCGCTGCTACCGCGGTGGAAGCGGCGGATGCTGCACCTGCTGCCGATGCCTCCAGTGACCAGGGTTCCCAGGCGGATGCCACCCAGCACGACAGCGCTGGCGAGAACCTGGCCGCGACGCCGTCGGGCACCTCCGACAATCGCCAGGAAGTGGTCTTCGTCGACAGCAATGTCAGGAATTACCAGCAGCTCGTCAGCGGCCTGAAACCGGGCACCGAAGCCGTGGTGCTGGATGCGAACAAGGACGGGCTGCAGCAGATTGCTGACTACCTCGACGGTCGCAGCGGCATCGATGCCATTCACATCCTAAGTCACGGTGATGTGGGCAAGATCCAGCTGGGTAACGACTGGCTGGACAGTGGCGATCTGGCCGCTCGTAGCGAGTTGCTCGATGCCATTGGCCAATCCCTCGACCAGGATGGCGACATCCTGGTCTATGGCTGCCGAGTGGGAGATGGCGGCGCGGGCATCGATTTTGTCCAGACCCTGGCCAGCTCAACTGGCGCGGATGTCGCCGCCTCGGACAATATGACGGGCGCGGCCGGATTGGGCGGTGATTGGACCCTGGAGCGAAGCCAGGGCACTGTCGAAGCCGGCGCGCTGCTTGGTCTGGAGACCTACAACGGGTTGCTGGCGACGCCCGCGGACCAGAATTTCGACGCGCTTCCTCTCGCGGGCCAGGGGAGCAACAGCGTCACGATCGGCGGGGTCACCTACTTCAATAACGACAGCATTCACATTTCGATCGTCAATAACGGTTTCATCGCGGGCGGCGCAGACCATGTCCTCGCATACAGGAGCACGGGCCCCAACACCTCTACGGAAGTCGGATTCAAGACCCAGGATGGGTCGGAATTCAAACTGAACGGTTTTGTCGTGGACCGAGGTTTTGGCACGGACAACTCGTTCACCATCAGCGCCTATCGCAATGGTCTGCTGATCGATACCAAAGTCGTCGATGTATCGTCGGGCACCGCGACCTTCAATGTCAGCGGCGACAGCAATTGGGAGTACATCGACGAAGTCAGGATCACCGGAGCTGACCTCGACGTCGACATCGACGACATCGATTTCAGCGACGCTGTTATCCCCGATACCACGCCGCCAACGGTGACGTCCGTCAGTTCCAGTACGGCCAATGGTACTTACAAAGCGGGAGACGTGATCTCTATCACCGTGACCTTCAGCGAGGTGGTCACGGTCTCCGGTACGCCCCGGCTCACCCTGGAAACTGGCGCCATCGATCGGGTCATCAACTACAGCAGCGGCTCCGGGTCCAACACCCTGACCTTCAACTACACGGTACAGGCGGGCGATACCAACACCGACCTGGACTATCTCAGCACCGGCGCCCTGGCCCTCAATGGCGGCACCATTCGTGATGCCGCCGCCAACAATGCCACCCTGACCCTGGCGTCACCGGGCGCTGCCGGCTCGCTGGGCGCCAACAAGAACATCGTGATCGACTCGGCTCCTGGCATCAGCAACGTCAACGGTGACAGTGTCGCCTGGGCAGGAGTCGGCAGCACGGTCACGCTGGATTCGGGCAGCGACGCTGCATTCAGCGATATCGAGAAGGGCGCGCTCAATAGCGGCAACGGCAACTGGGCGGGCGGGAGCCTGACTGTGCAGCGCTCGGGTACAGCCGTTACTACGGATACCTTCGACTTCAACACTGCGGGTGCGTTGTTCACGGTCAGCGGCAGCAACTTGCAGTCGGGTGGCCAGACCTTCGCCACCTTCACCTCCGCTGGCGGCGTGCTGACGATCACCTTCACCAGCAGCGGCACCACTGCCACGACCGCCCTGATCAATAATGTGGCCCAGCGCGTCACCTACCGAAGCGATACGCCGGCCGGCGACGCGACCGTCCAGTTCGCCCTGAGCGATGGCGCCTCCACCGCCACGGCGAACGTCACGGTCACCAGCGACACTATCTACGTCACCAACACCAGTGATACCGCCACCATCGGCGCCAGCGATGGCGTGGGCCTGCGTGAGGCGGTAGCCATTGCGGCAGCTGATGCAACGGGTACGCAGACCATCATTCTCGGTAGCGGCGTGGCGGGCCAGACCATCACGCTTGGCAGTGGCCTGAGCCTGGGCGAGAGCCTGAGCTTCAATGGCGATTCGGCCACCGGCCTGATCATCACTGGCAGCACCATCACCCTGGGCGGCGGCACCACCACAGGTTTCACCAACGCCAGTGGCAGCGTCACTCTCAACAGCACCCTGGCAGGCACTGGCGCGTTGGCCAAGGCCGGCGCGGGCACGCTGGTGCTTGGCTCCACCAGCAATAACGGTGGTTGGTCCGGTGCCATGTCGGTAACCGGCGGTACCCTCAATGCCGATACCGGCTCGCGCTTGTCGAGTGGGAGCCTGACCCTGGACGGCGGCACCCTGGCCATGACTGTGACGGGCGCGGCAGGGACGACCACCACGGTCGCCAACGCGGTCACCTTGGGGGCGGGCGGCGGCACGATCAGCGTCGGCGGTGGCGGCGGCGCCAATATTGCCGACTTCAGCGGCGTGATTTCCGGTTCCGGCAGCTTGACCAAAACCGCGGCGGCCATCCTGCGGCTCAGCGGTAGCAACAACTACGCCGGGACGACCACGGTCAATGGGGGCACTCTGTCTATCAGTGGCGATGGCAATCTGGGAAGCGGCGGCGTCGTCCTGAACAACATCGCCACGCTAGCGGTCACGGCCCCCACTACCATCGACAACGCCATCACGCTCAATGGCTTCGCCACCATCAACAACAGCGGAGCGGCAACGCTGTCTGGCGCCATCAGTGGTGGCGGCGACTTGAACAAATCAGGCGCCGGTACGCTGACTCTGTCGGGAACCAACAGCTACCTGGGCTCCACAACGGTGAGTTTGGGCACCCTGAGTGTTGCCGGTGATGCCAACCTGGGCAGTGGTGTGGTGAACCTGAACAGCGGCGGGGCGCTGACGGTGACCGGTGCGACCACCATCGATAACAACATTGTCCTGGGGGACAATATCTCGTTCACCAACACCAGCGCGGTCACCCTGTCGGGTGTGATCAGCGGCGGTGACAATTTCAGCAAGTTCGGGGCGGGCACCCTGACGCTCAGTGGCACAAACACTTACACCGGCACTACCGAAGTGAGAGCCGGCACCCTGAGCATTACCGGTGACCAGAACCTGGGCAGCGGCGCCGTGAGCCTGCTCGGCGGGACCACGCTGAGCATCACGGGCAACACCACGATCGACAACGCCATCGGCCTGGCCGGTACGGCCAGCCTGGCGTCCAGCGCGGCGGCCACCCTCTCCGGCGCCATCAGCGGCTCGGGCGGCCTGACCAAAACGGGCACCGGCACACTGACCCTGTCGGGAACCAATAACTACACCGGTGCCACGACGGTGTCGGCGGGCACGCTTGCCGTGAATGGCAGCACCACCAGCGCCACCACCGTAGCCAGCGGTGGAACCCTGGCCGGCAGCGGCACCCTGGGCGGCGCCGTGACCATCCAGAGCGGCGGCATTCTGTCTCCCGGCAATTCCGGCACAGGCGCGCTGACCATCAACGGCAACCTGGGCATGGCCACCGGCAGCACCCTGGCAGTGGATATCAACGGCACCACTGCCGGTACCGGCTTCGATCAACTGGTGGTCACTGGCGCAGTGGACGTTTCCGGCGCGACCTTGGCTGTCAATCACGGCTATGCACCTGGCAACGGCGACACCTACACCATCATCGCCAACGATGCCGCCGATGCCGTCACCGGTACCTTCAGCGGCTTGGCCGAGGGCGCTACCACCACCGCGGGTGGCAATAGCACGGTACTGACCGCCAGCTACATCGGCGGCACCGGGAACGACTTCACCTTGACGGCGCCGATCAACGCAGCGCCTGTTGTCGGCAGCCTCAACGGCGACAGCGTCACCTTCACCCAGGGCAGTGGCACTGTCGTGCTCGACGGCGGCAGCAACGCCACCGTCACTGACTCCGATTCGCCCGATTTCGATGGCGGCAACGTCACCGTGTCCATCGTCACCAACGGCGTAGCCGGCGAGGATGTGCTCGGCATTCGCAACCAGGGCACGGGCGCGGGGCAGATCGGCGTCTCCGGCAGCAACGTGACGTACCAGGGGACCATCATCGGCAGCTTCACCGGCGGCAGCGCCGGGGCCGATCTGGTCATCAGCCTGAACAGCTCGGCCGATGCAGCGGCCGTCCAGGCGTTGATTCAAAACCTCAACTACAACAACACCAACGCCACCAACGGCATCGGCCAGGCCGACCGTACGATCCGCGTCACCGTCAATGACGGCGATGGCGCCACGTCCAGCAGTGCCGATGTAACGGTCGCGGTGGTCGAGACCGTCGCGCCGGCTACCGTCAGCATCGTGGTTACCGACACAGCACTGAGGGCTGGCGAAACCAGCACCGTCACCATCATCTTCAGTGAGGAGGTGACGGGCCTCACGACCGCCGACTTCACCGTGGCCAACGGCGCACTCAGCAACCTCAGCACCTCGGACGGCGGCATCACCTGGACCGCCACCTTGACGCCGGATAGCAATGTCCAGGACGCCGGCAACGTGATCACCCTGAACAACACCGGTTACACCGATCAGGCTGGCAACGCCGGTGCCGGCACCACAGATTCCAACAACTACGCCATCGACACTCAGCGCCCAACAGCCACCATCGTGGTGGCCGACACCGCACTGAAGGCAGGCGAAACCAGCACCGTCACCATTACCTTCAGCGAGGCGGTGACGGGCCTCACCACCGCCGACTTCACTGTCGCCAATGGCACGCTCAGCAGCCTGAGTTCGTCCAATGGCGGCGTCACCTGGACCGCCACCCTGACGCCGACGGCCGATGTCGAAGACGCTGGCAACCTGGTCAACTTGGACAACACCGGCTACACCGACCAGGCCGGCAACACGGGTTCCGGCACCACCGATTCCAACAACTACGCCATTGATACCCTGCGTCCTACCGCGACCATCGTGGTGGCCGATACCTCGCTGATTGTGGGCGAAACCACTACCGTCACTATCACCTTCAACGAAGCGGTGACGGGGCTGGATCTGGCCGATTTCACCGTCGCCAATGGCAGCCTGAGCAACCTGAGTTCGGCGGATGGCGGCACCACCTGGACTGCCACCCTGACCCCGAGCGCCAACGTCGAAGACAGCGGCAATCTCATCAGCCTGGACAACACCGGTGTGATCGACGCCGCTGGCAATATCGGCACCGGCAGCACCGACTCCAACAACTATGCCGTCGATACCCAGGCTCCGTTGAACGCAGTGCCGGGCGCGCAGGTCACCAACACCGTGACTCCGATCGTGTTCAGCAGCGGTAACGGCAATGCCCTGACCGTGACCGAGGGTGGCAACCTGACCACCGTCGTTTCGGTGGCCAGCGGCACCCTCAGTGCCACCACCGGTGGCGGCGCGATCATCAGCAACAATGGCACCGGCGCCGTGACCATCAGTGGCACGGCAGCAGAGATCAACACAGCGCTGGAGGGACTGGTCTACACCCCGGCAGCGGCCGGTGCTACCAGCATCAGCATCCAGTCCACCGATGCCGCCGGCAACATCGACAGCGACAGCGTCGCCGTGACCGTGAACAACAGCACCCTGCTGGTGACGTCCAACCTGGATTCCGGTGACGACCAGACCGCGTCCAGCAACATGGCGGCCGATCAGGCTGACGGCGGTGGCCTGAGCATTCGCGAAGCGCTGTTCTGGGCGCGCGCGGGCGACACCATTACCTTCGACCTGAATGGCGCGCTGGCCGGCAACCAAGGCGGCACTATCGTCCTTGGCGGCAGCCAGCTCGACATCAACTACAGCAACCTGCGCCTGGACGGTGACCTGAACGATGACGGCGTCGCCGACGTGACCCTCTCCGCCAACGGCGCCAGTCGGGTGATGCAAGTCGGTAACAGCCTCGCCGGCGTCGAGATTTCCGGCCTGGTGCTGACACAGGGCAATACGGGCGGGGGCGGCGCTGGTCTCAATATCGGCTTCGGCTCCAGCGTGACCCTTCGTGATTCGGTAGTCAGCAACAGCGCGGATAGTGGCCTCGGCGGTGGCGGCATCTTTGGGAGTAGCGCGAACCTGACGATGGTCAACAGCACCGTCAGTGGCAATACCAGCAATACGTTCGGCGGCGGTATTCGTGTAGTGGGGGCTGGCGGCACGCTGACGATGCTCAACAGCACCGTCACCGGCAACACCACCACCGGCGCTGGCGCCCACGGCGGCGGCCTCCAGTTCGGGGGTACTGGCGGTTTGACGATCATCAACAGCACCTTCAGCGGCAACGCCGCCCTTGGCGCCGGCTCGCTGGGGGGCGGTATCCGTGTCACCAGCGGTACGTCCTTCATTTACAACACCACAGTGGTCGGCAACGCCGCGTCCGGCAGCGGTGGCGGTATTCATGCCAATGGCACCGACACGCTGGTCAACACCGTGGTCGCCGGCAACACCTCCGGTGCCGGTGCCGCCGCGGCAATTGGCGGTTCGCCGCTGGCTACGGGCGGTATCGCAGACGACGTGGCCTCGACAGTCGAGACCGCCACCAACAGCTACTTCGGCAGCAACGTCAGCATCACCACTGCCAGCGGTGTACTGAACAACCAGGGCACCGCCAACCTGCTGCTGGGTAACCTGGCCAATAACGGCGGATCGGTGCAGACCCACAAGCCCCAGGCGGGCAGTGCATTGCTCGACGCTGGCAGCAATGCCGGCCTGCCGCTCGACACCTACGACCTGGATGACGATGGCAATACCACCGAGGTGCTGCCGATCGACGCCATAGGCAACGTGCGGGCCACTGGCAGCGCAGTCGATATCGGTGCAGTGGAAGCCAATGCACCGCCGGTGCTGGGCAACGTCAATGGTGGCGGCAGCTACACCGAGGGTGGTGCGGCCATCGTGATCGATGCCGATGCCAGCGTGTCCGATGCGGACCTGGACCTGCTCAACGGTGGCAGCGGCAACTACGACGGTGCCTCCCTGGTCGTGGTGCGCAATGGCGGCGCCAATGCCAGCGACCTGTTCGGCTTCCTCGATGGCAACGGCATCACCCTGGTGGGAAGCAACCTGGTCAAGAACGGCCAGGTGATCGGCAGCTTCGACACCAGCACGAGCGGCCAACTGACCCTGACCTTCACCGACGCCAACGGCCAGATTCCGACCACGGCGGACGTGAACCACATCCTCCAGCAACTGACCTATGCCAACAGCTCCAACGACCCGGTCGCCAGCGTCGCCCTGAGCTGGACCTTCGCCGATGAACTGGGCGCCACTGCTGTCGGCAGTACGCTGGTCAACCTGGTGGCGGTCAACAACGCACCAACCGCCACCGCCACCGGTGGCAACCCCATCTATACCGAGAATGGCGCCGCCGTCGATCTGTTCAGCGGCATCAGCATCGGCACGGTCGAAGCGGGCCAGAGCATCACCGGCGTTACCCTGACCGTCAGCAACCTCGCCAATGGCGCCAGCGAGATCCTGAGCATCGACGGTACCGACGTCCTACTGGTCAACGGCGCCAGTGGCACGACCGCCAGTAATGGCATCGGCTACAGCGTCAGTCTGGTGGGCGGCACCGTTACCATCACCCTGACCCATGCCGGTCTGAGCACTGCAAGTGCCCAAGGCGTGATCGATGGCATGACCTATCGCAATAGCAGCGAAGCGCCTGCTGCCGGCAGCCGCGTGGTCACCCTGACCAGCATTCGCGACGACGGCGGCACCAGCAATGGCGGGGTGGATACCAGCAGCCTCGCGATTGCGGCCACCGTGAACGTGGTGGCGGTCAACGATGCGCCGGTCATCACTGCACCGGGCTCCATCGGCGTCACCGAAGATGTTGCCCAGGCCCTGACCGGCATCTCCTTCAGCGACGTGGATGCCAGCACTGGCAGCGTCACCGTGACCTTCAGCGTGGCCAGCGGCAGCCTGGGCGCCATCAGCGGCAGCGGTGTGACCGTGGCCGGTTCCGGCACCGGTACCCTGACCCTCGTGGGCAGCATCAGCGATATCAATGCCTTCATCGCAGCCAATGGCGTGAGCTTCACCGCCGCAGCCAATGCCACGGCCAACGTGACCCTGACCATTGGCATCGACGATGGCGGCAATACGGGTACCGATCCAGGCAACTCCGGCACCGGCACCTCGGAAGCCAGCAGCACCACCGTCACCCTGGCGGTAAGTGCGGTTAACGATGCACCGGTCAACAGCCTGCCGGTGGGGCAGGGCGTCAACCAGGATGCGAACCTGGTGTTCAGCGCGGGTAATGGCAACCTGATCAGCATCAGCGATGTGGACGTCGGAGGTAGCACCCTGCAGGTCACCCTGACTGCGACCAACGGCCTGATTTCCTTGAGCGGTATCAGTGGTCTCAGCTTCAGCAACGGCGACGGTACCGCCGACGGCAGCATGACCTTTACCGGCACATTGGCGGATATCAACAACGCCCTGAACGGCCTGACCTTCAGCCCAACCACCGGCTACAACGGGCCGGCCAGTATCCAGATCAGCACCAGCGACCTGGGGGGCACAGGCAGCGGCGGGGCCCAGACCGACACCGACACCCTCGCCATCACCGTCAACCCGATCAACCCGGTGATCACCGACATCGGCGTCAGCAACCCGGATGGCGGCTACAAGGTAGGCGACGTCATTACCGTCACCATCAGCTTCGACCAGACGGTGATCGTCGATACGTCCGGCGGCGTGCCCTCGCTGCTGTTGGAAACCGGCCTGCTGGACCGCGCCGCCACTTACGTTTCCGGCTCGGGCAGCAACACCCTGACCTTCAGCTACACCGTGCAGGCGGGTGACCTCAGCGCTGACCTGGACTACCAGTCCACCGGCGCCCTGGCGCTGAACGGTGGCAGCATCCGCAATGCCGGCAACGCCAGCGCCATCCTGACGCTGCCGACCACTGGCGGCGCCGACTCCATCGCCGGGCAGCACGGCATCGTCATCGACGGTGTGGCGCCGCAAGTCACCAGCGTCAGCGTGCCGGTCAACGGCACCTATGTGGCGGGGCAGAACCTCGACTTCACCGTCAACCTCAGCGAAGCGGTGATCGTTGACACCATTGGCGGCACGCCGCGCATCGCCATCACCCTGGACGGCGGGGGTACGGTCTTCGCCAACTACCTCAGCGGTTCCGGCACCTCCGCCCTGGTGTTCCGCCTGACCGTCAGCAGCGGCCAGCTGGATACCAATGGCATCAGCGTCGGCGGCGCCATCCAGGCCAACGGCGGCACCCTGCGCGATGGCGTGGGCAATGACGCCAACACCACCCTCAACAATGTCGCCAGCACCACGGGTGTGCGGGTGGATGCCGTAGTGCCGGTGGTGGGCAGCGTCAGCGTGCCGGTGGGCATTCCCTACAACGCTGGCGATACCCTGACCTTCGTGGTCAACGCCAGCGAAGCGGTGATCGTCAATGGCGTTCCGCGCCTGGCCATCGACATGGGCGGTACCACGGTCTTCGCCAACTACGTGGCCGGTTCCGGTACCAGCACCCTGGTGTTCCAGTACACCATCCAGGCGGGCGACAACGACGCCAACGGCATCGCCGTGACCGGTCTGGCCAGCAATGGCGGCAGCCTGCTGGACGCCGCTGGCAACGCCATGACGCTGACGCTGAACAGCGTTGGCGACACCAGTGGCGTGATCGTCGACACCGTTGCACCCAACCCGAGCGGCATCGTCAGCGTCGATCCGTCGCCGACCAATGCCGGCAGCGTGCGCTACACCGTGACCTTCAGCGAAGACGTCAGCGGTGTGGACCTCGGCGACTTCACCCTGGTGACCACCGGCAGCGCAGGCGGCAGCCTGACCGGCCTGGTGCAGATCGACGCCCGCACCTATCAGCTCACTGTCAGCGGCGTGAGTGGCACCGGTACCCTGGGGCTCAACCTCAACGGTTCCGGTACCGGCATCGTCGACGTTGCCGGCAACGCCGTCGGCGGCGGCCTGGTTGGCGCTGTGTACAGCGTCGACCGCGATGTGCCCACCGTCACCGGCGTCAGCGTGCCGGTCGGCGTGTCCTACAACGCCGGTGACACCCTGACTTTCGTGGTCAACGCCAGCGAAGCGGTGATCGTCAACGGCGTTCCGCGCCTGGCCATCGACATGGGCGGCACTACCGTCTTCGCCGACTACGTGGCGGGCTCGGGTAGCAACACGCTGGTGTTCCAGTACACGGTTCGCGCCGGCGACAACGATGCCAACGGCATTGCCGTCACTGGCCTGGTGGCCAACGGTGCGACCCTGCGCGATGCCATCGGCAACTCGATGAACCTGACGCTGAACGGCGTCGGCAACACCAGCGGTGTGATCGTCGATACCACGGCGCCGAATGCCAGCGCGACAGTCACGCCGCTGCCCACACCCGGCAGCGTGCAGTACACCGTGACCTTCGACGAGAACGTTAGCGGCATCGACATCGGCGACTTCAACCTGGTGACCACCGGCAATGTCACCGGCACCCTGCAATCGCTGGTGCAGGTGGATAGCCGTACTTTCCTGGTCACGGTCAGCAACGTCGCAGGTGCTGGCACTCTCAGCCTCGGCCTGAACACCACCGGCACGCTGATCACCGATACCGCAGGCAACGCCATGCTCAGCGGGCTGACGGCGCAGACCTACAGCGTTCCGCAGAGCGATGGCGATCCGGAGTTCCGTCACAACCCGCCGGTCATCGTGCCGCCGGAACCGACGGTACCGTTCGACCCGGTGCAGCCCAACGTGCCACCGCCGCCGTTCACGTCGCCGCTCATTCCGCCGCCGCTGTTCGATCAGCCGACGCTGGGCAGTGGCATTCCGACCCTGGGCAATATCTTCATCAACCAGGGAGCCCTGGCGCCCAGCTTCATCGCCCAGGTCTTCGGCAGCAGCGACGGTTTCGGCGATGGCTCCGGCTCGGGCTTCCTCGGCTTCGGCGGGGGCGATGGCGGTGTGTTCGGCACCAGCAGCCTGTCGAGTTTCTTCGACAAGGACGTGCCGCAGGATTCCGAAGAAATGAAGCTGTTTGATGGCAAGCAATGGAAGGGCGGCTCCGGGGGGAGCGGCCAGGGCATCTTCGGGGCGCCCACGCTTGGCCAGCAGTTGCAGGACATCAAGGACAACGAGCAGCGTCAGGTCAGGGAACTGGCCATGGCACTGGGACAGATCCAGGTGGATCGCCCGCAGGCTTAAGAACAACGAATTAGAAATCTGTAAGTGCCGTGTCTAGGGGGCGGCCCAAGGATGAGCAAAGCAGCGAAGCTTTTCACCGTAAGCGTACTGGCGCTGGCGGTCACCGGTTGTGCGGTGACCAGCCAGCCCATCGACCGTAGCGTCAGCGAGCAGCGTGCGCGCCAGGACCTGGCGACCATGTTCAAGGACCAGGAACCCCTCAGCGGACCCCTGACCCTGCACGAGGCCATGGCCCGCGCGGTGAAGTACAACCTGGAGGCACGCCTCAAGGTGATGGAAGAAGCCCTGGCCAAGCGCCAGGTGGATCTGGCCAGCTTCGACATGCTGCCGCGCATGGCCATGGAAGCCGGCTACGCTGGGCGCAGCAACGTCAGCGCCTCCAGCAGCCAGAGTGTGCTGACCAACACCCAGTCATTGGAACCGTCCACCTCCCAGGACCGCGACCGTGGCGTGGCCGACCTGACCATGGTGTGGAACGTGCTCGACTTCGGCGTCAGCTACGTCAGCGCCAAGCAGCAGGCCGACCAGCGCCTGATCGTCCAGGAGCGCCGCCGCAAGGTGGTCCACACCATCATCCAGGACGTGCGTTCGGCCTATTGGCGCGCCGTGGCGGCCGACCGCCTGCTGAAGCAGATCGACAGCCTGATGGCACGCGTCGATGAGGCTCGCGCCAGCAGCCAACGCATGAGCTCGGAGCGCATCGGCGACCCGGTGCAGGCCATGAGCTACCAGCGGGCACTGATCGAAGCCACCCGACAGCTGGAAGAGCAGCGCCGCGCGCTGTCCCTGGCCAAGACCGAGCTGGCCGCGCTGATCAACCTGCCGCTGAACACCGACTTCACTCTGGCCGCCACTGACGACTACCAGGTGCCGGAGCTCAAGGTGGATATGAACCGCCTGGAAGAAGAAGCCCTGGCCAGCCGCCCGGAACTGCGCGAGCAGGACTACCAGGCGCGCATCAGCGCTGCCGAAACCCGCAAGGCCATGTTGCGTCTGCTGCCGGGCCTGGAGTTCTCCGCTGGCGGCCATTACGACAGCAACTCCTTCCTGGTGAACCAGAGCTGGGCCGACTACGGCGTGAAGGTCACCTGGAACCTGTTCAACGTCCTCTCCGGCCCGGCCGCTATCGACGTTGCCAAGGCAGGCGAGTCCGTCGCAGCCGCCCGACGCCAGGCGATGTCCATGGCGGTGCTAGCGCAGCTTTATGTGGCCAACGCCAACTTCCACGAGGCCCAGCGACAGTTCCAGACCAGCGAAGAATTGGCCAGGCTGGACGGGCAGATCGCCGAACAGCTGCGCAATCGCTACAAGACCCAGAGCATCGGCGAGCTGGACCTGATTCAGGGAGAACTGAACACCCTTCAGGCTCAGCTCAATCGCGACCTGTCCTATGCCGAACTGCGCAACGCCTATGCGCAGCTGTTCGTCAGCGCAGGCGTCGACCCGCTGCCCGAATCCCTGCCGGACGACAAGCTCGCCACCATCGCCAACGCGCTGGAGACCGGCGAATCGCGATGGGAGAGCGGGAATATCGGCGTGAAGTAAGAGGGTGGGCGCGAGTTCATTCGCGAAAAGCGTCGGCACCAAGCAGGCCGGTAACTTCCCTCACCCCCGGCCCCCGCCCTGCGCCCCAGCCTGTTCGCGTCGCGTCGCGTCGCGTCGCGTTCAGGCGTTCATCGGCAACGGACGCGGTGCTTAAGCAAGCATGCCTCTTCACCCCTGAATTGGAGAGGGATGACTCTGGGCTCACCGCAGGCGCAGTCCTGCCCCGTAGGAGCGAACTTGTTTGCGAACCCGGGGTGCCGCTACCACTAATGGGTATGTCCCTCTGCATGCCCATGCCCTTCGTCTTTAGCCACTTCCACCGCCCGTCGCTGCTGGCTACCAATTGGCGATAGCTGTCGGCATCGAGCTGCGGCAATGGCTGGAGGAAGGCCACCATCCCCCAGATGTGCTCGTCGCCCATGCTCTTGCCCCACGGGGCATGCCGTCCGGCGCGATGCCGGCGAAACTGAAACCCGGCACGCCGTATTGCCACATCGGAAAACGGCGGGTGATTACATTTCTGTCAGCTTCTCCGGCCTGCCGACCGTGGCTGGTCTATCGTTTCCAAACGGCAGCGGTAGGGCGCATGCCTTTGCCGGGTTCAAGGACAATCACTCCGTTTGCGGGAGACGCAACATGCCCAACCGCACCCGTTTCAGTGCCGTTCTGCTGGCCCTGCTGGCTTTCCCCCCAGCCTTCGCCGCCACGGACGCCGGCATCTCCGCCGCTGAAGATGGCGATGGCCCAAGCGCGGGTGTTTCCGCCGCGCCCGAATCCACGCCCGAAGCCGCACCTGCCCAAGCTGCCGCACCGGCCGCCCAACCAGCCGCGCCCCAGGCGGTGTTCAAGACCGAAGAGCTTGACCAGATGATGGCGCCGATCGCCCTCTACCCGGATTCGTTGCTGGCTCAGGTGCTGATGGCTGCCACCTATCCGGGCAATGTGGCCGATGCGGTCGCCTGGTCCAAGGCGCACCCGGACGCGAAGGGTGATGACGCCGTGAAACAGGTGGCCAACCAGCCATGGGACCCTAGCGTCCAGTCGCTCGTGGCCTTTCCTCAGGTGCTTGCCACCCTCGGCCAGGACCCTGCCTGGGTGCAACGGGTGGGGGATGCCTTCCTCGCCCAACCCAACGACGTGATGGATTCCGTCCAGCGCCTGCGTCGCCAGGCCCAGGCTGCCGGCAACCTGGAGTCCAACGAGCAGCAGAAGGTCACCGTCCAGGAGGCGCCAGCGCCGAGCACCTCCACCACCACCGTGGTGCAGCCTGCCTCGAGCAACCAGACAATCGTCATCGAGCCCAGCAATCCGCAGGTAGTCTACGTTCCCAGCTACAACCCCACTGTGGTCTATGGCACCTGGTCCTATCCGTCCTATCCACCTCCCTACTATCCGCCGCCGCCCAGTTACGGCTATCCAATCGCCACCGGCCTGGCGACTGGC
This sequence comes from Pseudomonas sp. BN606, assembly GCF_029873115.1. Lineage (NCBI taxonomy): Bacteria > Pseudomonadati > Pseudomonadota > Gammaproteobacteria > Pseudomonadales > Pseudomonadaceae > Pseudomonas > Pseudomonas sp. BN606. Next base: position 109,732 of record NZ_SSOF01000079.1, on the reverse strand, counting down.
CTGGCCTTCGGCGTCGGCGTCGGCATTGTCAACTCACTCTGGGGCGACTGTGACTGGGGGGGCGGCGATGTCGACATCGACGTCAACCGCTACAACAACATCAACTCCAATCGGCAGATCAACCGTAACCAGAACAAGTTCGTCCACAACCCCATCAACCGTCAGGGCGTGCCTTATCGCGACAACATCAATCGACAACAGAACGGCCTGCGCCTGAATGGCAGTCAGCAGCGCGAGGCCTTGCGTGGTTATGACGCCAACCGCACCGCCGAACGCCAGAAAGCCCGCCAGAGCCTTCAGCAACGCGGCATCGAGGCTCCGGCCCGTACCAACCAGCAGGCTCGCGAACGCGCCCAGGCTGCTACCCGTGACATACGCAACGATCCGCAGGCTCGCCAGCGCGCAGAAGGTGCCGTGCAGCAGCGTCAGCGCGCCGATGCAAATCGGCAGCAGCAGCGCCCGCGTGCGCAGAACAACCAGCAAGTGCGGCAGCAGGCACGGCAGCAACATGCCTCTGCCCGGCAAGGACCGCGCAATAACGCTTTTGCAGGAGCGCGACAGCCGTCGCAGACGCGCGCAGCGGCAAACCGGGGGCAGGTCAGCCGGGCTTCCGCTTCGCGTCCGCACCAGTCGGCCGCAGGCCGCCAGGTACAACGTCCAGCCCACGCACCGTCCCGTGGCGGTGGTGGCCGTCGGCGCTGAAAGGAGACAGCACATGATTCGTGCAATCCGCATCTTTGCAATGCTGTCGCTGGTCGCCTGCACCTTCGGCGTCAGCGCCAACGAGTACTTCAAGACCCCGGACGCAGCGGCCGAATCCTTCGTCGCTGCCCTTGGCACCGAGAAGGCCGACGCAAACCGCCTGGCCGCGTTGCTGGGCGCCAACTGGCAGGAATACATCCCCACCAAAGGCATCGAACGCAAGGATGTTGATGCTTTCCTCCGCCACTACCGCGAAAAGCACAGTATCGACACCGCCACCAAGGGGCGCGCTCATCTGGTGGTAGGCAACGATCCCTGGACCCTGCCCATTCCCATTGTCCAGGGCAAGGAAGGCTGGAGGTTCGACGCCAAGGCTGGCGGTGAGGAAATCCGCCTGCGCCGCATCGGTCGCAATGAGCTGTCGGCCATAGAGGCTGCGGAGGCTTACCACGACGCGCAGATGGACTATGCCGAAGTCGATCGCAATGGCGACGGTGTGCTCGAGTACGCGCAGCGGTTCATCAGCAGCGACGGCAAGCACGACGGCCTTTACTGGGCCGACGAAGACGGCACCGATGAGAGCCCACTTGGACCACTGTTCGGCGGCCAGACCAAAGGAGATGACTGGCACGGTTATCACTTCCGCATCCTCACTGCGCAAGGGCCCTCGGCACCTGGCGGCGCCTACGGCTACATGCTCGGCAAAGCCATGAGCCGCGGCTTCGCCCTGGTCGCCTGGCCGGCCCAGTACGGCGACAGCGGCGTGATGAGTTTCATGATCAGTCACGAAGGCCAGGTGTTTCAGAAGGACCTGGGCCCCGAGAGCGAAAAACTTGCCAAGGCCATGAAGACCTTCGACCCGGACAGCAGCTGGGATGAAGTCAAGACCGACGATACGCCTTGAAGACATCGGCCGAATCGGCTTGGAAGTGAGGCCATTTTCAGTCGCCAGGATTCAGGCAAGAAAAGAAAAAAGCCGCAGGGGCCTGATTGGCCCCTGCGGCTTTTTCAATAAGGTCGGGCGTCCTTGCCCGCCCACGCTCAGCAGGTAGCGAGCGCGGGGGTCATTCCAGCCGGAGCGCGAGTGGCGGTCCGGTTGGCGGCCCACTTCACCAGCAGGCTCATCGCGACGAAGCCGAGGCAGATGAGTACCGGGTAGGCGACCATGATTTCGGTCAGGGAGTATTTCCAGCTCAGCGGACGGGCGATACCCAGCATCGCGCCATAGAACCAGGACACCCCGGAAACGACACCCGAGAACAGCGCGAGGCTACGGGCATTGATGTCGAGCTTGAGCAGGCTGCCGGCCTTGTCCATCGCAGGCATCACCACGCTGTGCAGTACCCAGCCGTTGAGGGTCAGCAGCGCGACGACCAGGATCTTGGCCTGCAGTTTCGGGTTGAGGAAGTACATCGCGCCCTTCTGCGAGTAATCCAGCGCCAGGATGCCGATACCGGTGACCCAGAGCGCCGCCAGTGCGAGCAGCACGGTCTTCTTCAGCGCATGCAAATGTTCTTTGTCGGCAGCAGTTGAGTCGCGGCCCTGGAACAGTTGCTTGATCATGGCGATATCGCTGGTCAGCACCATGCCGATGGCCACGCAGCAAGCGATGAGGTGGGCGTAGACCACGCCCATGCGAGTCAGCTCCATGGTTGCCGGCTGTTGGAACAGGGAAGCAACAAGATGAAAAAGCTCCATGGTTTACCTCTTTCTAACGATTTGAGCGGCTGTACTGATGCAACAGCGGCATTGGAATTATGGATTCGAGTGTTCGCCGTTAACCGCGAACGAGGGCCTACCATTGGCCTTTTTCAGGGACGAAAAATCCCCCGTACATGAACTCTCATGCACTGTGGAGTCGTTCCGAATTTATGTAGAAGTCAGGCGCGCCATCAGTGGTGTTGATGGCAAGTCGTGTCCTGATCGCCGGGGCATAATAATCGCAACATCCGGTTTTTGTTCAAAAAACGATCAAAACCCCGACCGGCGGCAGCGCGGGCGACGGTTATAACAGCCCTACGAAAAGTGAGGGATCGCCTCTAAACCGGTGTTTTCCGATGCACCCGAAACCCCTCTGGACACCGGCGAAATTTCCAATGTGGATGGATGTCAAATTGGTCACAAGGTGGCTTATTTGTCACTTACGTGCGCCGGCAGGATGTGGTGGCGCGACGCGATATCCATCAATTCGCAGCCCGGAAAATTGAGCTTCGTGTCGACACCGAATGGTGGATAGGAGGAGCGCTTAATCCCGTAGGCTGCATATCCCCAACGCCCAAGCAGCTAGCCTTGCATTTCTGCGGTCTCCCGCCGCATTGCGCCCATCTTGGTGCACCGCCAACATCAGGCTTCGATTCCGGAGGCTCATTATGGAAGACAACGGATGGTTGCTGTTGGCTGCTGCGGGCACCTTGCTCGCCGCCGCCCTGCATTTCGGCTGCATCGTTTTCGGTTCAGCCTGGTACGACGCCATGGGGGCCGGTGAAAGGATGGTCCGCCTGTCGCGCGAGGGCCGGTGGCAGCCGACCCTGATCACCGGCGCGATCACCCTCGTGCTCGTGATCTGGGCGCTGTACGCACTGGCCGGTGCAGGCATGCTCCCCGCCCTGCCGGCTGCCCGCTTCGTATTGTTCGCGATCACTGTCGTCCTGCTGTTGCGCGGGGTGGCAGGCCTGGCCATTGCCCGGTTCAGACCCGGCTACAACGGTGCCCGCTTCTGGATCGTCAGTTCGGCGACTTGCCTGATGCTCGGCGGGCTGTACCTGACCGGGACCCTTCAGGCCTGGCCTCGGCTGTAGGTGCAAGCCGAATCCGGTAAACCCCTCACTTTTCCGCCCGCCTCACAACTGGTGGCGTCCAAGTGCTGCGTTTCATTCACGATGGTTGGCGTTCGACGCCATGACCCGCTGATACATCCGCATCATGAAACCCAACTCGAATGCCGCCCTGGCCCGCTCGCCGCGCAACTGGCTGCGTCCTTCCGCCAATGCCGCCCAAGGCGTCGCGTTCGCGCCCTGCGCAAGACAGGCTTCGGCTGTTGCCATCCCAGCCAACACTGTCTGCCGATGCTTCCAGCGCCAGCCAACCAGAGGCAGTTCCCGGCAATGCTCAGTCGATGGAATACGACGACTGATGGGCCGTTGCAGGGCCTCCAGCAATGCCTGGTCCTCCTCGGCAACCTGCGCCGACAGCTCGATCATCTGGTAGGCATCCAGCAGCAGGTGTTGCAGGTACCGCAGGTAGGGCTCTCCATCGGCCCGGCTCTCGGGCGTGAGCGCCGCGAGCAGGCTGTCGACGGCTGCGCTGGCTTGCACCAATCGATAGCAGCCCAACTCTCGAAAGTCCCCCGGAGGCGAACATGCGTTCACCTCCTGCAACTGCTCGCTGAAGTCGGAAAGCAGCGGAAAGTAGGCGGTACGGCTCACGTCGCCGCCTCCCTGTCGCCCGGTTTGATTACCCGCTCATGCGCAGCCTCGTAGAGCGACCGCGCATCTCCCAGCAACAAACCCACCGCAAAGGACAACCGCGCGGCCTCACGCTGCACGAAATCGCCGTTCTCCGCTTGCTCCACCAGTTGCAACAGATCCAGCGCTGCGGACATGCGCTGGTGGGCGGTTTCGAACAGGTGGGCAGGACTGGCGCCGGCGTTGAAGAACATCACGTCGGAATAGGGCTGGGAGGGAGGAGCAAAGGCCTTGAAGTCAGGCATGGCGCACCTCCAGGGCGGAGGTGGTAACTCGGGAGGTGGCACGGAGGTGCGCGTGGGTAAAAGGTGGGTATCTGCTATCCATGGCAAGCACCTTGGTTGGGCCGTCGTTACCTGCCTGCAACCTTCCTACGGGTTGGGTGGCAGGGCCGTGCAAGGGTAGGAATACCGGCAACCAAGAACCGGATAGGCCAGGAGGCCTCCTCGCACGGCCCGCCATAGGTGTACTGGACAGCTTCAACGCCTGTTCCAGCAGCCATGTCGCGACCGTGTCTTGATTGAGTTCCGGGTTCCTACGCCCAGGTCACGGGATTGACCGTGACGAGGCGGGACTCTAAGCGGCGCGTTTGTAGGCGCTCAAGGCTAAATGTCTGTGGGAAATTTCTCTGTAGGACGGCGGGCTAGGCGCACAGGAAAGGCTGTAGGAAATGGCCTTCACCGTACGTCGCCGGGGTCAGGTCCGCCGACGCAAGGTAGTGTCCGGCCCGGATTGAAACTGGTCAAAAACTATACTGGGAGTGCGGGGGTGAAACGTGGGGGGACCATGCAGGAGGGCTCGCCATGCGTATCCTCAAACCGTTCATCTTCTTCCTGGCTTGCGCTGCCAGCGGGCTGGCCCTCGCTCAGCAACCCTGGCCAACCCCCAGCAGTTCTGGCGAAACCCTGCTTGCCTGGAATGGTGGCGGCCACGGCGGTGGCAAGCACTTCAAGGGCAACCGCCACGGCTATGGCCACAAACACTTCTACCGTCACCGCGCCTACCACAACCACGGCCCGCGCGTTATCTACGCCCCCCGCTACTACGGTGGCTACTACCTGGGCGAACGGCCCTATTACTACCAACACTACGGCAGCCCACGGATCGTGATTCAGTATTACGACCCGAGGCTGGGGATATTCATCGGGTCGGACATCGGGGGGTATTGAGCTCATACCTGAACTGCTGGTCGGCACCCGCTGGCCAGCAAGTCGTAAAGCGCAGAAATTTCGTTCGCTGAAGTTACTTCGCGGCAGCCAGGTAATGCGCAACCAGCGCATTGGCATGCCCGTGGCCCATGCCATGTTCAGCCTTGAGCCAGGCCACCATCTCCATGTGCTTCTTTCCGTTCACCGTTTCCAGCAGATTCAGCCAGTGGGCAATCGGCTGTCCGTATTTCTTTTCGATGGAGGGGAAGTACGAGGCCGGTCCTTTTACCTTGGTGTCTTCCGACATGGTGAAACTCCTTTGAATGTTTTCGGGCGTAACTACGTTAGTTCAGGACTGAACGTGCCGCTGGAAACATGACCGGGCCACTTGCTGATCGAGGCAGGAGGAGAACGATGCGGGGGGGGGCGGGGGAGAGCGGAGAGAGTGGGCGCCACCGAACGGCGGCGCCTTGGAACCATCAGTCCTGGCGGCTGGTGACTTCCAGCAGGTGATAACCGAACTGGGTTTTCACCGGGCCTTGCACGACGTTCAGCGGGGCGCTGAATACGACGGTGTCGAATTCCTTGACCATCTGGCCACGGCCGAAGGAGCCGAGGTTGCCGCCATCGCGGCTGGAGGGGCAGGTGGAGTGTTGTTTGGCGATTTCAGCGAAATCGGCGCCGCCTTCGATAGCAGCTTTGAGTTCATTGCACTTGGCTTCGGTGGAAACCAGGATGTGACGGGCGGTGGCGCGTGCCATGGTGGGTACTCCTCATAACATTGAGGGGGCAGAGCCTAGCGGAATTGGCGGCTGATTCAAGGTGCTTGGTCGGGGGTGGGGAGTGGATAGGTCGATCCTGCGGATCGATTGGCGAATGAATTCGCCCCCACAGGTTGCTTCCCCCACCCCCGGCCCCTCTCCCGGAGGGAGAGGGGAAAGCGCAGGGGGAGTTGGCCGGACCCCCGGTGCTGCGCCGGGCGGGCAAGCGATATGGCGCTTCATGTCAACGCGCCCAATGGGTTCGGGCGTTGGTGCTCGGCATGTGCTCTTTTACGGTGCGGCGGCTTTGGCATGCCTTGTTATGTTTGCCCGGCTTGAGCCTCGGCGACCAGCCAGTCCACCAGTTCGAGCAGCTGCGGGCTGGGCGCCGGGCGCTCGGGGTAGACCATGAAGTAGGCGCCGCCGGTGGGGACCTTGAGGTCGAAGGGCGCCACCAGACGGCCGGTAGCGAGGTCTTCGCCGATCAGCGCCCAGTCGCCCAGGGCTACGCCATTGCCTTGGGTGGCGACGGACAGGGCCAGGTCGAGGGTGTCGAAGTGGTGCCCGCTCCCAAGTTTGTCGAGGGTGGCTCCGGCGGCCAGAAGCCAGGTTTTCCAGTCCTGGTCATCACGGGTGGGGTGAAGCAGGGTGTGCAGCGCCAGGTCGGCGGTGCTGGCCAGTGGTATGGGGCCATCCATCAACTGCTGGGAGCACACGGGCGTGAGCTGTTCATCGAACAGGTGGTGGGCGACCTGGGCGCTGCCGGGCTGGGTGCCGTAGATCACCGCGGCGTCGAATTCTTCCCGGCGAAAATCCACGCCATATTGCACGGTGGTGGTCAGCTCCACCGGCACGTCCGGGCGCTCTGCCTGCCAGCGCATAAGGCGCGGCAGGAGCCAGCGCATTACGCAGGTGGGGGCCTTGAGTTGCAGGGCTTCGCGCTTTGCGCCGACTTGTTCGACGGCCTCGTCGATCAGGATGAAGACCTGCTGAATGCGCGGCAATAGCTCTCGCCCCTGGGTGGTGAGGCTGAGCCCGCGCGCCTGGCGTTGGAACAGTGGGTAACCCAGATGGCTTTCCAGCCCGGAAATCTGCCGACTCACGGCGCCCTGCGTGAGGTGCAGCAGTTCGGCTGCACGGGTGAAGTTGCAGCATTGGGCAGTGACCAGGAAGGTGTGCAGCGCAGGCAGGGGTGGGAGGCGTTTCATCAGGGCAGCCATGACGTGAGGACATGGCAAGTATGACGAATTTTGCCTTGTCATGGCCGCCGCCCGACGGGTCCAATTACGCATCCTACCTGCCCCAGCTCTTGCTGCCGCGCATTCAGCGGCAAGGCGCTCACTGTCACCCGCGCCGATTGCAGGTTCGGCGGCCAGAATCGACGGAATTACGCAATGCAGAACACTCTCCCGACCTACACCGAAACCCTCGCAGGCGTTTACATCGATGGTCAGTGGCTGACCGGTGGCGCCGAACTGGCGGTGATAAACCCGGCCACCGAAGCTCCACTGGCGACTATCGGCAGCGGTGATGCCACCAGTGTCGAGCTGGCTGTACAGGCCGCCAGCAAAGCCTTCCCAGCCTGGGCCCGCAGCAGCGGTGCCGAGCGCGGTGCTGTGCTGCGCCGTATTGCCGAGGGCGTGCGGCAACGCCGCGAAACCCTGATTCAGCTGCAGTCCGCCAACAACGGCAAACCGCTTTTCGAAGCTGCCATCGATGTTGATGACGTGATCGGCACTTTCGAGTACTACGCCGGCCTCGCGGAGGGTCTTGATGCCCAGCAGGACCGCCCGGTTGAGCTGCCCACCGAAGACTTCGCCGCACGACTGCGCCGCGAACCCTATGGCGTGGTGGGCCTGATCGTGCCGTGGAACTTCCCCATGGTGACCACCGCCTGGAAACTCGCCCCGGCCCTGGCCGCCGGTTGCACCGTGGTGCTCAAGCCCTCTGAAGTGACGCCGCTGCCGGAACTGGAACTGGCGCGCATCATCCACGAAGCCGGCCTGCCGGCTGGCGTGCTCAACATTGTGTGCGGCACTGGCCTGGCGGTTGGCGCGCCGCTGTCGTCCCATCCGAAGGTGGCCAAGGTGTCCTTCACCGGAAGCAATGCCGTGGGTGTGCAAGTGATGCAGCGTGCGGCGGAAACCGTGAAGGGCGTCAGCCTGGAACTGGGCGGCAAGTCGTCGCTGCTGGTGTTGCAGGACGCCGACCTGGAGCTGGCCGTGGAATTGGCGTGTGGCGGTGCCTTCTTCAACGCGGGCCAGATGTGCTCGGCTACCAGCCGCGTGCTGGTAGCCGCTCCCCTGATGGCGGATTTCCTGGCGCAGGTGCAGGCTCGCGCCGAGGCCACCAAGGTGGGTGACCCCTTCAGTGAGGATGTGGAGATGGGTGCCCTGGTGAACCAGGCGCAATACCAGCGCGTGCGTGGCCATATCGAGCGCGGCATCGCGTCCGGTGCGCGCCTGGTGTGCGGTGGCGAGCGTCCGGCGGAGCTTGCGCGCGGTTACTTCCTGCGGCCTACCGTGTTTGCCGATGTACCGCGAGACAGCGCCCTGTGGAACGAGGAAATCTTCGGCCCGGTGCTCTGCGTACGCAGCTTCGCCACCGAGGAGGAGGCTATCGAACTGGCCAACGATAGCGAGTTCGGCCTGGTGGCCAGCGTGGTGAGCCGCGACCTTGATGCCGCCGAGCGCGTGGCCAATGCCCTGCAGGCCGGCATGGTGTGGATCAACTCGCCGCAGGTGATCTTCCCGCAGACCGCATGGGGTGGTTACAAGCAGAGCAGCATCGGCCGCGAGCTCGGCCCGTGGGGGCTCTCCGCCTTCCAGGAAATCAAGCACGTGGTGCGGGCGGTCTGACACCTGCCTTCGTTGCGGGAACGATTTCGATCGCGAATGAATTCGCTGTGCCTTCCCCTGTAGGGGCGATTTCAATCGCCGAGCAGGCCGAAGGCACTGCCCCACAGTGGGTTGAGAGGCCGCTGCGAACCCCATCGCGAATGAATTCGCCCCCAAAACGACCCGCATGAAACCCAACAAGGCCGCCCTCGGGCGGCTTTGTCATGTCTGCTCTCCAGCCATGCATGGAAGACATGGCTCCGATGACGAATTTTCGATTGTTGCGCTATGCGGTGCGCCGCAGGATGACCGCGCCGGGCACTTCGCTGCCGCAGCTCCATACAAGAACAAGAGGAGTCCTCAATGGGCGAGCATGATCTGAGCAGAAGAAATTTCATCAAGACGGTGGGTGTCGCTTCGGTGGCCGCCGCCACCCTTTCGATGCCCTTCATCCGGGCCAGCGCCAGCGATACCCGCTTCCAGGGCAAGACCCTGCGACTGCTGACCTGGTCGGACGACACCGGGCTTGCGGCATTGCGCAATATCGCGGCCACCTTCGAGGCCAAGACCGGCGCCAAGGTGATCGCCGACCGCACCGGCAGCACCTCGGAAATGGTCGCCAAGCTGAAGGCCGGTGGTGATCGCCCGCAGTACGACATCATCACCCTCGCCGGGGTAGGTGCCGAAGGCCTGGCCAGTGCCGGGCTGCTGGAGAAGCCTGACCTCAACCGCATTCCCAACCTCAAGGATGTGCCCGCCCAGTACCAGACTGGCGCCAACGGCCACGGCATCGGTTACCTGCTGTGGTGCAACAGCCTGGTGTACAACACGCGCACCGTGAAGGACGTGCCGGACAGCTACGCCGCGCTCTGGGACCCGACCTACGAAGGCCGTCTGTTCCTGCCGCCGCCGAACTGGACCGAGGCCATGGACCTGATCATCATCGCGGCCAAGCTGGCCGGTGGTGATGTGCATAACATCGAACCGGGCTTCAAGAAGCTGGAAGAGCTGAAGGACCGCGTGATGACCCTGGGGGAGAACCCCAACCAGATCGCCGAGCTGTTCCGCACCAACTCCCTTGACATGGGCGGCCTCTACGCCCCGGCCTTCTTCCCCAAGCAGATCCGCGATCCCGCCTACAGCCTGGGCGCCACCTTCGGCATGAAGGAAGGCTTCTACACCGACCTGATGCTCTCGGTCATGCCCAAGCACCGTCCGGGTGATACCGACCTGGCTTACGCTTTCCTCGACCATTCGCTGGACCCGCTGGTGCAGGGCAAGATGGCCGAAGACATCTTCAATGGTCCGGTCAACTCCAAGGCGATCATCTCCGCCGAGGCGCGCAAGAGCCCCTTCATCCTTACGCCGGAGCAGATCGCAGAGAAGGCGATCATGCACGACAACGCCTTCCTCGCCACAGTCCACGACCAGTGGATTCGCCGCTACACGGAAATCTTCTCTTCCTGATGCAGCCACGGCGCCTGCCGTGAGTCGCGCCGGGCGGGTGGCTTTTGGCCGCCCGCCCGGGCGCGTGGTTTCCCTGTTCTGACGAGATGAGCGAAATGGAACACATTGATCTGACCGAACCGGTCGGCGCGGCACCGCTGCGTCCGGCGAAGGCGGTTTCCCCTACTGTTCGGGCCTGGCTCTTCCTTACCCCTTCAATGCTCTTTCTGGCCGTGCTGGTGGCCGCCAGCTTGCTGGTGCTGCGCATGAGCATCGGGGATAAGGGGGCCGAGTGGAGCGGGTTCAGCCTGGCCAGCTATGCCCAACTGGCTGAGCCCTACTATCTGAAGTCCCTGTTGCTGACCCTGCGCCTGGCGCTGTTCAGCGCGCTGATCGCGGTGGCCCTGGCGATTCCGGTGGGCTATTGCATGTCGCGTTTGCAGTCGCCTTTCCTGCGCCGGGTGTTCCTGGCCGCGGTGCTCCTGCCGTTGCTGGTGAACCTGCTGCTGCAAAGCTACGGCTGGCTGGTGATCCTCGGTCCGGCTGGCATGCTCAACCAGGCCCTGATGGGGCTGGGGCTGATCGACCGGCCGGTGATGCTGCTCTACAACCAGACCGGCGTGTTGATGGGGCTGGTGCAGACGGCTTTCCCGCTGGCGGTGCTGCCGATCGCCAGCGCCATGCGCGGCGTGTCGCGCACCTACGAAGAGGCTGCCGCGACCCTGGGCGCCAGCCGCGTGCGGGTGTTCTGCCAGGTGGTATTGCCGATGAGCCTGCCGGGCATCTTCACCGGCGCCACGCTGGTGTTCGCTTACAACGCCAGCAGCTTCGTGGTGCCGCTGCTGCTCGGTGGGCGGCGCGTGCCGATGCTGGCGGTGATGGTGCATGACCAGATCGCGCCGCTGATGAACTGGCCCGCGGCCTCCGCCGCTGGCGTGGTGCTGATCGTCACCACCTTGGCAATCATGACCTTCTCCGAGTACGTCACTGGCCGTCGCCGCCGCATGCTGGAGGCTTCGCAATGAGCAATCCGTTCCGTTCCCACGCAGCGCTTCCGGGGGAAACCGGCCGCTTCGCGATGATCCTCTCCGGCGTGATCCTGCTGCTGGCGGTGCTGCCGATCCTGACCATGATCGTGATGTCCTTCAGCGGCGCGTCGAACCTTGACTTCCCGCCGTCGAGCTACAGCCTGCAATGGTACGAAGCAGCCTGGCGCACCTTCGTCTCGCCTGATGCCAGTGATGTGCTGAGCCTGGGCCAGGCGCTGACCACCAGCCTGCTGGTGTCCTGCCTGACCATGGTGCTGGCCACCCTGGTCGCGGTGCCGGCGTCCTACGCGCTGACCCGCTGCGAGTTCCGTGGCAAGGCCGTGGCGCTGCAGCTGATGTCGCTGCCCCTGGTGTTCCCCATGGTGGTACTGGGGCTGGCTCTTTTGCTGGTGTTCGACAGCCTGCCGTTCCACATGGATACCTCGCGGCTGGTGATCGCCCACGTGATCCTCGCGCTGCCCTTCGTAGTGAAGAATTGCACGGCGGCCATGGTTTCCATCGGCACCGAAGTGGAGGAGGCCGCGCAGATGCTCGGCGCGTCGCCGCTGCGAGCGATCCGGGATGTGGTGGTGCCGTTGATGCGCTCGGGCATCCTGGCCGGGATGCTGCTGGCCTTCATCGTGTCGTTCAACGAGTTCACCGTTACCTACTTCCTCTACAACATCGATGTGATGACTGTGCCGATCTGGATGTACAGCCGCACCGTGTCGTCCCTCGATCCCACCGTATTTTCCTTTGCCGTGCTGATCGTGCTGATCGACTTCGCCCTGATCTGGGCGCTTGAGAAGCTGGTTGGCGATGGCGGCGTGTCTTTCTGAGTCGAGGTGAAGCATGTCTGGACTGATTCTGCAAAATGTCGAAAAACGCTACGGCTCCATTTGCGCCGTGACCGACGTCAACCTGCACCTGCCGGAGGGCAAGCTGGTGTGCTTCCTCGGCCCCTCGGGCTGCGGCAAGACCACCCTGCTGCGAATGATCGCCGGCCTGGAGAGCCTGAGTTCCGGGCATATCCACCTGGATGGCCAGGACATCGGCTACACGCCGGCGCACCAGCGCAACTTCGGCATGGTGTTCCAGTCACTGGCGTTGTTCCCGCACATGACGGTCGGCGAGAACATTGCCTACCCGCTGCGCCTGCGCAATGTGCCCAAGGTCGAGCAGCAGGCGAGGGTGGCCGAGCTGCTGCAGATGATCCAGTTGCAGCAAATGGTCGACCGGCCGGTGTCTCGGCTTTCCGGTGGGCAGCGCCAGCGCGTGGCCATCGCCCGCGCCATCGCCTCGCACCCCAAGCTGCTGTTGCTGGATGAACCCTTGTCGGCGCTGGACGCCAAGCTGCGCGAGTCGATGCAGATCGAGATTCGCCAGCTGCAACAGCGGCTGAACATCACCACCATCATGGTCACCCACGACCAGCGTGAAGCCATGACCATGGCCGACATAGTGGTGGTGCTGGGCGAGCATCGGGTGCAGCAGGTGGGCACGCCGATCGAGATCTACCGCAATCCGGCCAATGAGTTCGTCGCCGACTTCATCGGCACCGGCAACATCTTTGCGGCCACTGCCCTGGGCAGCGGGCGAGTCGGCCTACCCGGCGGCGCAGCGATCCAGGCGCCGATCTGCAACAGCATCCAGGCCGGTGCGCCGATCAAGCTGCTGGTGCGCCCGGAGGACCTGCAGCTGTCGGCACTCCAGGCCGGCGGCGCCAACAGCGTGCCGGGTACGGTGACCTTCGTACGGGACATCGGTGCCACCATCGAGACCACGGTGGAGTGCTCCGGCGTTTCCCTCACCGCGCTGACCACGCCTTGCCAGGACATCGGCCTGGCCATTGGCAATCCGGTGTCGGTGACCATTCCAGAGCATGCCTGCCGGGTGCTTTCGGCATGAGTCAGCAGGCTTCGGCTGCGCATTGGCCTGCACCGCTTCCAGGCGCACACTGGCGGGTGAATCTGGAAGTGGAGTACTGACCATGGACCTTCAACTTGAAAACCGCAGCGCCCTCGTGTGCGGTGGCAGCTCCGGGTTGGGCTTCGGCGTGGCCGAGGCCTTGGCCAGGGAAGGCGTGCGGGTCTGCCTGCTGGCGCGCAACCTGTCCAAGCTGGAACTGGCGGTGGAGCGTATCCGCAAGGCGGGCGGCGAAGCCCAGGCGGTGGCGGTTGACCTGAACGACCTGGGCGCTGTGGACATGGCCATCGAACAGATAGTGGCGGCTGTCGGCGCACCGGACATCCTGATCGCCAACAACGGTGGGCCGCCGCCGGTCAACGCGGTGGATTTCGATCCGTCGCTCTGGCATCGCCAGCTGGATGCCATGTTGCTGAGCACCATGGCGCTGGTGAACGCTTTCCTCCCCGGCATGCGCCAGCGACGGTTCGGCCGCATCCTGATGATTTCGTCCACCAGTGTGGTGGAGCCCATTCCTGGCCTGGTGCTGTCCAGCGCCTTACGCAGCGCCTTGGCCAATTGGGGCAAGACGCTATCGGCAGAAGTGGCCGCCGATGGCGTGACGGTGAATACCCTGATGCCCGGTTCGTTCTGGACCGAGCGCACCGAAACCCTGCTGTTGCGCGCCGCAGAGCGCAGCGGCACGTCGGTATCCAGCCTCATGGCCGAGGAGCAGGCGGCGATTCCGGTGGGCCGCTATGGCGCGGCGGAGGAGTTCGGTGCGATGGCCGCGTTCCTGGCCAGTCCCTTGGCCAGCTATGTGACCGGAACGCTGATTCCGGTCGATGGCGGCGTGCTGAAAGGTTGATTGGGTAGGCCTTCGGCCGGCTTGATTAATGAATTCGCCCCTACACGAGGCACGTCCATTCCTGTAGGGGCGATTTCAATCGCCAAGGGCCGCGAAGCGGCCCCACAATTCTCACCACGCGCACGACGGCTCGAAGCTGTCGGCCCGCGCCATATCCCACATGCGTTCGTAGAAGTCCGCCTCGATCTTTTCCTTGAGCAGGTCGCCTGGATTGAGGAAAAGGTGAATCTGCGAGAACAGGCGGATTTCCTTGTCCGAAACGCGTCGCACCAGGTGGCGGGGTTCCAACTGGTTGGGGTGATCCAGGCCGGCGGCCGCGAGCATTTCGGCCAGGGCTTTCAAGGTATTGCGGTGGAACATCTGCACCCGCTGTGCCTTGTCTGGCACCACCAGGGCGCGCTGGCGCAGCTTGTCCTGGGTGGCGACGCCGGTGGGGCATTTATTGGTGTGGCAGGACTGCGACTGGATGCAGCCAATGGCGAACATGAAGCCGCGTGCGGAGTTGGCCCAGTCGGCGCCTATGGCCAGCACGCTGGCGATGTCGAAGGCGCTGATGATCTTGCCGCTGGCGCCGAGCTTGATCTTGTCTCGCAGGTTCAGTCCCACCAGGGTGTTGTGCACGAACAACAGCCCTTCACGCAGGGGCACGCCGATGTGGTCGGTGAATTCCAGAGGCGCCGCACCCGTGCCGCCTTCCTTGCCGTCGACGACGATGAAGTCGGGGAGGATGCCGGTTTCCAGCATGGCCTTGGCGATGCCCATGAACTCCCAGGGGTGCCCCAGGCAGAACTTGAAGCCCACTGGCTTGCCGCCCGAAAGCTCTCGCAGTTTCGCGATGAACTGCATCATTTCGATGGGGGTGGAGAAGGCGCTATGGCGTGAGGGGGAGACGCAATCTTCGCCCATGGGCACGCCCCGGGTGAGGGAGATTTCCTCGGTGACCTTGTGCTTGGGCAGTATGCCGCCGTGCCCTGGCTTGGCGCCCTGGCTGAGCTTGATTTCGATCATCCGTACCTGCGGACTGCGCGCCTGGGTTGCGAAACGCTCCGGGTCGAACTGGCCGTCGCTGGTGCGGCAACCGAAGTAGCCACTGCCCAGTTCCCAGACGAGGTCGCCACCGTTCTCACGGTGGTAGGGGCTGATGCTGCCTTCGCCGGTGTCGTGATAGAAGTTGCCGAGCTTGGCGCCACGGTTGAGTGCGCGGATGGCGTTGGCGCTGAGCGAACCGAAGCTCATGGCCGAAACGTTGAAGACCGAGGCCGAGTAGGGCTGGGTGCATTGGGGCCCGCCGACCACCACACGGAAGCTGGACGGGTCACTGAGCGGCGCCGGGCGCATGGAGTGGCCGATGAATTCGTAGCCGGCGCGGTAGACGTCGATCAGGGTGCCGAAGGGCTTGTCGCCGCCTTCGTTCTTGGCGCGCGCATAGACCAGCGAGCGCTGGGCGCGGGAGAACGGCAGGCGGTCGTCGTCGGCTTCCAGCAAGTACTGGCGGATCTCCGGGCGGATGCCCTCGACCAGGTAGCGGATGTTGCCGAGGATCGGGTAGTTGCGCCGCACGGCGTGGCGCGATTGAAGTAGGTCGAACACCCCCAGCGCGCTAAGTGCCGCACCCAGTAAGGTGAAAGGCCATACCCATTCGTGACCGATGAAGGGCAGGCTGAAGAGAGTGAACAGGACGCAGAAGGTGAAGAAGGCGTAGCGGCTCAGCAGCGAAAGGCTCATGCGGACTCCTTGATTGCAGGTACCGGCACAGCGTAGTGCGAATGCGCGGTAATTGCCTTGCCGGGGCTCAAGGACAAGACCTTAATCGATGTAGGTTGGTGCTGAGCCTGCGAAGCCCAACGATTCGGGATTCCGCTGGCTTCTTGTGTTGGGCCTCGCTGCGCTCGACCAGCGTGACCCGGACCAACCTACGCATTGCATTCACTTGCTCCCAAAAACGAAAAGCCCGGCATCTGCCGGGCTTTGAGGGTTCGAAGCGAGTTTTTGATCAGCTTACGCGCTGGGCTTGCAGCAGACGGTCGGCACCACCTTCGGCAACGCGGAAGGCATTGGTGCGATCGGAGCCGCTTTCGGCGATGCGGTTGGCACCAGTGCGGTCGGAGCCACCTTCGGCGACGCGGTTGGCACCGGTACGGTCGGAGCCACCTTCGGCGACGCGGAAGGAATTGGTGCGGTCGGAGCCGCCTTCGGCGATGCGGTTGGCGCCGGTACGGTCGGAGCCACCTTCGGCGATGCGGTTGGCACCGGTACGGTCGGAGCCGCCTTCAGCAACGCGGTCCAGGACCATGAAGCTGCCTTCAGCGGCAACCGGGTCGATGGCCTGGGAGGAGGACTGCAGAGCGAAAACAGAGCTGCTCAGGGTGGCGATGAACAGTGCGGCGATGGCTTGAGTTTTCATGATCTGGGCTCCTCGAAGGGGGGGCTGGAAACTGGGTACGGAGCCAATCTTACGGATGGGGGGGTGATTAAAAAGTGATCACGCCCGATAGCGATCATTAACGCCATTGATGGTTGATTAAATTTATAAATATCAATGACTTGTGTTGTTTTGTGTCGCTCTCGAAGCAATTGGGTTCTGTTCGGCGCGTCCACAAGGGGTTAGGCAGCAGCAGGGGGCTTGGGTAGGTTGGTGCAGGGCCTGCGAAGCCTAACGATTCGGGATTCCTGATCCTATGTTTGTACGGCTTGCAGTCGCGAATGCTCCCGAATGCCGGAAAAAGAAAACGGCCCGCGAGGGGCCGTTTCTTGTACCGCGAAGTCGTCAGCCGCCGAGGTAGGCGTCGCGGACCTTGGGGTCGTTGAGCAGGTCGTCGCCGCTACCCTGCATGACGATGTGGCCGTTCTCCAGCACATATCCACGGTCGGCCAGCTTGAGCGCCTGATTGGCGTTCTGTTCCACCAGGAAGATGGTCACGCCGTCCTTACGCAGCTGTTCGATGATGTCGAAGATCTGCTGGATGATGATCGGTGCCAGACCCAGCGAAGGCTCGTCGAGCAGCAGCAGCTTGGGCTTGCTCATCAGCGCGCGGCCGATGGCGAGCATCTGCTGTTCGCCGCCGGACATGGTGCCGGCGCGCTGCTCGAAGCGTTCTTTCAGGCGCGGGAACAGGTGCAGCACCTTGTCCATCTGCTCCTGGAAGTCGCCCTTGGCGGTGAAGAAGCCGCCCATGGCCAGGTTTTCTTCGACGGTCAGGCGGGCGAACACGCGGCGGCCTTCCGGCACGACGGCGATGCTCTTGCGCATGATGTCGCAGGATTCCTGGCCAACGAGTTCTTCGCCTTCAAAGCGAATGCTGCCGCTGGCCGCGCGCGGCGAGCCGCACAGGGTCATCAGCAGAGTCGACTTGCCGGCACCGTTGGCACCGATCAGGGTGACGATCTCGCCCTTTTTCACATCCATGCTGACGCTGTGAAGCGCCTGGATCTTGCCGTAGAAGGTGGAAACCTTGTCGAAAGTAAGCATGGCTCAGGCCTCCCCCAGATAGGCTTTGATCACGTCGGGGTTGTTGCGGATCTGCTCCGGCGTGCCGTCGGCCAGGGGGGTGCCCTGGTTGATCACGTAGATGTGGTCGGAAATGCTCATCACCAGCTTCATGTCATGCTCGATCAGCAGCACGGTCACGTTGTGCTCGTTACGCAGCATGGCGATCAGCGCCTTGAGGTCGTCGGTCTCACGTGGGTTGAGGCCGGCGGCTGGCTCGTCGAGCATGAGGATGCGCGGGCGGGTCATCATGCAGCGGGCGATTTCCAGGCGGCGTTGCTGACCGTAGGCCAGGGTGCCGGCCGGGCGGTTGGCGACTTCGGTCAGGTTGACCTTTTCCAGCCAGTGGGCGGCGTAGTCCATGGCCTCGCGTTCGCTCTTGCGGAAGCCCGGAGTCTTCAGCAGGCCAGCGAGGAAGTTGGTGTTGAGGTGGCGGTGCTGGGCGACCAGCAGGTTTTCCACCGCCGTCATTTCCTTGAACAGGCGTACGTTCTGGAAGGTCCGCACCACACCTTTGCGGGCGATCTTGTGGCCCGGCAGGGCTTCGATCTGCTCGCCATCCAGACGGATGCTGCCGGAGGTCGGCTGGTAGAAACCGGTCAGGCAGTTGAACACGGTGGTCTTGCCGGCGCCGTTCGGGCCGATCATGGAGACGACTTGTTTTTCCTGTACGGTCAGCCCCACCCCGTTGACGGCCAGCAGACCGCCGAAGCGCA
This sequence comes from Pseudomonas sp. BN606, assembly GCF_029873115.1. Taxonomy (NCBI): domain Bacteria; kingdom Pseudomonadati; phylum Pseudomonadota; class Gammaproteobacteria; order Pseudomonadales; family Pseudomonadaceae; genus Pseudomonas; species Pseudomonas sp. BN606. The sequence continues at coordinate 91,370 of NZ_SSOF01000079.1, read as the reverse complement.
TGGTGAGACCGCTTACTTCGAGAATCGGGCGGCTCATTGTTTCAGCTCCAGGTGGGGACGTTGCATCGGCAGCAGACCTTGCGGGCGCCAGATCATCATCAGCACCATCAGAGCGCCGAACATGAGCATCCGGTACTCGCTGAACTCACGCATGAGTTCGGGGAGCAGGATCATCACGATGGCCGCAAGGATTACGCCCAACTGGGAGCCCAGGCCACCGAGCACCACGATGGCGAGGATGGTCGCCGACTCGATGAAGGTGAAGGACTCAGGCGTCACCAGGCCCTGGCGCGCGGCGAAGAAGCTGCCGGCAAAGCCTGCGAAGCAGGCGCCCAGGGTAAAGGCGGAGAGCTTGATCACGGTGGGGTTCATGCCCAGCGCGCGGCAGGCGATCTCGTCCTCGCGCAGGGCTTCCCAGGCGCGGCCCAGCGGCATGCGCAGCAGGCGGTTGATCACGAACAGGGTCAGCAGCACCAGCAGCAGGGCGATCAGGTAGAGGAAGACCACCTTGTTCACCGAGTTGTAGGCGAAACCGAAGTACTCGTGGAAGGTCTGCAGGCCTTCTTCGGCACGGCGCTCGAACGACAGGCCGAACAGGGTTGGCTTGTCGATGTTGCTGATGCCATTGGGGCCGCCGGTCAGCTCGGTCATGTTACGCAGCAGGATACGAATGATCTCGCCGAAGCCGAGGGTCACGATGGCCAGGTAGTCTCCGCGCAGGCGCAGTACCGGGAAGCCGAGGATGAAGCCGAAGAAGGCCGCCATCAGGCCGGCGATCGGCAAGCACACCCAGAAGCCCAGGCCGTAGTAGTGCGAGAGCAGCGCGTAGCTGTAGGCGCCGACGGCGTAGAAACCGACGTAGCCCAGGTCCAGTAGACCTGCCAGGCCGACCACGATGTTCAGGCCAAGGCCGAGCATCACGTAGATCAGGATCAGAGTGGCGATGTCGACTGCACCGCGCGAACCGAAGAACGGCCAGACCAGGGCCAGGACGATCAGGCCGAGAATGAACCAGCGCTGGGTCGAGGGCAGGGTCAGGAAGTTGCTGGTCTTCTTCGACATGCCCGGCAGCTTGGGCGCAGCAGCCCAGGCGCCCTGGACTTTTTCACGCATCAGTTGCCAGAAGAACATGGCCACGGCGCACGCCGCGATGGCCAGCAGGGTGGGGGTGTCGGCACCGGTGACCACCAGGCCCACGCCAACGACGCTGAGTTTCAGGCCGAGGATGGGGTAGGCGACGGCCAGCACCAGGAGGGCGCTGAAGAACGCCGTTTTGAGTCGAGTGTTCATACCTTCTCCACCTCCGGACGGCCAAGGATGCCAGTCGGCCGGAACAACAGGACCAGAACCAGCAGGCTGAAGGCCACGACGTCCTTGTACTGGTCGCCGAAGATGTCGGCGCCGAAGGCTTCGGCTACACCCAGCACAAGACCACCGAGCATGGCGCCCGGAATACTGCCGATGCCACCCAGCACGGCTGCGGTGAAGGCCTTGATACCGGCGAGGAAGCCGATATGCGGGTTGATCACGCCGTATTGCATGCCCAGCAGCACCGCGGCCACGGCGGCCAGGGTGGCGCCGATGACGAAGGTCAGGGCGATGATGTTGTTGGTGTTGATGCCCAGCAGGTTGGCCATGCGGATGTCTTCAGCGCAGGCGCGGCAGGCACGGCCCAGGCGCGAACGGGAGATGAACAGCGTGAGACCGTACATGACCAGGAAGGTGACGACGAAGATCAGGATCTGCATGTAGGAGATCACCACGCCATTCATGGTGCTCTCGCCGAACACGAAGTTGCCCGGAATCAGGTTGGGGATGGCCTTGTCCTTGGAGTCCTGAGTCAGCAGTACTTCGTTCTGGAGGAAGATCGACATGCCGATCGCGGAGATCAGCGGGATCAGGCGGTTGCTGCCGCGAAGGGGGCGGTAGGCGACCCGTTCGATGCTGTAACCGTAAGCGCTTGCAACGATGATGCTCGCGGCGAAGGCCGCGACGATGACGATCGGAAGGCTTTCCAGACCGAGCATGGTGAGCCCGGCAATCACGATGAAGGCTACGTACGAGCCAATCATGTAGACCTCGCCATGGGCGAAGTTGATCATGCCGATGATGCCGTAGACCATGGTGTAGCCGATGGCGATCAGGGCATAAGTGCTGCCAACGGTGAGACCGTTAACCAGCTGTTGCAGATAGTGGTAGAGATCAGGCATTCCCTAACTCCTCGGGCATCACGAAAAGCGGCGCTTGTGGCGCAGCGGAGCCCGTAAAACACGGATAAACAAAGCCCACTGCCTAAGCAGTGGGCTTTGCGTTCAGGCGGGAAGCTTATTTAGCTTCGGTTTTGGTGCCGTCCTTGTGCCACTCGTACACCACGAAGCTGAAGTCCTTCAGATCGCCCTTCTCGTCGAAGGCCAGGTTGCCGGTCGGGGTTGCGAAGGAGTTGGCGCGCAGGGCGGCAGCTACCTTGGCGGTGTCGTCTTCGCCGGCTTTCTTGATGCCTTCGGCAATTACTTGTACCGCGGCGTAGGCCGGGAACACGAACGGACCGCTCGGGTCTTCGTTCTTGGCCTTGAAGGCGTCTACCAGGGCCTGGTTCTTCGGATCCTGGTCGAAGGACTTCGGCAGGGTTACCAGCAGACCTTCGGAAGCCGGGCCAGCGATGGCGGAGAGCTCCTTGTTGCCCACGCCTTCCGGACCCATGAAGCGTACTTTCAGACCTTTTTCAGCCGACTGACGCAGCAGCAGGCCGAGTTCCGGGTGGTAGCCGCCGTAGTAGACGAAGTCCACACCGGCCTGCTTCAGCTTGGAAACGATGGTGGAGAAGTCCTTGTCGCCGGCGTTGATGCCTTCGAACAGGGCGACTTTCACGCCTTTGCTTTCCAGGGTCTGCTTGACGGCAGTGGCGATGCCTTCGCCGTACTGCTGCTTGTCGTGGATGACGGCAACGGTCTTCGGCTTGACGTGATCGGCAATGAAGTTGCCGGCGGTCGGGCCTTGCAGGCTGTCCAGGCCGATGGTGCGGAACACCAGCTGGTAGCCACGGGAAGTGATGTCCGGGCTGGTGGAAGCCGCGGTGATCATCAGGATGCCTTCGTCTTCGTAAATGTCGGACGCGGGCTGGGTGGAGCTGGAGCAGAGGTGGCCAACTACGTAGTGGATACCGTCGTTGACGATCTTGTTGGCTACGGCAACAGCCTGTTTCGGATCGCAAGCGTCGTCATAGACCACGCCTTCGAGCTGAGAGCCGTTCACCCCGCCGGCCTTGTTGATCTGCTCGATCGCCATCTTGGCGCCGATGAACTGCATCTCACCGTACTGGGCAACCGCACCGGTCACCGGGCCAGCCAGGGCGATCTTGATGGTGTCAGCTGCTACGGAGTAGCTGGCGACACCGGCGAGAGCCATGGCGGCGAACAGTTTGGAAATCTGCTTGGTAGCCTTATTCATAGTGCTCCACTCTTGTGTTTTCGTTGTTGTTGTCCTGTTTGCCGAAGCTACGGGACAAGGTATTGCACCCCGCCAACATGCCCCGGCAACTGTACCGGAACAGTGTAGATTGCTGATTTGCGGCTTGAAAAGTCGGGTTTTGATGGCGGAATGATCTTGTGTCGCTTAATTGAAACAAACGTATAGAAATACGGCGTGTCTCGTGCGCGGCTGGCATCGTCAGGCAGGGCTTGTCTGAAAGTTGCTCGACGCTATCATTGCGCCCCCCAGTCCTTTCGTTACCAACCAACTCAAAACAAGCCATGAACGATAACGCTAGCACCCTCTATGCCAAGCTGCTCGGCGAAACCGCCGCCATCACCTGGGAAGAGCTGCAACCCTTCTTCGCCAGGGGCGCTCTGCTTTGGGTGGATGGCGCCGCAGACCTGGTCGGCGTGGCCCTGGCTGTAGCCGAGGACGACAAGGCCCAGGTCGCGGCGCTTCTGGCCGCCGGCAAGCTCAGCAAGGTGGAAGAGTCTCTCGCCCAGGATCTATTGGCGCGCGATCCGAAGCTCTGGGCTGTGGTGGTAGCGCCCTGGGTCCTGATCCAGGAGCGGGACGAGGCGCCGATCGTTCACTGAGCCGGCGTTAACATGGAGGTCAGGGAAGGCCTCCAGGAGTGTGCTGCCCTTTTTGATCGTGCACCGGTCAGGGGCGGCCAGCGAAACTGGTGGAGCGGGCTAGACTCAACCCACCTTCTTCTTCTCTTTGATATCGACAGGGAGCGTAACCATGTTCGAACCAGGCCATGTACATCGGGCCAGCGTGCCCGGTTTTCCGGGGCAGCAGTTTTCCATCGACCTCTATTACGAAGCGCGCCCGAATGCGAAGGAAGGCACCATGCTGCACTTCCGCATGGTCGGCGAAATCGAGGGCAAGTCATTTACCGAAGAGTTCGAGATGCACCGCGACACTGCGTTCAACTTCGCCAGCGTGGTTTCCAAGGTGGCGGTGAAGAACGGTCTGCACCCGAATACCACGCTGATCATGCGTAACCACAAGGAATACGACCAGATCTTCGAAGATATCCGCCGCGTGCTGGGTGCCGAACCCGGTGAGAAGGTGAACTTCGACCATCTCGAGAAAGACGGGTTCTGATCCTTGCTCCGGATGTAAGCCGCCTTGCGGTTTACACCTTTCCATCAAGGAGGCCTTTGGCCTCCTTTGTTGTTTCTGTGGGGGTGGAATCGCCCCCACAAGGCATCCACTTTGTGTTCGCACTATCTATGCACTGACCCAGCGTTGGCGCATCCAGCCGCTCAGGGCATCCACTCCCAGTACCAGAATCAGCATTGCCAGGATCACGCTGGCCGCCTGGGCTTCCTGGAACAGGGACAGGCTCATGTAGAGCATCTGCCCCAGCCCTCCGGCGCCGACGAAGCCGAGCACGCTGGCCATGCGGATGTTGTTCTCCCAGCGATAGAGCATGTAGGCCACCAGTTGCGGCCAGACCCCCGGCAGGGTGCCGTAGCAGAAGGCGGCAACTCGTCCGCCGCCATTCAGACGGATGGCTTCGGCGGGTTCGGGCGGGGTGTTTTCCAGGGCCTCGGCGAACAGCCGGCCCAGCACGCCGGCGGTGTGCAGGGCCAGGGCCAGGGTACCGGCGTTCGGACCCAGGCCGGCAGCCAGGACCATCAGCGCAGCCCAAACCAGTTCAGGCACCGCACGTAGCGCATTCAGCAGCAGGCGCGCGGTCCCTTGGGCCAGGCTGCCGAAGCGGCCGGCGGCAGGCAGGGCGATGAGCAGGCCCAGCAGCGCCGCCAGCAGCGTGCCGAGGGCCGACATCGCGAGCGTCTCCAGGGCGCCCCAGCCGATGGCCTTGAGGTGTGCGGTGGAAAAGTCCGGGTGGAGGAAGCGCATGGCGTAGCTGCCCATCTGGTGCAGGGCGTCGCCACTGACCAGGGCGCCAAGGTCGACGCCCAGCCACACGAAGGACGCGACTGTCGCCGCCAGCAAGGCGACGATCACCAGGATATTGCCCGGCCTCACGCGAATCTCCCGCGCAGGAAGCGGCTGAGTTGGTCGGCCAACAGCACCAGGGCGAGGAAGGTCAGCAGCATGCTGGCAACTTCGCCGCCGGCGAACATGCGCATCGACAGGTCCATCTGCTGGCCCAGGCCGCCGGCGCCGACGAAGCCCATCACGACTGAGGCGCGCACTGCGCACTCCCAGCGGTAGACGGTGTAGGAAATCACTTCTGCCGCTGCGTTGGGCAGTACGCCATAGGCGAACGCCGCCAGACGTGGGCTGCCGGCGGCAAGCAGTGCGCGGGTGGGGCGTGGGTCGACGGACTCGAAGATCTCCGCGTAGACCTTGCCGAGCATGCCGCTGTAGGTGATGGCGATGGCCAGCACCCCGGCGGTGGGGCCCAGGCCCACGGCGCGGACGAACAGTAGTGCCCAGACGATTTCCGGAACACTGCGCAGGAAAATCAGCAGGCCGCGCACCGGCCAGCGCAACACCTGTGCCCACCAGGCTGGACGCCCGCCGCGGTGCAGGGCCGACAACGAAAGGGCTCGACTGGCCCAGAGGGAGGCGGGTAGGGCGATCAGCAGCGCCAGACTCATGCCTGCGGTGGCGATGGCCAGGGTTTCCAGCGTGGCGCGACCTAACAGATGAAGGAACTCCTCGCCGTGCTCGGGTGGCCAGAAGGCCGACAGGAATTGCCCCATGGTGCGGGCGTTGCCCTCATCCAGCAGCACTGCCGGGTTCAGTTCGCTCAGTTCCAGCCCAGGCCAGAGCAGCGCCAGGGCCAGCAGGGTGAGCAGTAGGCGGGGCAGCGCGGCGGGGTCGCGTGGTGTGGCTTTCAGCATCGCGGAATGTGCAGCACGGGGGCCGCTATGGGCGGCGAGGATGGGGTGTCGCCGTGCAGTTGCTCGTTGGCGTAGAGGGTATCCAGGTCAGCCTGGCTGACAGCTTCCCGCGGGAGGTCGAAGGCAACACGGCCGTCGCGTACGCCGATGATGCGCGGAAAATGTTCCAGTGCCAGCTCCACGGCGTGCAGACTCGCCAGCAGCGTGACGCCACGGCGACTGGCGTCGGCGCAGAGTACGTCGAGGGTGTGATCGGCGAGCACCGGGTCCATTGCGGAAACCGGCTCGTCGGCGAGGATCAATTCGGGTGCCTGGTAGAGCACGCGGGCGATGCCCACGCGCTGCAATTGGCCGCCGGAGAGCTGGTCGCAGCGCTCGAAGAGCTTATCGGCCAGATCCAGCCGTGCCAGGGCGGCCTGGGCGCCGGTACTGTCCAGGGGATGCACCAGGCTGAGCAAGCCTTTGCCCAGGGACCATTGGCCGAGCTTGCCAGCCAGTACTGCGGTGACCACCCTTTGGCGTGGTGGCAAGGGCGGCGCCTGGTGCACCAGACCGATGCGCGCCCGCAGGCGCTGGCGCTCCCGCGCGGAGAGCGACCAAGGCGTCGCGCCGAGCAGTTGGAACTGCCCGGCGGCGGGTTTCAGGTTGGTGGCGAGCAGGCGCAGCAGGCTGGTCTTGCCGGCGCCCGATGGGCCGATGATGGCTACCCTTTCACCGCTACCGACAGTGAGATCGATGCCCCGGAGTGCAGGTTGGCCGTTGGCGTGGACCAGATCCACGCCATGCAGCGACAGGCTCACTTCAACAGGCCGGCCGAGCGTGCGGCTTCCTCTATGCCTTTGTAGTTCTCGGGCTTGGTCGGAATGAAACGGCTGGCGGCCTGCAGGTCGAGGATCGCCTTGTGTTCCGGATTGGCTGGGTCGAGCGCGAGGAAGGCCTGTTTGATTTTCTCGGCCAGGGCGGGGTCCAGGGTTCCGCGCACCGTCCAGTTGTAGTCGTAGTAGGTCGGGGTGGTGGCGAATACCTTCACCTTGCTGGTGTCGACCTTGCCGGCGTCCACCAGTTTCTGCCAGACGCTGGCGTTGAGCACGCCGCCATCGACCTTGCCGGCCTGGACCCAGGCCACTGTGGCGTCGTGGGCGCCGGAGTAGGCAACTCGGGAGAAGAACTGCTCGGGCACGATGCCGTCCTTCTGCATGAAGTAGCGCGGCATCAGGCTGCCGGAGGTGGAGGAAACCGAGCCGAAAGCGAAGGTCTTGCCCTTGAGGTCCTGCAGGGACTTCACTGCCGGGTCGGCGCTGATGAACTTGCTAGTGAACTTCTCGTCCTGCTCGCGTTGCACCAGGGGGATGGCGTTGCCGGTCTTCAGGCGAGTCTGGACGAAGGTGAAGCCGCCGAGCCAGGCCATGTCCAAACGGTCGGCCGCGAGGGATTCGACCACGGCCGCATAGTCGGCCACGGGAACGAACTCTACTTTCATGCCCAGTTGTTTTTCGAGGTACGCACCGAGCGGCTTGAACTTGCGCAGCAGTTCGGTTGGCGCTTCGTCGGGAATGGCCGAGACCTTGAGGACGTCGGCGGCCTGGGAAACAACAGCGGAAAAAGACAGTGCGATGCCTGCCACGAGGGCGAGAGAGCGTTTGAACATAGGATTCTCCGGTTCAATAGCGGAAAAGGCAGGCGGATTATAGTGAGCGCCCGGCGGCTTGGTAGCTTCACGTTGCTGGCCAGGCGTTTAAGATGTGCGTTTCGCTAATTGCCTGGAGCTTCGGCATGACCGATTCCCTGCCTTCCATCGCTTTCGCCGGCATCGGCCTGATGGGCCTGCCCATGACCCGCCGCCTGCTGGCCGCCGGTTACCCGCTGACCGTATGGAACCGCTCGCCAGAGAAGTGCGCGCCTCTGGTTGAATTGGGTGCACGCCGCGTGAAAGCACCGGCCGAACTGTGCGCCGAGGCGGACATTGTGATGCTCTGCCTGGCGGACACCCGCGTGGTACGCAAGGTGGTGTTCGGTGAGGGCGGCATTCTTGAAGGCGCTAAGCCGGGACAATTGCTGGTGGATTTCTCCAGCCTGGAACCTGCCGCCACCCGCGAGATGGCAGCCGATCTGGAGGCTCGTACCGGCATGCGTTGGATGGACGCGCCGGTATCCGGTGGTACGCCCGGTGCCGAGGCTGGCACCCTGGCGATCATGGCCGGCGGTCATGAAGACGATGTGGAGCGGGTGCGGCCGATCCTCGCCCACCTGGGCCAGCGACTGACCCGCATGGGTGCGGTCGGAGCCGGCCAGGTGACCAAGGTCTGCAATCAGATGATCGTGGCCTGCAACGCCCTGGTAATTGCCGAAGTGGTTGCCCTGGCGGAAAAGGCCGGTGTGGATGCGAGCCTGATCGCCACGGCGCTGGCCGGTGGCTTCGCGGATTCCAAGCCGCTGCAGATCCTCGCGCCGCAGATGGCCGCGAGCCATTTCGAACCCATCAAATGGCACGTGCGCACCCTGCTGAAAGATCTGGATACCGCAGTGCGCCTGTCTCGCGAGCACGACTCGGCAACGCCGCTCAGTGGCCTGGCGGCCCAACTGATGCGCCTGCACGGCAGTCAGGGCAATCTGGAACGCGATCCGGCTACGCTGGTGGAAATGTATCGGGAGAATCATTGATGAAGATCGCCGCGAACTTGTCCCTGCTGTTCACCGATCGCCCATTGATTGAGCGTGTCATAGCCGCCCGCGTCTGCGGATTTGACGGCGTCGAGGTGCAGTTCCCCTACGAGTTGCCGGCGATCCGCATGAAGGAAGTGCTGGAAGCAGCCGGTCTGCCGCTGGTCCTCTTCAACCTGCCGGCTGGCGACCTGATGGATGGCGGCCCTGGCCTCGCGGCCGTGCCGGATCGACAGGAGCAGTTCGACGATGCGCTGGCGCAGGCACTGAGCTACGCCGCCATGACTCGCCCGCGCTTCGTCAATGTGCTGGCAGGGCGGCAGGCCGAGGGCGTCAGCCGTGATCGAGCCTTGGCCTGCCTTGCGGCCAACCTGCGCAAGACAGCTGAAGCCTTTGCGGTGCTGCATATTGGCGTGGTGTGCGAGGCGATCAACCCGCTGGATATGCCTGGTTTCCTGATCAACACCCCGGAGCAACTGGACCGGTTGCTGCGCGATGTCGACCACCCCAACCTCAGTGCCCAGTACGACCTCTACCACATGGCCCGGCAGGGCGTGGACGCGGCGGCGGGTATTCGCCTGCTGGCTGGTCGCATCGGCCATGTGCAGTTCGCCGACTGCCCCGGCCGCGGTGAGCCGGGCACGGGCAACACCGACTTCGGCCCTGCCATGCGTGCCCTGCAGGAAGATGATTACCCCGGGTGGCTGGGAGCCGAGTACAAGCCCACCGGCGTCACTGCCGACACTCTGGGCTGGCTGCCGGACTGGAAGGCCAGGCTGGCCTGAGCCCACGAGAATCTATGTGGAACGTGCGCGAGTGGGAGCGAATTCATTCGCGATGCGAGTGGGCTGCCCGCTGGTGAACGCCTACGGGACTGCTGTGCAGTCCTTCGCGACTGAAGTCGCTCCTACAGATACCCCGATCGAATTGTTTCAGAGAGAGAACCATGACCGACCCCATACGCCTCACCCAGTACAGCCATGGAGCTGGTTGCGGCTGCAAGATTTCTCCCAAGGTGCTGGAAGTGATCCTTGCCGGCAGCGGCGCACAGAACCTCGACCCGAAACTCTGGGTAGGCAATGCCTCCAGGGATGATGCGGCGGTCTATGCGCTGGATGATGAGCGCGGCGTAGTTTCCACCACTGACTTCTTCATGCCGATTGTCGATGACCCCTTCGACTTCGGCCGTATCGCTGCCACCAACGCCATCAGTGATATCTACGCCATGGGCGGCGACCCGCTGATGGCCATTGCCATCCTCGGCTGGCCGGTGAACGTGCTGCCGCCGGAAGTCGCCCGCGAAGTGATTCGGGGTGGTCGTTCGGTGTGCGATGAGGCGGGAATCCCGCTGGCCGGTGGGCACTCCATCGATGCCCCCGAGCCGATCTTCGGCCTGGCCGTCACCGGCGTGGTGGACAAGCGCAACATGAAGCGCAATGACACCGCCACCGCTGGCTGCAAGTTGTACCTGACCAAGCCCCTGGGCATCGGCATCCTCACCACGGCGGAGAAGAAGGGCAAATTGCGCGAAGCCGACGTGGGCCTGGCCCGCGACTGGATGTGCACGTTGAACAAGCCTGGCAGTCGCTTCGGCAAGCTCGCCGGCGTCAAGGCGATGACCGACGTCACAGGCTTCGGCCTGCTTGGCCACCTGGTGGAAATGGCCGACGGCAGTGGCCTGACCGCCCGTATCGATTACGCCAAGGTGCCCAGCCTGCCGGGCGTGGAGTACTACCTGGAACGCGGCTGCGTGCCCGGTGGGACCCTGCGCAACTTCGAGAGCTATGGCGACCGCCTGGCGCCGCTCGCAGAAGTGCAGAAACTTCTGCTCTGCGACCCACAGACCAGCGGCGGCCTGCTGGTGGCGGTGGCGCCGGAAGGAGAGGCGGAGTTTCTGGCCGTGGCCGAGGAGCTCGGCCTGCAACTGGCGCCCATCGGCCAGTTGCACGAGCGACAGAGTCTCGCGGTCGAGGTGTTCTGATGCGTCCGGACACCTCGAATTACCGCGAAATCTTCCTCGATGACCTGCCGATGATGGATGCCCGCGCCCCGGTGGAATTCTCCAAGGGCGCCTTCCCCCATACGGTCAACCTGCCGCTGATGACCGACATCGAGCGGCAGAAAGTGGGGACGTCCTACAAGCAGCATGGCCAGCAGGCGGCCATTGCCCTGGGCCACCAGCTGGTGAGCGGCGCGACCAAGGCGGAGCGCATCGAGGGTTGGGCTGCCTTCGCCCGCGCTAATCCACAGGGTTACCTCTACTGCTTCAGGGGCGGTCTGCGTTCGCAGCTGGTGCAGGAGTGGTTGAGGACGGAAGCGGGGATCGAGTATCCGAGGGTGAGAGGCGGCTACAAGGCGATGCGGACCTTTCTCCTGGAAACGACCCAGGACGCAGTCAACCAGTGCGATTTCGTGCTGGTGGGCGGCCTGACCGGCACTGGCAAGACCGATGTGATCGCGCATCTGGCCAACAGCCTGGACCTCGAAGGCCACGCCAACCACCGAGGTTCGAGCTTCGGTAAGCGCGCGACTCCCCAGCCCGCGCAAATCGATTTCGAAAACGCACTGGCCATCGACATCCTCAAGAAGCGCGCCGCCGGCCATGAACAGTTCGTGCTGGAAGACGAGGGGCGCATCGTCGGTAGCTGCTCGGTGCCGCTGGAGTTGTACCAGGGCATGCAGCAATACCCGCTGGTCTGGCTCGATGACAGTTTCGACGACCGGGTGGAGCGTATCCTGCGGGATTACGTGGTCAACCTCTGTGCCGAGTTCATCGCCACCCACGGAGACGAACACGGCTTCACCCGCTTCGCCGAGCGCATGCGCCAGAGCCTGGACAATATCCTCCGGCGCCTGGGCGGCGAACGTCACCAGCGGATGTCGGCATTGATGGAGGCTGCCCTTGCCGAGCAGGAAGCCACCGGCAATGTGGAGCTGCATCGTGGCTGGATCGAAGGTTTGCTGCGCGAGTATTACGACCCGATGTATGCCTTCCAGCGCGAAAGCAAGTCGACCCGGATCGAGTTCGCCGGCGAACAGGCAGCCGTCCTCGAGTATTTGCGTCATCGCCAGTCGGCGCGCCGCTGACCGCGACTTCAGGCCGGGCTGGAGTCCTTGGGGCGCAGTGGCAGCACATTGCTGCCGCTCAGTCCGTAGGAGCTACGCAGGAAGGCTTCGATGGCCTCCAGCGACTGTGGGCGACTGAGCAGGTAGCCCTGGATGTAGTCGCAGCCTTGGCCATGGAGAAACTCCAGCTGTTCGCGAGTCTCCACCCCTTCGGCCACCACGTGCAGATGCAGGGTGTGGGCCATGCCGATGATGGCCTGGACGATCTCCATGTCGGCATGGCTGCCGGGGATGTCCATGACGAAGGAACGGTCGATCTTGAGCGTATCCAGGGGCAGTCGCTTCAGGTAAGCCAGGGATGAATAGCCGGTGCCGAAGTCATCGATGGAAATGCTCACGCCGAGGCTGCGAATGCGCTCCAGCAGGTACAGCGCCTGGTTGACGTTGCACATCAGGGCGTTTTCGGTGACCTCCAGCTCCAGCCTTTGCGGCCGTAGCCCGCTTTCCTCCAGGACACGCTGCACTTCGTCCGCCAGTTCATTGCGGCTGAGGTTGAGCGCCGAGCAGTTCACCGCCACTCGCAAGTCGTGGAATCCCTTGGCGGCCAGGCTGGCCAGGTCGCGACAGGCGCGGCGCAGCACCCAGCCGTCCAGTTCGGCGATGAAGCCATTGGCTTCGGCCACACCGATGAAGCGGTCGGGAGAGAGCAGGCCAAGTTGTGGATGCTGCCAGCGCACCAGGGCTTCCAGCTTGGTTACCTGGCCGCTGTTCAGGTCCAGGATGGGCTGGTAGTTGAGGAACAGGCCCTGATCCCTGGCCAGCGCCAGGTGCAGTTCTTCCTCCAGTTGCAGCTCGAATGTCGCCTTGTGCTTCAGGTGGTGGCTGAAGAAGTGGAGGTTGTTGCGACCGCTGCTCTTGGCCTGGTAGAGCGCGAGGTCGGCGTGCTTGAGCAGTTCCTCGCAGGTCTCGCCATCATCCGGAAAGAGGCTGATGCCGATGCTGGTGGTCATGGTGACATTGCGCCCGGCCAGGGTGATGGGCTCCTTCATGCGGTGCATGATGCGTTGGGACAGCGCCTTGGCTTCCATCAGGCTACCGAGGCTGGCCAGCACGCAGAACTCATCTCCTCCCAGGCGTGCGATGACATCCTCCCGGCGCAGTACGCTGCGTACCCGCTCTGCCACGACCTTGAGCAACTCGTCTCCGGCGTCGTGGCCGAGGCTGTCGTTGACGCGTTTGAAATGGTCCACGTCCAGGAACATTACGGCCAGCGGTTGCTTGTACTGGGCGTGCTGTTGAAGCTTCTCGACGAAGAAATCGTTGAATGCACGACGGTTGGGCAGGTTGGTGAGGGCGTCGTAATGGGCGACGTTCTGCAGTTTGACCTTAACCTGCTCCAGTTCCCGCAGCAGGTTGTTGACGTGTTGCAGGTCACGTTCCTTGCGTTGCAGCTTCTTGTCGGCCCAGGCCACGCACAGGGCGAACAGCAGCACCATGCCAGCGATCACCGCGAGACTGAGGCCGAGCTGTACGGCATTGTCGGCTTGTTTGAGGTGAAGTTCGGTGCCCGCGGGAACCGCCAGTTGCAGGGCCAGCATGCCGGTGAAGTGCATGCTGCAGATGGCGCCGCCCATGGCCAGGCTGGCGGGAATCTTCAGCAGTTGGTGGCCTTCGCTGCGCTCACGGAAGAATGCGGAAAGCAGCATGGCAGCCAGGCTGGCGGCCACGGCTACACCCACAGATACGACGACCATGACGGGGTGATAGTACTGGGTCGCCACCGAGCGGATCGCGGCCATGCCGCTGTAGTGCATTAGGGTGATGCCAAGGCCGATTGCCAGTGCCGCCGCGAGGTAGTGGCGGGGTTCGACGTTGGTCCGGCCGAGGGTGTACATGCCCACCAGTGAGGCGGAAACCACCATGACCAGCGAGAGCGTGGTGGTGGGGATGTCGTAGTCGATGGTGATAGGCGCTTCGAAGGCCAGCATGGCGATGAAGTGCATCGCCCAGATGCCGCCCCCAAGGCACCAGGCCCCAAGCCAGCACCAGCGCCGCCGGGTTTCCGGTTGCTGCGCATGGGCCACTCGTTCAGCCATGTCGAACGCGCAGTAACCGGCGCCTGAGGCGACGAGGAAGGCCAGCAACACCAACCAGCTGTTATGGGTGCAAGCCAGGAGGATCTGGCCGTCCGCAGGAAGATCGGTACCGAAGCGCAGACCCAGCCAGTCCATAGAGGGCGTTCCCATGCAGACTATTGAATATTCGGGGGAGGGAGTGCTTGCTGGCACCGTGCCTTCAGTATAGCCAGCGGTTGGCCGCTTCCTGAGACGATCGTACCTTGGCGCTGAACGGTAGTTCGCGAGGGATGACCGGCCAGCAGGGCTGTTCGTTCCGGCAGCATCGGGTTACATAAATCCCACGAATTTTCGCAGACAGTGGCCGGCCGCACGCTCTAGATTGCAGCCTGGACCCCGGCTTGCGGTTATCCGGGCGCCTTACAACAACAACGAGACCGACTCATGCAGCAATCTCTTCAAGCGGCCAATGCCTGGCGCGTGCTCTTCCTGCTTTTTCTGGCCAACCTCTTCAATTTCTTCGACCGGACCATCCCGGCCATCATCATCGAGCCGGTGCGCCACGAGTGGAGCCTGAGCGATTTCCAGCTGGGCTTGATCGGCACTGCCTTCACCCTGGTTTATGCGATAGCTGGCGTGCCGCTTGGACGCATGGCCGACACTGGCGCGCGGAGGAAGATCATGGGCTGGGGCCTGGCGGTGTGGAGCGGCCTGACGGCCGTGAACGGCCTGGCCTGGAACTTCTGGAGCTTCCTGCTGGTACGCATGGGGGTGGGCATTGGCGAGGCCAGCTACGCGCCGGCTGCCAACTCGTTGATCGGTGATCTTTTCCCCGCCCACAAGCGTGCCCGTGCCATGGGCATCTTCATGCTGGGCTTGCCGCTGGGGCTGGTGCTGGCGTTCTTTACCATCGGTGCGATGGTGAAGGCCTTCGACAGTTGGCGTGCGCCGTTCTTCATCGCCGCTGTGCCAGGGATCATCCTGGCGATCTTCATGTTCTTCATCAAGGAACCTGCCCGTGGCGCCGCCGAGGCTGTGCAGGTGTCCACTGCAACCCCAATGGACAAGCCGCTACGCCGGGTGCTGGCGATCCGCACATTCTGGTGGCTGACCGTTGCGGGCCTGACCTACAACTTCGCCACTTACGCCACCAACTCCTTCATGGTGCCGATGCTGCAGCGCTACTTCCTGATGCCCCTCGAGCAGGCGGCAGTCGCCACCGGCATCATTACCGGCCTGACCGGATTGGTTGGCCTGACCCTGGGGGGCTGGGTGGCGGATAAAGTGCATCAGAAGTCTGAACGTGGCCGTCTTCTGCTGGCGGCATTCAGCATGGCGGTGGCGGCTGTCTGCACTGGCTATGCCCTGTTCGCCGGACGCATCGAGATCGGCCTGTTCGTAGGAGTGTTCAGCCTGGGCTGGCTGTTCGCCTACAACTTCTATACCTGCGTCTACACCGCCATCCAGGATGTGGTGGAGCCGCGCCTGCGGGCTACCGCGATGGCGCTGTTCTTTGCCGGTCTCTACCTGCTCGGCGGCGGTCTCGGCCCGGTAGTGGTGGGGCTGCTGTCGGACCATTACTCCCAGGCGGCGATGCTGGCGGCCGGTGCCAGCGAAATGAACGAGACGTTCAAGGCCGTGGGGCTGCATAACGCAATGTTCCTGGTGCCGGTGGCACTCACCCTGACCATGCTGGCGCTGTGCCAGGCGGCACGCTGCTTCGTGCGCGATGCGGCGAACATGCGCCAGGGGATGGTGGCAGCCGCGGCCTGACAGTACTCCGTAAGCAAGAAGGCCCGCATTTCTACGGGCCTTCTTGTTAGTGGGGTTCTCTCCTGTGGGGGAGTGGACCGGCCAATTACCCCGCTACCAGCACCCGGATCGACTCCAATCGCAGCGCGGCCTTGTCCAGCAGTTGCTGGCCTTCGTCACGCTGGTGGCGGACGGCTTCCAGCTCGCTGTCGCGCACACTCGGGTTGACCGCCCGAAGTGCGGTGAGGCGGGCCAGTTCTTCGTCCAGTTCGGCCTTCAGACGGCGCTTGGCTTCGGCAACGCGCTCGGCATGGCGCGGGGCGATCTTGGCTTCGGCGGCGTTGATTTGCGCTGCGAGCACGTCGCGCTGGGCCTGGACGAATTTGTTGGCGCTGCCGCGCGGCACGCTTTCCAATTGGTCGTTGAGGGTGTCGAAGGCCACCTTGGACGCCAGGTCGTTACCGTTGCCATCCAGCAGGCAGCGCAGGGCCTTGGGTGGCAGGAAGCGGCTCAGTTGCAGGGCACGCGGGGCGACGGCTTCGCTGACATAGAGCAGTTCCAGCAGCACGGTGCCGGGCTTGAGCGCCTTGTTCTTGATCAGCGCCACCGCGGTGTTGCCCATGGAGCCGGAGAGCACCAGGTCCATGCCGCCCTGCACCATGGGATGTTCCCAGGTGAGGAATTGCATGTCCTCGCGGGACAGGGCCTGGTCGCGGTCGTAGGTGACGGTCACGCCTTCGTCGTCGCCGAGGGGGAAGCCGGCGTCCAGCATCTTCTCGCCAGGCTTGAGCACCAGAGCATTCTCGGAGTGGTCTTCACTGTCGACACCGAAGGCTTCGAACAGAGACTCCATATAAAGAGGCAGGGCGAACTGGTCGTCCTGGTCGAGAATGTCCTCGACCAGGCGCTCGCCTTCGCCGGCACCACCGGAGTTGAGTTCCAGCAAGCGGTCGCGGCCGTTGTGCATTTCACCTTCCAGGCGTTTGCGCTCGGCTTCGGCTTCGCTCACCAGGGCATCCCAGGCGCTGTCATCACCCCCTTCGAGCATCGGCAGCAGACGCGGTCCGAACTTGTGCTGGATGGCGCTGCCGGTAGGGCAGGTGGCGAGGAAGGCGTTCAATGCCTGGTGGTACCACTGGAACAGGCGCTCCTGCGGACTGGTTTCCAGATAGGGCACATGGAGTTGGATGGTGTGTTTCTGGCCGATCCGGTCGAGGCGGCCGATGCGTTGTTCCAGCAGGTCCGGATGGGCCGGCAGGTCGAACAGCACCAGATGATGGGCGAACTGGAAGTTGCGGCCCTCGGAGCCGATTTCAGAGCAGATCAGCACCTGGGCACCGAATTCCTCGTCCGCGAAGTAGGCGGCGGCGCGATCGCGCTCGAGGATACTCATGCCTTCGTGGAATACGGTAGCCGGGATGCCGGAGCGCACGCGCAGCGCGTCTTCCAGGTCCAGGGCGGTTTCCGCGTGGGCACAGATCACCAGCACCTTGAACTTCTTCAGCATCTTCAGGGTGTCGATGAGCCATTCGACGCGCGGATCGAAGCGCCACCAGCGTTCGGTTTCGTCGCTGTTGTCCTGCTGGGACTGGAAGCTGACTTCCGGGTAGAGATCAGGGTGCTCGCCGATAGGCAGCTCCATGTACTCGACCGGGTTGGGCAGCGGGTAGGGGTGCAGCTGGCGCTCGGGGAAGCCCTGCACGGCGGCGCGGGTGTTGCGGAACAGCACGCGGCCAGTGCCATGACGGTCGAGCAACTCGCGCACCAGGCGTGGTGCGGCTTCTTCGTCGCCACCGGCAAGGGCGTGCAGCAGACCTTCGCCTTCTTCGCCGAGGAAGCCCTTGATGGTTGCTTCGGCCTTGGCGCTCAGGCGGCCCTGGTCCAGCAGTTCCTGGACGGCTTCGGCCACCTGGCGATAGTTGGCGCTTTCCGCACGGAAGGCCTCCAGGTCGTGGAAACGGCTCGGGTCCAGCAGTCTCAGGCGCGCGAAGTGGCTTTCCAGACCCAGCTGTTCCGGGGTGGCGGTGAGCAGCAGGACACCGGGGATGACCTCGGCCAATTGCTCCACAAGACGGTACTCAGGGCTGGCCTGCTCCGGATGCCACACCAGGTGGTGCGCTTCGTCGACGACCAGCAGGTCCCAGCCGGCGGCAAAGGCTGCATCCTGGGCGCGGTCGCTGCTCTTGAGCCACTCCAGGGACACGAGAGCCAACTGGCTGTCTTCGAAGGGGTTGCTGGCATCGCTCTCGGCGAAGCGTTCGGCATCGAACAGGGCGACCTGCAGGTTGAAGCGACGGCGCATTTCTACCAGCCATTGGTGCTGGAGGTTCTCCGGTACCAGGATCAGTACCCGGCTGGCGCGGCCGGAGATGAGCTGGCGGTGGATGACGAGGCCGGCTTCGATGGTCTTGCCCAGGCCTACTTCGTCGGCCAGCAGTACGCGCGGCGCAACGCGGTCGGCTACCTCACGAGCAATGTGCAACTGGTGGGCGATCGGCTGGGCGCGGGCGCCGGACAGACCCCAGAGGGAGGATTGCAGCAGGCGCGAGCGGTGTTCCAGCGTGTGGTAGCGCAGGGCGAACCACTTGTGCGGGTCGATCTGCCCGGCGAACAGGCGATCGTTGGCCAGGCGGAACTGGATGAAGTTGTTCAGCTGGGTTTCCGGGAGGATGCGAGGTTCGTTCTGGGCAGTGATGCCGTGATAGATCAACAGCCCATCGATATCTTCGACTTCCTGGACATTGAGCTTCCAGCCGTCGAAGTGGGTGATCTCGTCGCCCGGAGCGAAGCGCACGCGGGTCAGCGGCGCATTGCGCAGCGCGTACTGGCGGGTCTCGCCAGTGGCCGGGTAGAGCACGGTGAGCAGCCGGCCATCCGATGTCAGGATGGTTCCGAGCCCAAGCTCTGCTTCGCTGTCACTGATCCAGCGTTGCCCCGGTTGATACTGCTGCGCCATGCGTGTCTCCCTGAATTGAAAAAAGCCGCGTATGTTAACGGAACCGAAGGCGCAGGGCGACGCCGGATACGGGCCGTATATCCGCAGAAGTTTAGCGAGCGCCGGTAAAGAAACCCCCCAAGTGGCCGACAGACTGACCAAAGGAGGGCGCGATCATGTTGCCACCCATTCCGCAGGGCCTGGTCCCCGTCACGGCCCAACAGGACGTGGTCAAGCCGCGTCCTGACATCGCGCCCGTCACTCCCATGCAGGAGAGTGCGCAGGAAAGCGCCGTGAGCCTGGACAAGCGCCATCCCCAGGAGGCCGAGGAACTGCTGCGCGAAGAGCAGCGTCGTCGTCAGCGGAGAGGTTATTCGCCCCAGGAACTGGCGGCCGGAGAGGTCGCCGAGGAAGATCAGGCCGTTCTCCAGGAGCTGCCACGTCAGGGGCTATGGGTGGATGTGGAGGTCTGAGGCGCGCAGAATGAGGCGTCTTGATTCCTGAAGCCTATACCGGTGGATCTGTTCGACGATATTCCCCTTCAGTTGCCAAACGCCGAGCTGCACTACGAGCCACACTTCCTTTCTCCGGACGTGGCCAGTGACTGGCTGGCGCGTTTGGTGGCCGAGACTGCCTGGGAGCAGCCACAGGTTCATCTGCATGGCCGCTTTTATCCGGTTCCCCGATTGGTGGCCTGGTACGGTGATGCCGAGGCCAGCTACCGCTATTCCGGCCTGACCCACGAGCCGCTGCCCTGGACGCCGTTGCTGGCGGAGATTCGCGCGCGGATCGTGGCGGCGGTGGGGCAGCCCCTGAATGGCGTGCTGCTCAACTACTATCGTGACGGTCAGGACTCCATGGGCTGGCACAGCGATGACGAGCCCGAGCTTGGCAGCAATCCGTTGGTCGCCTCGCTCAACCTGGGCGGCACCCGTCGCTTCGACCTGCGGCGCAAGGGTGGCAATCGCATCGAACATTCCCTGGAACTTGGCCATGGCGCACTACTGGTCATGAGTGGGCCGACACAGCATCATTGGCAGCACCAGGTGGCGAAGACCCGTACCGCTTGCGCCCCCCGTCTCAACCTCACCTTCCGATGGATTCGCTGATGAGCAACGACGACAACCTGATCGATTTCGGCGCCGAGCGCGACAAGCGCATCCATGACGTCCACGACAAGCGTCTGAACGACATGCGCAAGGCCTTCGAACAAGCCATGCCACTGTCCAAGGGCAAGAAGCCGAAGAAACCGAAGAAACGCTGAGAACCGCTCCTTTTCCTGCCCATTGTGGGAGCGAATTCATTCGCGAATGAATTCGCTCCCACTGTTCGTTTTGCCCCTCCCGCTTCCTGCCAGATGCTCCGAAAATTGACTTGGATCAGTGCCCTGGCAGGCTTGCCGCGGGCGCTCCAGGGCTATTGATCCAGATCAATTTCTCCTGCCTGCCGTGCGGGTAACTTGAACCCATCGAAGCAACAACGCCACAACGCAGGAGGCAGATCATGTTCGTCGATACAGTGGTTCTCGCCGGTATAGGCACCGTCGGTCTCATGGTCGCTTTCTTCGCCGGTGTTGGTTACTTCATCTGGAAGGACTCGCACAAACGCAAGCCGCGTTGAGTTTTCTGGGTTTACAGGCACGCAAGGCACCTCGGGCGACTTCGGTCGCCCATTTTTTTGTCCCCACTTTTCTTCCTCCGCAGCCCGCGCCAGACTGGCGCCATGTCGATCCAGCCCCTTTCCCGCCTCAATGAACTCGACCCGCAGCAGTGGGATGCCCTTCTGCCGGACGATCAGCCATTCGTGCGCCACGCCTTTTTATCCACCCTTGAAGAAAGCGGCAGCGTGGGTGGTCGCAGCGGATGGCATCCTGCCCACCACTTGCTGCGCGGATCGAAGGGCGAGTTGCGTGCCGCGTTGCCGGCTTACCTGAAGAGCCATTCCTATGGCGAATACGTATTCGACTGGGCCTGGGCCGATGCCTGCCAGCGCGCGGGCATCCCCTATTACCCCAAGTTGTTAGCGGCCGTGCCCTTTACCCCGGTGGGAGGCGCGCGCGTGCTGGCGGTGAATGACGCCGCAGCGAGCGAACTGCTTGATGCGGTAGTCGTCGATGTAGCCACTGACAATTTGTCCGGACTGCATATCAACTTCACCGACTCTTTTGCCGACCACCATTTGCGCGGGCGCGAAGGCTGGTTGGAGCGCTTGGGTTGCCAGTTTCACTGGCGCAACCACGGGTACCGGGATTTCCAGGATTTCCTCGACGCGTTGAGTTCACGCAAGCGCAAGCAGATCCGCAAAGAGCGCGAACAAGTAGCGGGGCAGGGGATCGAGTTCCAGTGGCGCCAAGGCCGGGAGTTGGATGAAGCGGATTGGGATTTCGTTTACGCCTGCTATGCCAACACCTACCGGGTGCGGGGCCAGGCGCCATACCTGACGCGAACCTTCTTCAGCCTGCTGGCGGAGCGGATGCCGCAAGCCATTCACGTGGTGTTGGCGCTGCAGGCAGGCCGGCCAGTGGCCATGGCATTTTCGCTACAGGGCGGAGACACCCTCTACGGGCGATATTGGGGTTGTCTGGCGGAGTTCGACAGGCTGCATTTCGAAACCTGTTTCTACCAGGGAATCGATCAGGCTATAGCCACGGGTCTGCAGCGCTTCGATGCGGGTGCTCAGGGCGAGCACAAATTGATTCGGGGATTCGAGCCAGTGATCACCCGCTCCTGGCACTGGCTCGCCCACCCCGGCTTGCGGGCTGCTGTGGGTGATTTCCTAGTGCAGGAGCGGGTTGGCGTGCTGGCCTACGCCGAGGAGGCGCGAGGCTTGCTGCCATATCGGCAGGATTGATCAGCCGATATGGGGGAGGTCGGGAGTGGCGGTGCTGCCACCCCACTCGAGGAAGCGGAGCTTGTGGACTTCGCCCTCGCTGTCTTCGTAGACGAGCGTGACGGGCACTACACCGGTCTTCTGGGAGGTGTCGGTGCGGTGCAGCACTTTCTGGATATCGACTTCCATCCCGTAGTGGTAATCCACCGGCGCGATGCCGGAGCCTTGATTCTGGGGGCCATCCTGGGCGAATACGCTGGGCGCGAGGCTAGTGAGCAGGGCGCTTACAACCGAGGCCATTTTCATAAGGCTTGTTTTCCTCTGTTGGGTTTCGCTTACAAGGGACTTAATCTGACCGACTGAAAACGGTTAGTTCAGCGCCCACGATCCGAGTGCCTCGTCTGAGCGTTTTTTGATCATTCGCAATTGCCCAAGCTTGAGGGGTTGCGACCGTTTGTCGCAGTTCCTGAAAAAATTGATCGTGGTCTACCTCGTACCGCGGTGCCATGTACGAGAAGCCGGGTACCCGGAGAAGGGGCGCCCGGCTCATTTTTCTCAGCTGTTGCTGGTATGGCTGCCCCATTCGAGGAAACGAACCTTGTGCAGGTCGCCCTGGCTGTCCTCGTAGACCATGGTTACCGGAACCACGCCTGCACGCTGGGTTGCGTCGGTGCGATAAAGGACGCGCTGCACGTCCAGTTCCATGCCGTAGTGATAGTCGACTGCGGGAATGCCGGCGCCTACGTCACGATGGTGGTCCTGGGCGAACACACTTGGAGCGAGGCTGGCGAGCACGGCGCTGACGGCGGATGCGATCTTCATGGGCTGATCCTCTCGGGTTCCGTGGTGGGTTTGAGGTGAAACCGGATACGGGGTCCATATGACCAGCCAGATGCGCCAGGTTGAAATCGAAGCGCCTTGTATTAGAGATCAGCCGCGTCGATGGAGCGACGCGGCTGGTACTCATTCCACGCCGACGAACCCTCCGGTCTGGTGCTGCCAGAGCCGCGCGTAGAGACCACCGCACTCCAGCAACTGCGAGTGACTGCCGCTTTCCACTATTCGCCCCTTGTCCAGCACCACCAGGCGATCCATGCGCGCGATGGTGGACAGACGGTGGGCGATGGCGATGACCGTCTTGCCGTGCATGAGCGTTTCCAGACTTTCCTGAATGGCGGCTTCCACTTCAGAGTCCAGTGCAGAGGTGGCCTCGTCGAGGATCAGGATGGGGGCGTCCTTGAGCAGCACGCGGGCAATGGCGATGCGCTGGCGCTGGCCGCCGGAGAGCTTTACGCCGCGTTCGCCGACATGGGCGTCGAAGCCGCGCCGACCGTTGGCGTCCGAAAGCTGTGGGACGAATTCGCCGGCGCGGGCCTTTTGCACCGCATCCAGCAGTTCGGCATCGCTGGCGCCGGGGCGGCCATAGAGCAGGTTGTCGCGGATCGAACGGTGCAGCAGCGAGGTGTCCTGGGTGACCATGCCGATCTGAGCCCGCAGGCTTTCCTGGGTTACCTGGGCGATGTCTTGGCCGTCGATGAGGATGCGTCCGCTTTCCAGGTCGTAAAGTCGCAGCAGCAGGTTGACCAGGGTCGACTTGCCGGCACCGGAGGGGCCGACCAGACCGATCTTCTCGCCAGGCCGCACCACCAGGTCCAGGCCCTCGATCACTCCGCTGCCCTTGCCGTAGTGGAAGGCGATGTGCTCGAAACGCACTTCGCCTCGCTCTACCCGCAGCGGTGCGGCGTTCGGGTGGTCGGTCACCTGGCGCGGCACGGCGATGGTCTGCATGCCGTCCTGTACCTGGCCGATGTTGTCGAAGATGCCGGTGACCACCCACATGATCCAGCCGGACATGCTGATGATGCGGATCACCAGCCCGGTGGCCAGGGCAATGGCGCCGACGCTGATCAGACCCTGGTTACAAAGCCACAGGGCCAGGCCGCAGGTGCTGACGATCAGCAGGCCGCCCATGATGGTCACGGTGGCGTCCATGGCGGTGATCACTCGCGCCATCGCCTGGCTCTTCCGGGTTTGGTCGCCGATGGCTTCTCGGGCGTAGTCCTCTTCCTCGCGGGTATGGGCGAAGAGCTTGAGGGTGGCGATGTTGGTGTAGCCGTCGACAATGCGCCCCATCAGCCGCGAGCGGGAATCGGAGGATTCCACGGAGCGCTGCTTCACTCGCGGCACGAAGTAGTAGAGCGCATAGAGGTAGCTGGCTATCCACAGCACCAGGGGAATCATCAGGCGCCAGTCGGCCTCGGCGAACAACACCAGGGAACTGATCGCATAGATCAGCACGTGCCAGAGGGCGTCCACCGCTTGCACCGCCGAGTCGCGCAGGGAGTTGCCGGTCTGCATGATGCGCTGGGCGATGCGCCCGGCGAAGTCGTTCTGGAAGAAGCCCAGGCTCTGTTTCAGCACGTAGCGGTGGTTCTGCCAGCGGATCAGGTTGGTCAGCCCGGGCGTGATGCTCTGGTGCACCAGCAGATCGTGCAGGCTGTTGAACAGCGGTCGCAGGATCAGTGTCACCACGGCCATCCAGGCCAGTTCTGCACCATGCCGCTGGAAGAGTTCTCCGACCGGCGTGGCCTGGACCAGGTCGACGAGGCGGCCGAGGAAGCTGAACAGTGCCACTTCGATCAGGGCAACGATCAGCCCCACCAGCAGCAGGGCGCTGAAGATCGGCCATACCTGGCGCAGGTAATAGACGTAGAAGCGCAGGACGCTGCGCGGCGGCATTTCGTCTGGCGCCTGACGAAAGACGTCGATCAGACGCTCGAAGCGTTGGAATAGCATGGCGAATCCATCCGAAGGATAAGCGGTCGACCCGGGCTTCCTTCCCGGGTCGAGAGCGTCAGAGCCGCTTGGCGGAGAGAATCACTACCGGCTGCAGCGGTACGTTCTGGAACATGCCGCGATTGCCGGTGGGCACATTGGCGATCTGGTCCACTACATCCATACCACGCACTACCTTGCCGAACACCGCATAGCCAAAGTCGCGGCTGCCGTGGTCGAGGAAGGCGTTGTCGTTGTGGTTGATGAAGAACTGGCTGGTGGCCGAATTCACCGCCTGGGTACGAGCCATGGCGAGGGTGCCACGCAGGTTGCGCAGGCCGTTGTCGGCTTCGTTCTTGATCGGGTCACGGGTGTCCTTCTGGCTCATGTCGGTATCGAAGCCGCCACCCTGGATCATGAAACCAGGGATCACGCGATGGAACACGGTGCCGTTGTAGAACCCAGCATCCACGTAGTCGAGGAAATTCTTCACGCTGACAGGGGCCTTGTCGGCTTCCAGTTCCACCTCGATTTCCCCAGCACTGGTGGTCAGAAGCACATGGGGCTTGTCGGCGGCCATCAGGCTCAGGGAGACGAACAGGGCGCAGGCGCCCAGGACGAGTTTCTTCAGCATGGGATTTGGTCCTTTTTGCGCTCCACTTCAGCAATGAAGTCGAGCAGGGTGGTGTTGAAACGTTCGGGTTGATCGAGTGGGGTGGCATGGCGGGAATTCTTGATGACCACCAGGCGCGCGTTCGGTAGTTCCTTCACATAGGTCTCTTTCTTGGCGACCGGGGTGTAGTCACGGTCGGCGGTGATCACCAGTGTTGGGCACTTGATGCGCTGCAGGCGATCGCGTACGCCCCAGCCAATGATGGCGTTCAGCGCGGAAAGGTAGGCGCGTTTGTCGTTCTGCGGCCAGCGTTCTTCGATCTTGCGGCGCAGGTCAGCCTGCTCGGGCAACGGGAACAACAGGCCGCCGAGAGCCTTGGCGATGCTATCGAGGCTGAGCAGGCGCGAAAGGGTCCAGCGCTTGGCGATTTCCAGGTACTCCTTCGGCGAGTGGGGTTTCACCTCGGGACCGCTGTTGACGATGGTCAGGCTGCGCAGCAGTTCCGGGTGATCGACGGCGAGCTGGAAACCGATCATCCCGCCCATGCTGATGCCGACCAGATGCACGTCGATCAGCTTGAGGTGCTCGATCAGCGCCGTCACGTCATCGGCGAAGGCGGCGATGCTGTAGCGCTCATTGGGCTTGTCGGAGCGGCCGTGGCCGCGCACATCGATGACGATTACCCGATAGTGGGCGGCCAGGGCAGGGACCTGGTATTCCCAATCGCGGGTGCTGGAGCCGAGACCGTGAATCAGCAAGACCGGCATGCCGCGGCCGTAGTCCTCGTAGTGCAGTTGGCAACCGTCGTTATCGAAGTAGGACATGCGTGGACTCCTGTCAGACGCTGGAAAGTGGCGCGGCGAAGGGGGCGTCCAGCGGCGCGGAGTCGAAGGTCTTGATCAGTTCGACCAGGATCTGCGACGCCGGCCCCAGGGCCTTGTCCTTGTTGGCATATAGATAGAACGCGGGGTGGCGGCTACCGCCCTGTTCCATGGGAAGCGGCTTGAGCTGCCCTTCCTTTATTTCCCGTTCGATGAGATGTCGTGGCAGCCAGGCGAAACCCAGTCCGCTGCTGACGAAGTTGGCGGCCGTGGACAGGCTGCCAACCGTCCAGCGCTGTTCCGCGCCCAGCCAGCCGACGTTGCGCGGCTGGGTGCGGCCGGTGTCGCGGATTACCACCTGCAACTGGCTTTCCAGGTCCTGGAAGCTGATCTCCCGCTGCAAACGATGCAGAGGGTGGTCTGGGTGAGCGACGGCGACGAACTCCACCGAGCAGAGTCCGGCCCCCAGGTAGCCCTGGATATCCAGCGTGGTGATTGCGAGGTCGGCTGAGCCTTCCAGCAGCACTTCCTCGACGCCGGACAGTACTTCCTCGCGCAGGCGCACGCGGCAGCCCCGGCTTTGCGGCATGAAAGCGGTGAGGGCACGCACCAGGCGGGCGTTGGGATACGCTGCGTCCACCACCAGGCGCACTTCGGCTTCCCAGCCCTGCTCCATATGGTGGGCGAGTTCTTCGAGCTGGCTGGCTTGCTTGACCAGTTGCCGCGAGCGGCGCAGCAGCACTTCGCCGGCTTCGGTCAGCACCGCCTTGCGCCCTTCGATGCGCAACAGGGGCACACCCAACTGCTCCTGCATCCGCGCAACGGTATAGCTGACCGAGGATTGCGAGCGGTGGGTCGCTTCGGCTGCCTGGGCGAAGCCGCCGTGGTCCACGACCGCTTGCAGGGTTCGCCACTGGTCCAGTGTCACGCGCGGGGCTTTCATGCGGAGCTGCTCCTCTAGCTGCTTATGCCGGCAGATTGCGCGCGCTCATGGCGCTGATTCCGCTTGCGGCGCTCTGTTAAGCTGGCGTTCTCTGCACTGGAGATCGCCCATGAAAAAACTGTGCTGTGCCTTGCTCGTCGTGTTGCCAACCCTGGCTTTCGCTTACCCCATCGAAGTGGAGAAGCAGTACAACGGCGCCGAGCTCGTCTACGACACCACGGACATCGACAACAACCTGGCCGCCATCAACATCCAGAACGTCGGTGGAACCACGGCAGAGTGCAAGGTGGTGTTCGTCAACGGACCCGAGACTCCCAAAGTGCGCAAGGCTGTCATCGAGAGTGGCAAAAGCGCCTACCTGACGGCCAACTTCAACCGCGCGATTATCAAGCTGCGGATCAAGCTGACCTGCAATCCCAAGTAGTCGGGGCGCGGATTCGGGCACAGCAAGCAGCCTAGTGCCCTTCCTGCTACAAATCAAATTTCTTGATACTTAGAAGCGGATATTTACGCTTTTTAATCGATTCTTGTCGAAATAATCTGCGCCCCATCGACGCAATCAACCCCCCGATGGAGGTAGCCCCAAATGTCCCGTGTACTCGTCATCGAAAGCAGCGCCCGTCAGCAAGGTTCCGTTTCCCGCCAACTCACCCAGGACTTCATCGCCAATTGGCAAGCCGCCCATCCGGCCGATGAAATTACCGTTCGCGACCTCGCCGTCGATCAGGTACCGCACCTGGACGCCGACTTGCTGGGTGGCTGGATGAAGCCCGCGGACCAGCAGAGCGACAGTGAGAAAGCCTCCCTGCAGCGCTCCAACCTGCTGACCGAGGAACTCCTGGCTGCCGACGTACTGGTAATGGCCGCTCCCATGTACAACTTCGCCATCCCCAGCACTCTGAAGTCCTGGCTGGATCATGTGCTGCGCGCTGGCGTTACTTTCAAGTACACCGAAACCGGTCCGAAAGGCCTGCTCACCGGCAAACGCGCTTTCGTCCTGACTGCTCGCGGTGGCATCTACTCCGGCAGCCCCCTGGACCATCAGGAGCCCTATCTGCGCCAAGCCATGAGCTTCATCGGGATCCATGACGTGACCTTCATCCATGCCGAAGGGCTGAACATGGGCAACGAGTTCCAGGAGAAAGGCCTGGCTTCGGCCAAGGCGCAACTGGCCCAGGTGGCCTGATTCACCGCGTCGCTCCTCGCTCCCTCCAGGTGCGCTGACGCTCCGTGCGCGCACCTCGCCTGCCCGGCCTGATACAGGTCGGGCTTTTTTGTTGGTGTCTGGGGGAGGTCGTCGGCCTCGATGGCGAATGAGTTCGCCTCCACCGGTAGGGCGCAATGCCGTTTTCAACAATGCGGGCGGCGGCCCTGCCCGGATGGTCAGATTTCGCCCTTGATAAGCTTCCGCTCGCGGCAAGGAAGGCGTATGTTCGCCGGCTGCTTTGCGAGGCCCCAGATGATTTCGCTCCACTCCCTTTCCTGCCTGCTGAGGCGGCCATGAGGCTGTCCGGTCGAGGTGTTGCGCTGTCGCTGACGGCGTCCGTCCTGTTTGCCCTGATGCCCGGATACGTGCGGGAGCTGGCGCCGCTCGATGGCGTGCAGATTTTCGCCCAGCGCGTGCTCTGGTCGATTCCGGTAGTGCTCCTGATGCTGGCGCTGACGCGCCAGTGGTCCACCTTTGTCAACGTGCTCGGGCGTCTGCGTCGTGAACCCTTGCTGTTGGCGTCGTTGCCGCTCGCGGCGGTGCTGATCGGCCTGCAATGGGGGCTTTTCCTCTGGGCGCCCCTGCAGGGGCGGATGCTGGAGGTTTCCCTTGGCTATTTCCTGTTGCCCCTGGCGATGGTGGTGGCAGGGCGAGTGTTCTATGCCGAGCACCTTCGGCCGCTGCAGTTGCTGGCGGTGATCTTTGCGTTGATCGGGGTGCTGCACGAGTTCTGGCTGACGCGAGCGTTTTCCTGGCTGACCCTGGTCACCGCCCTGGGGTATCCGCCGTATTTCATGCTGCGTCGCTGGATGAAGCTGGATGCATTGTCCGGTTTCATCCTGGAAATGGCGGTGCTGGCGCCACTGGCCATCTGGCTGATCCTGAACTTCTCACCGCCGGGTGCTTTCAGCCAGGCGCCGCAACTCTGGTGGCTCATTCCCGGTCTGGGGTTACTGGGCACCCTGGCTTTTGCGGCGATGATGGCGTCCAGTCGACTTCTCCCGCTTGGATTGTTCGGGATTCTCAGCTACGTGGAACCGGTGCTGCTGTTCGCGGTGGCAGTGGCCTTCCTCGGTGAACCGTTCAATCCCGCACAGCTCTGGACCTACCTGCCGATCTGGCTGGCAGTGCTGCTGATTGGCTGGGATAGCGCCAAGCTGTTACGCAAGCAGGCCCGACAAGGCCTGTAGCACGTGGTCCCGCAGCAGTGGGGCGAGGTTCTCCGGTTGAGGCTCGCCGGGTTCGAACCAGGCCAGTTCTTCCAGTTCGGCCGCCGCTTCCACGCCGTGGGGCAGACGGGCGACGAAGATTTCTGCGTCCACCCAGGTGTTCGCTTCGTTGGCGGCTGGCGCGTGGAAACGGCCCAGTGGATTCAGGGCTGATGCGTCAAGTCGCAATTGCAGCTCTTCCCATAGTTCACGCTGCAGCGCCTGCAGCGGACTTTCGCCGTCCTCGCGCTTGCCGCCCGGCAACATGAACGCATGGGTGCCACGCTTGCGCACCAGCAGCAGGCGGTCTTGTGGGTCCAGCAGGCATGCGGCGGCGATATTCAGGGTGGTCATGGTGTCTCGGCTTCCGGCAGGAGTTGGTAGTGCAGCTGCACCACGCCGGTGGGAAAGCTGCGCTGCTCGCGAAGCTGGAGGCGGCGCCCGAGGCCGGTGGCGAACATCGGGATACCCGCGCCCAGAAGCAGCGGTATGAAGCTGACCACCAGTTCGTCGAGCAGCCCGGCAGAGTAGCAGGTCCCCGCCAGCGAACCACCTCCCACCAGCCAGATTCGTTTGCAGCCGGCGGTGGTCAGTTGCTCGATGGCCTGGGCTGGCGTGTCGTGGCTGATCTGCACCGCTGGCGCTGCGGGAGACATATCGCTACGGGTCAGCACGATGCAGGGCTTGCCCGGGTAGGGCCAGTCACCGCCGAAGGCCAGGATGGTTTCGTAGGTTGCTCGTCCCATCAGCAGGCCGTCGACGCTGTCGTAGAACGCCTGGAAGCCGTGGTCGTCTCCCGAGGCCTCGATCGGTTCCAGCCAGTCGACGCTGCCATCGGGACGGGCAATATATCCGTCAAGGCTGGCGGCTACGTAGTAGATCAGCGCTGCGCGCATGACGAGGCTCCGGAAAACGAGTGGGAAAAGCCTATACCCGCTTGGCGATTCCGTCGCTGTATCGCTCGGAAATCGGGCGTTTGCTCGCAACTCCGGGTAACCTATGCAGCTGTTTACGCTTTCGATCGAGGTAGTCCTGTGTTTTCCCAATTCGCCCTGCACGAACGTCTGCTCAAGGCCGTTGCCGAACTCAAATTCGTCGAGCCGACTCCGGTGCAGGTGGCGGCCATTCCGCCTGCCCTGGAAGGGCGCGACCTGCGGGTGACAGCCCAGACCGGTAGCGGCAAGACCGCCGCCTTCGTCCTGCCGTTGCTCAACCGACTGATCGGCGAGGCCAAGCCGCGCGAACGCATCCGCTCGCTGATCCTGCTGCCGACTCGCGAGTTGGCCCAGCAGACCTTGAAGGAAGTGGAGCGTTTCTCCCAGTTCACCTTCATCAAGTCCGCCCTGGTTACCGGCGGCGAAGACTTCAAGGTGCAGGCCGCGCTGTTGCGCAAGCTGCCGGACGTCCTGATTTCCACCCCTGGGCGCCTGATCGAGCACCTCAATGCCGGCAGCCTCGACTTGCGTGAAGTGGAAGTGCTGGTACTGGACGAGGCTGACCGCATGCTCGACATGGGCTTCGCCGAAGACATGCAGCGCATCACCGAGCTGTGCAGCAACCGCGACCAGACCCTGCTGTTCTCCGCCACCACCGGCGGCAACGCCCTGCGCGAAGTGGCCAACAAGGTGCTGCGCGATCCGCTGCACCTGCGCCTGAACAGCATCGACCAGCTCAGCGAAGGCACTCGTCATCAGATCATCACGGCCGACCATCCTGAGCACAAGGAACAGCTGGCGCGCTGGCTGCTGGCCAACGAGACCTACCAGAAGGCAATCATTTTCACCAACACCCGCGTCCAGGCCGATCGCCTGTACGGCCATTTGGTGGCTGGCGGTTACAAGGCCTTCGTGCTCCATGGCGACAAGGACCAGAAGGACCGCAAGCTGGCCATCGACCGCGTGAAACAGGGCGGCACCAAGGTGCTGGTGGCGACGGATGTCGCCGCCCGTGGCCTGGACATCGAAGGCCTGGACCTGGTGATCAACTTCGACATGCCGCGCTCCGGCGACGAGTACGTACACCGTGTCGGCCGTACCGGTCGTGCCGGTGGCGAGGGCCTGGCGATCTCGCTGATCTGTCACAACGACTGGAACCTGATGTCCAGCGTCGAGCGTTACCTCAAGCAGACTTTCGAGCGACGGGTCATCAAGGAGCTGAAAGGCACCTACACCGGTCCGAAGAAGGTCAAGGCATCCGGCAAGGCCGCTGGCGTCAAGAAGAAAAAGACCGACAAGAAGGGCGACAAGAAAGCGCCTGCCAAAGCCGCCGCGCCCAAGCGCAAGCCGAGCAAGCCTCGCGAGGAATCTCGCGTGGTCAGCAACGACGGTCTGGCGCCGCTCAAGCGCAAGAAACCGGCTGCGGAGTAACGATGCGTAGGGTCGCCGCCTTGGCTTCGCTGCCCGCGGCGATCCCGGCATCGGCTGAGGTCTATCGCTGCGTACAGCCTGATGGGGTGGTGCAGTACACCGATCGTGGCTGCGCTTCTCTAGATGCTTCGCAACCCTTGGCGAGCGGCGATCCGGGAGCTGTAACGGGATTGCTGCAGCATGCCGAATCCAGCGTTCGCCAGGTTGTTCCATGGCTGGATGGCCTCAGCCTGTGGCAGCTGCTACTGCTCACCTACGCGCTCATGAGTCTGGTCTGCTTCGTTGCCTATTGGCGCGACAAGCGATTCGCCAGGGCCGGAGCGCAACGCACTCCCGAATTCCGCCTTCACCTGTACGAACTCCTCGGCGGCTGGCCGGGCGGCCTGCTGGCCCAGAGGTTGATCCGCCACAAGAACCGCAAGGTCGCCTACCAGGTGAAGTTCTGGCTGATCGTGGCCTTGCATCTGGGATTGCTGGGGTACTGGGCGTTGCATTGAGGCGAGCCCGGCGGACCTGCGGCCCGCTTGGCGAATGAATTGGCCCCTACAAGCAAAGCGTCGAGGTGCGGGTAAGGCACGTACCGCGCCCTCTCCCACTAGTGGGGAGAGGGCTTGGGCGAGGGGGTTTCTTAGGGCACCAGCACGATCTTCCCGTCTCGTTCGCCAGCGGCTGCTGCGGCAACGGCTTCCTTGATCCGGCTGATGTCGTAGGTCGCGGCAATTCGCGCCTTGAGCTTGCCGGTGGCTATTAGCTGGATCAGTTCGCCGAACAACTGCATCTGCTGCTGCGGGGTCGCCTGGCGGAACCAGCGAGCCAGCCAGAAGCCCTTCAGGGTCACATCACGGAACACGAAGGAACCGGGGTTCACCTGGCAGGGCTCGCCACTCATGCGACCGTAGTTCACCAGCACGCCGCCTTCGGCCAGGCTGGCCGCGAGGTGGTCCGTGGAGGCGCCGCCTACCGCGTCGATGCCCAGTTTCACCGGTGCGCCGCTCGTGGCTTCACGGACGCGCTTGGGCAGGTCGGGGCCGTCCACCAGCACCACGTCACCGCCTTCGGCCTGCACGCCGGCCACCGCCGATTCGCGGCGTACCACGTTGATGGTTTTCAATCCGCGAATCTTAGCCAACTGGACCAGGTAGCTACCCACTCCCGAGTTTGCGGCGTTCTGGATCACCCAGTCGCCCGGCTGCAGGTCGACGAAGTCGCGCAGCATCAGGTAGGCGGTGGGCGGATTGACGGTGAGCATCGCCAGTTGCTGCGGATCGGCACTGGGCAACGGGATCAGTTGTTTGGCGTCGGCGACCAGATGCGTGCGCCAGGTGCCGCAGCCCACCGGCAGCAGCACGGTCTGGCCGGGCTTGAGGCCCGTCACGTCGGCGGCCACTTCGAGCACTTCGCCAACGCCTTCGTTACCGCCGATGGCGGGCAGTGGTGGCAGCATGCCGTATTCCCCAGTGAGGGTGAGCACGTCGGACGGGTTGATGGGGGCTGCCAGTACTTTCACCAGCGCCTGGCCGGCGGCCACCGGCGGGAGTTCCAGTTCCACTGCCTCGATCACATCCTGAGGCACCGGGCCACGGGTCTTGTATTCGGCTTTGAGCATGACGCTTCTCCTGGCGGCTTGAGGGGAGGTTGAGTCTAGCCGCAGGCGGGCGAGGGCGACTGAATCCAGCATTATTCCCACGGCTGATCGGATGGCGCGATGAAGACGCTGGAGGTCGTTCTGAGGCTGGCCACAGGCAGCGCCTTTGCTAGGTTCGGCGGCGAAGCAGGATTCGGGGCTTCCTCACGCTCACGCAAATCATCGAGGGAACAAGAAGATGAAGATCGCCAAGACACTGATGTCCGTTGTGCTGTCCATAGGCCTGGCTGGAGCCGCCCAGGCCGCCACCGAGTTGAAGCACTGGCCGGAGCCGGCCGCCAAGCAGTTGGATGCACTGATCGCCAAGCATGCCAACCAAGGCAACTTCGCCGTGTTCGACATGGACAACACGAGCTATCGCTACGACCTGGAGGAGTCCCTGCTTCCGTTCCTGGAGATGAAGGGCGTGCTCACCCGCGAAAAGCTCGATCCTTCGCTCAAGCTGATCCCTTTCAAGGACTTGAAGGGCCACAAGGAAAGCCTGAACAGCTACTACTACCGGCTCTGCGAAGTGGACGATCTGGTCTGCTATCCCTGGGTCGCCCAAGTGTTCTCCGGTTTCACCCTGCGTGAACTGAAGGGGTACGTCGATGAGCTGATGGCCTATGGCAAGCCGATTCCCTCCACTTATTACGAAGGGGATGAGGTGAAGTCCATCGAGATCAACCCGCCGAAGATATTCACCGGGCAGAAGGAGTTGATGAACAAGCTCAGCGAGAACGGCATCGAGGTATACATCATGACTGCGGCCCTCGAAGAGCTGGTGCGCATGGTCGCCTCGGACCCGAAGTACGGCTACAACGTCAAACCGCAGAACGTCATCGGCGTCACCACCCTGTTGAAGGACCGCAAGAGTGGTGCCGTGACCACCAGCCGCATGCAGATCACCGATGGCAAGTATGACGAGAAAGCCAACCTAGACCTGGAACTGACCCCGTATCTCTGGACTCCTGCTACCTGGATGTCTGGCAAGTACGCGGCCATCCTCAGTTACATCGACGAGTGGAAGAAACCCATCCTGGTCGCTGGCGACACGCCGATCAGCGACGGCTACATGATGTTCCACGGCACTGACGTGGCCAAAGGCGGCATCAACCTCTGGATCAATCGCAAGGCCAAGTACATGGACCAGATCACTGCGATGCAGAAGCGCAATGCCGAGGCCCAGGCCAAGCAAGGGCTGCCGGTGACGGCGGACAAGAACTGGGTAGTGGTGGTGCCCGAAGAGATTCAGTGACAGCCAGTTCACGATCATTCTGCAGCGGCCGCCTTCGGGCGGCCGCTTCGTTTCATGCACTAGAGTCACTCCTGTCGGCTTGATTGGTGAATCTGCCTGTCCTGCCTGGACAGTGAAGCCGTGTGGCATGGCTGCTACCCTGCCGGGCCTTGCTCGAAATCCAGTCACGGAGTGATCGATGAAGTACCTGGCGCTCGCGCTCAGCCTGAGCCTCCTCGGCTTGCCATCCGCCGCCATGGCCTGGTCCAACCATGCCCTTGGCACCGCTCTGGCGCTGGCCGGCCTGCCGCAGGTCAAGGACGCGCCGCCGGTGCAGGTGGAAAGCCTGGAGTCTTTCCTGGAAGAGGAGGGCGTTGCCCTGGAGCAACTGCTGGACGAGCAGGAGGAGTTCTTCCGGGAAAACCTGCCGGACTACCCGGCTCGGCCCGACGACCTGCGCTGGATCCCAACCCACGGAGGCGACCATCGCAAGGCCTTCCTGATGGCGCTGCGGGTGAACCCGGAGATCAAGCTGGCGTACTTTGTCCAGGCCCTGCCGGGCATGGACTGGAGCGGTCGGACGTCCCTCGATGCCTCTGACGTGCTGGTATTCCGCAAGCTCAGCCTGTGGCGCGAATGGCGTTTCTACCAGGTGCAGCCCGGCGAAACCCTGCCGGCCCTGGCGGTGGTCGCCAGTGCTGCCGATGAACCGGACTACGGTCACGACATCAACCTGTTCAGCGACAACCCCGGTGAAGTCGGCGCCCGCTACAACTTCGGCAAGCAGCCGTTCGGCGATGCCCGTTTCGAATACTCGTCCCAGGCGCCGTTCCACATCGGTTATTACCACGAGGATGAACTCATCTATCGGGCCGCGCCGTACCTGTCGCGCACCTACCCCGAGGTGCGGGTCTACCAGTACCTCGGACTGGCGCGCTTCGCCTTCGAGAGCGGCCACCCGTACTGGGGCTATCGCTTCCTCGGCTGGGGCCTGCATTACATTCAGGATATCACCCAGCCCTATCACGCCAAGGCATTGCCGGGGCACGGTACGCCCCGTCTGTTCTGGATCGCCCTGAAGGCTGCGGTGGGTCTGGACAGCGACAAGCTGGCGGCCATCGAGCAGGTGGCCAACCGGCATACCCAGGTGGAGCAGTACCAGGCCGACTGGCTGCGTAAACTGCTGCGCGAAGGCAGCAACGACAATCCGTTGCTGCGCGCCTATGCCGACAACCGTACCGACGATGACTACCCGCCCTTCGATGGAGAGTCGCTGCGGTTGGTGGTGTCCCAGGAATCCTACGATGCTGCCGATGACTTCGACGAGCGCATCGGTCACTGGCTGGCGAGTGGCCAGGCGCAGTCCGGGTTCAGCCAGGGCAACCAGCTCGCGCCCCTGCCCGAGGACGTCCAGCTCAACCAGGCGCTTGTGCGGCTGATCCGCCACTTCGGAGCGCACAGCCGCAATGCCACTCGCGCGACCTTGCCCTGATCCACCTCAGAGGCGGATCACATGGCC
The DNA here is from genome assembly GCF_029873115.1 of Pseudomonas sp. BN606. Taxonomy (NCBI): domain Bacteria; kingdom Pseudomonadati; phylum Pseudomonadota; class Gammaproteobacteria; order Pseudomonadales; family Pseudomonadaceae; genus Pseudomonas; species Pseudomonas sp. BN606. Next base: position 55,440 of record NZ_SSOF01000079.1, on the reverse strand, counting down.
TTCGTCGGCGGCCACCCGGCCGTGGAAGAGGTTGCCGATCAGCTCCTGGGCCGCTTCGTAGCCCTGGCCCTCGACCACCCGTAGCCAGGGGCGGGGCGAGCGACTGACCTGCTCGTAGAAATTCAGCAGCCCCTCGCCGATGTGCCGGCTGACCTGTTCCGGCCCCCACTCCGCATTGCGTTTGCGGATCTGTACCGGGGCGAAGAAGAACTCCGGCTGTGGGCCAACGGGGCAACTCAGCGCGTTGGCTTCCGGAGTCTGTGCGGAGCCTGCGAAGCAGCTGTATACGAGGCTCGATCCAAAGTGCCGGTGTACCCGGGCGCGCAGTGCGAGGTCGCCGGAAAAGTCGACGTAAAGGGTGGGCTGGTCCGTCGTCAGGCTCTCCAGTTGGTCATAGGTGCAACTCTGCTGGTAACAGCCGAGGGCGTTCACGAAGTCGCTGTTGCGTGGTGACGTCATGGCTACCAACTGGCGACCGGCGTGGTGTCCAAGGCAGGCGGCGGTGCCATAGGCGGTCTTGCTGGAGGCGCTGGAAAACACCACCTGACGGGCGCCGAACAGATCGTTGTCGCCGAGGAAGTCCGCCAGCATGGACGAGGTCAGGAACAGCGGCTTGAGCAGTATCTGCAGCGCCTCGGTCTCTGGGCTGTAATAGCTATCCCAACTGCAGCGCGTGTACTGGTTGTAGGCCGAGGTGAGGTTGCGGCGGTGTTCTGCACCATCGTAGAAACCCCGCGGCGTAACCCGTTCCGGTTGCATGCGGACATGGCTGGCGATGGGGAAGTATCCATAGAAGCGCTCGCCGATTTCGATGCCCGCTGCTTTTGAGTCCAGCACGTCGGCAAAACCCCACACGGGCATGTGACCCCAGCCTTCTTCATGTGTGGGGAAGAACTGCCAGTACTGCATGGAGTCGCCAAAGGCGGCGTAGGTGATGTTGTTGGTAGTGAGGGAGAAGAGGTCCAGGCGCAGGACGATCTCGCCATCGGCCGCTTCCAGGCTTTCTTCCTTTTGCACGAGGCGTGTCTGATCAAGTGCGCCCTTACGGGTGAACAGGCGTGATACTGTGCTGTGATTCGACATTTCCGGCTCCAGCGTTGGTGGGGTTGGAACAGGCTAGCAAGAGCCTTCCAGGCTCGGGTTCGGAAACCGCAAGAGATCCCCATGGAGTCCGCAAAGCCCCGCAATAAGCCGCTCAAGCGGCCCTCGCAAGCACGCGCCCGATTCACGGTTGAGGCCATCTACGAAGCCTTCGTTCGGATTCTTCGCCAGCGCGGCTGGAGTGGCGTGACCACCCGCGCAGTCGCCTTGGAAACCGGCGTTGCCGTCGGCACGCTCTACGACTATTTCCCCAGTAAGGAAGCCCTGCTTTCCGGCTATGTCCGCCACCAGCTCGACCTACTGTTGCAGCGTCTGGAGCGGGAAGTGGTGCTGGCAACGGGCGTCGACTGGCAGACCCGCGTGCGACGTCTGGTACGACTTTCTTGTGGCCATTCGCAGGAGCAGGCGAGGCCATTCTTCGATAACGAGCTGATGGAGTTGGAGCGCCTCATCGCCGAACCCTGGCACCACCAGCGCGTTTACCAGGAGCTGGCGGGCAAGTGGCGCGAAGCGGTGGCGGCCTGCTCCGACATGCCGCGCCAACCGCGTCCGGAAAGCATTGATGCGCTGTTCGTAGCCGTGTGGGGCGGGCGTCGTTACGGTCTCACTGCACAGCTTACGGCGCAGCAGGTGGAGGCCTGGTTGGTGGAAATGGAAGAACTCTGCTGCGCGCGCATCCTGATGGAAACGGCCCGTGCCGAGTCGGATTTAGCGCCACAGGTTTCGTTCTGAGTTCAGGCGGCAATCAGCATGAAAAAAGGGCAGCCAAGCCGCCCTTCCTGTGAGCCCGATTCCGCAACTCAGTGATACTGCTGCAATCGCAGTTCGGTGCTTTCCGGCAGCACCGCGCGCTCCTCACCCGGAGTCTCCAGCTCGCTCTCCATCGCATCCTGTTGGCGTGCAAGCAGGCCGAAGAGGGTGGTAATGGGGTGCAGCGGGCGCTTCTGTGCCACTTGACCGTTGCTTTCGGCGGCTTGGGTGGGCGGCGGCAGCGGTTCGGTGCTGACCCGGAAGTCGCTGATCTCGATCACGCCCCGGCCTTCGGCCAGCAGGTGGAAGGAGAAGGCCTTGCGCGCTTCGGGGTTGTCGAAGGCGAAATTGACCTTCAGCGGCTTACCCTGTTTCAGCAGGGGCATTTCCGGGATCGGCAAGGCCACGTCGCGCTCGAACTCCTTGGCCTTCAGGCGCAACTGGGCTCCCTGCTTGTCCATGCGCAGCACCTTGATTGTCATCTGCACGCTGGTGCGGCTGTCCTTCGGCAATTCCATGTACTGGGCGCCGATCAGGTTGTCGGCCCAGTCATCCTTGGCCTTCTCTTTCAGGCGAATCCGTTCGCGGGTGGCGAACTGGTATTCCTGTCCGAGGTTGCCGCCTTGCAGCGACTGGTCAAGCATTGTCGCGCGCTGGGAAATCAGGCGGGCCTTCTTGCCGCTGTAGCTGCCCTGGTAGCGGGCCTCGTCGGCGATGAAACCCTCGCTCTGGTAGCGTCGGCAGACCTGACGGAAGTCGCACTCGGTGAAGGTCTGCTTGCCGTCGTGGTAGCGCAGCTTGCCGTTGGTGTAGGACATGATCTCGCGGCCTGTCTCGTAGTCGCGGAAGAGCGAGCGACCGGAGAGGTTCTGCGGTACCCGGTAGCCGAAGTAGTCGAGAATCGAGGCGGTCAGGTCGACATGCCCGTACACGCCGCTCTTGATTGGCGGTAGCGAGGCCTGCTCGGGAGCCAGCACCAGGTTGAAACCCCACGCCGAGGCGAGGCGGACGTTCTCGATGCCGTGGGATTCATCCGAGGTGACGATCACCAGGGTGTTCTTCAGGACACCCTGTTTCTCCAGACCTGTGAGGAATGCATCCACTGCGTCGTCCAGGTAGGCGATCGCCGCCTTCTTGGCGTCCGGATAGCGCATGAGGTATTCGGCCGGGGCGGAGTAGGGCTGGTGGGTGCCGACGGTAAGCAGGGTGAGCATCCACGGCTTCTTCTGCTGGCGCAGTTGCTTCACGTAAGTCTGCGCGCCTTCGAAGAAGGCCTTGTCGTCCATGCCCCAGGGGAATTCCAGATAGGCCTTGTTGCGGAACCAGTCGCGCCCCAGAGTCTTGTCGAAGCCCATCTGCGGCATGATCTTGTCTTTGGCCATGAAGCGCAGACCGGCCCCCTGGAGGAAGTGGGTGCTGAAGCCGTGCTGGTGCATTTGCGCGGGCAGGCAGGCCTTGGCCCGGGCCGGGTTGTTCAGCAGCTCCAGGCCCTTGGGCGTGCCCGAGTCCAGTTTGCTGTAGTCGCCGCAGAGCATGGCGTACAGACCGCGGATGGTCTGGTGGCTGTGCAGCACATAGTCCGGCGTGGTCATGGCGCGTTCGGCCCAGGCGCTGAGCTTGGGCATCAGCGAATCCTGGTAGCTGCTGTTGATCGCGGCACGGTTGGCAGCGATGTAGGTGCCGGGGATGCCTTCCAGGGTGATCACCAGCACGTTGCGCGCACGACCGGGGCCTGAGAGCAGCGGCGTGCCGCCCAGGTCCAGGCGCGCCAGCCCGGCGATGTCCGGCGGAACGTCGGGCTTGTCGCCATCGAGCCAGTCCTCGACGGCAAGCTGGCCGACATTCACCGCACTGGCCATGAGCTTGTGCGGCAGGTTGAATTGTTTCCACTGGTCGGCGTCGCTGGGCTGCACGGATTGCAGGGCGACGTGCCCCATCAGCAAGGCCGCTGGCGTGGCGAACCACTTCCAGTTCAGCGGGCGGTGCCCGCGTCGCCAGCACAATAGGCAGGCCAGCAGGCTGGCACCCAGCGCAAGGCCCAGGTACGGGTGGGTGATACCGCCGCCCTGGGTGGAGTGACTGACGAACTGCGGGTCGAGCAGGTATTTGAGGTCGCTCGTTTCCGGCATGCGCCCAACGGCGCCGATCAACTCGGCATTGCCGAGGATCAGCATGCACCAGAACAGCATCAACGGGAGTGCCAGCAACAGTGAACGGCCATAGAGCAGCACGATCAGGAAGCTGCCGAACGCGAGGTCGGAGAGATAGCCGAAGGGATTGGACCAGCCCAGCCAGTAGCGGCTGGCGAGGGGAATCACCAGAAAAAGCACGCCAAGTGTTGCGAGCGAAAGGGATTGCGACAGCCAACGGCTGAATGGGCGCACAGGAACTCCTGAGATGTGACAGTGAGAATCCGTCTAGTGATGCCGGAATACATGGTCGCGCTTGCGACGACACGATTTTGAAACATCGTTGTGCTAGCGACCAGTAGACAGTTTTGCAGAATGAAAATTCAGGGAGCTTTCTACGACGCATCGGGCGATGAAAGGCTGTTTTGCCTGGCTTCGTGGTGTCTGCTCCAGACTACGCCACTCGTGGTCCGGCGGCCGGCCAGCAGGTAGAATGCCGCCTCGACTTACAGAGGTTGCGAAGATGGCACTTATCGGGCGTTTCAATTCACTTCAGGTGGCCAAGCACACCGACTTCGGGCTGTACCTGGATGGCGGCCCGGACGGCGAAATCCTGCTGCCCAAACGCTACGTGCCCAAGGACCAACCCACCGAAGTGGGTGACTGGTTGAATGTCTTCCTTTATCTGGATAGCGAAGACCGCCCGGTAGCCACCACCCTCAAGCCCAAGGTGCAGGTCGGCGGTTTCGCCAGCCTCAAGGTGGCCGAGATCAATCGCATAGGCCTGTTCCTCGACTGGGGTCTGCCCAAGGACTTGCTGCTGCCCCACTCGGAAGAGAAGCGCCCGCTGCAGGTTGGCGACTACTGCGTGGTACACGTCTACCTCGACAAGCGTACCCGCCGCATCACCGCAACCGCCCGCCTGGATCGCTACCTGGACATCACCCCGCCACACTACAAGCCTGGCCAGGAAGTTGACCTGCTGGTGGTCGAGAAGACCGACCTGGGCTACAAGGCCATCATCGACGGCAAGCACTGGGGCCTGCTGCACAAGAACGAAGTCTTCAAGTTCGTGCGCAATGGCATGCGTGAGAAGGGCTACATCCGGGAGGTCCGTCCCGATGGCAAGATCAGCCTGAGCCTGCAACCGGTGGGCGTGGAGGCGGTCAGTGGCCTCGGTGAGCAGATCATCGCCGCGCTGCGCGCGGAGGGTGGGGTGCTGAAGCTTTCCGACAAGAGTCCGCCGGAACTGATCAGCCAGCGTTTCGGCGCCAGCAAGGGCAATTTCAAGAAGGCCATCGGCGGCCTTTACAAGCAGGGCCTGATCCGCATCGAAGACGACCGTATCGAGTTGCTCTGAATTACCCGGAGGCCGCGCTTGCAGCGGCCTTGAATACAAAGCCCCCGGTCAGGAGTTCGCTTCTGTCGGGGGCTTTGCATTTCAAGGGTCTTGCAAATTGCACGCTGAAATCCCCCCGAATCGTGCGCAATGCATGGAGAAAACTGTTCAAAAAAATTGCAACCGACTGATTTATTTCGTGTTTCCGTTGTCATAGCGCTGGCATGCACGCTGCAAACTGGGTGCAGGAGCAATCATTTTTTCTGGGAGAGAAGACATGGATCTGGATTTTGACAAGCTGATCGGCGCCTTTCCGGAATACGAATTGAGCACCAAGCCTCGGCCAGATGGGGGCTTTGTGCTGACGCTGGAGCGCGAGGGGAAATTTTTCCAGCGCGTGGTGGCGGCAACGGCGCAACTGGATTGGCTGGTCAGTACGCTCCGGCGCGACCTGGCGCTGGAGCATGGTGAAGTTCCGCCGGTGGAGTCACTGAAGGTACTTCATAGGAAGCCCTTGCCGCGCTACCTGCGCGCTTGAGGCCGGTAGGCCGCGACAGGGAAATCGCGGCCGGATTCGCCAGGGATCAGGTCTCGACGCCGGAGGGTGGCAACATGGCGTCCTCTTCCTTGCCCTCATTCTTGTTCGATGGCGCACGCGGTTGCTCTTCGCGGGCTTCGTCCTTCTTCGGTTCACCCAGCAACTCCTTTGCCGAGGCCTGGGCTTCGTCCACTTGCTTGTTCAATTCGTTGACCGCTTCGCCGATGGCTTCCCGGGCGATTTCCTGGGCGGCTGCCTCGGCTTTCTCCGCCAACTTGTTGGCCGACTCCTCGGCCAGCTCGCAGCCGGCGAGGCTGACCAGAAGTCCGGCACCGAGCAGCAGGGCGGTGAGGCGGGGGGCAGGTTTCATGCGATGTTTCTCCAATTGCGACACGCGGCGGCCATCATTGCCTACGGCACGCTCTGAGGAAACTAGCGGACCGGGCGAATCTGTATACGGACGTTTCTGACCTTTCGCGCAGGGGAAAGCCCCGGGGTCCACAGCGGCGACTGATTAGAGCCCGGGGCTTGGGGTCGGCACACGCCGGCCTCGAATAGACTGACCGGCGGATTGGGTCGGGGTTCCACGCGGCAGCGCAAAGTGGGTTGTTTCACTAGGCTTAGCGAGGCAACCAACGCTGAGGCTCGGTCGAGATGGGCAAGGTCCTGGGGCTGGTCAAGTTCTGCTCGCTGATGCTGGCTCCGCTCCTGGCCCAGGCACAGGAGGTGAGCTTCGACGATATCCAGCCCATCCTCCAGGCGCGCTGCGTGATGTGCCATTCCGGCGATGGAGCTCCGCTCGGCCTGCGCCTGACAAGCCTGGAAGAACTGCTCAAGGGCAGCAAAAGTCGGCAGGTGGTAGTCAGTGGCGATCCGGCAGGCAGCGAACTGATCCGCCGCCTCAAGGGGCAGAGCCAGCCGCGCATGCCGATGACCGGGCCGCCTTTCCTGAGTGACGGCGAGATTGCGCTGGTCGAGGGCTGGATCGTCGGCGGGTTGCAGCCTGGAAGCCGGCCGGCGGATTCGATGGTCGAGCCCGCGCCATTGCAGCGTCCGTCCGAAGGGCGGCCGGTGACCTACGAACATGTGGCACCGATCTTCGCCAGCCGCTGCGTCAAGTGTCATTCCCCCTACGGCCTGATGGGCTCTGCCCCGGAAGGCCTGCTACTGAACTCCTACGCCGCCATCCTCGATCGTCACGAGCGCTTGCGCGTGGTACCAGGCGCCTCGGGAGCCAGTGAGCTGGTACGGCGGGTTCGTGGCCAGTCGCAACCACAGATGCCCTACGACGGGCCGCCCTTTCTCAGCGATGAGGAAATCCAGTTGATCGTCGACTGGATCGACCAGGGTGCCCGCGATACCAACGGCCAGCCGGCACCCAGCCCGGTGGGTTCGCGGGTGCGGCTGCAGGGCGTGCTGGGAGAGGGTTGGACCCTGGATTCTTTGCAACTGGTCGTCGGACCTGGCACTCGTATCGACAAGTCGCCAGGTGTCGGGGACTTCGTGGAAGTGCGCGGGCGTCTGGGGCAGGACGGCCAGGTGCTGGTGGAACGCATCCGTCGGCGCTGAACGCCGTCTCGAAGCCGCTTTCCCAGCGGCAGTCAGGCCTCGGAAGTGGCCAACGCCTTGCGCTGCCGGCGACCGCGTAGCAACTCGGCGCCACTGACCAGCACGATGCCACCCAGCACCAGGGTGGCGCCAATGGCGAAGGACAGGTCGATCGTCTCCCCTAGTACCAGCACGCCGAAGGTCACGCCGAACAGCGGGGTCATGAAGGACAGCACCGACAGGCGGGTCGCCAGGTAGCGGCGAAGCAGCCAGAACCAGGCCAAGTAGCTCACCAGCGCGATAACCACCACTTGGAACGCCAGGCTGATGACTGCCTTATGGGTCAGTTGCAGATCGGTCTTGCCCGTACTGAAGGCCACGACAGTGAGCAACAGGACTGCGCCGAACAATTGGTAGAAGAGTGTTTTTACCGGGTTGGCCTCGGAAAGCGACGAACCACGGATCACCAGGGTCGTGGCACCCCAGGCGACGGCTCCACACAGCGCATACGCATCACCCAGCAATACGTTGCCGGGGGCTCCGGATGGCTGGCCGAGGAAGGCCGTGGCGATGCCGCCGAAGGCCACCATCACGCCGAGCCACTGTAAGGGGGAGAGGCGTTCCTCCGGCAGCATCAGATGCAGGCCGAGGGCGGCGAACATGGGGGCCGTATAGAGGAACACCGACAGGTGCGAGGCGCTGGTGTGGTTGAGCCCCTCGCCAATGAACAGGAATTCCAAGGCGAACAGCGTGCCAACCGCGATTCCGGGCAGCAGGGTTCCATCGGTGAAGGCGCCGCGACCTTCTTTCCACAACACCAGCGCGCCCAGCACCAGGGCAGCACCGCCGGAGCGGACGGCCAACTGCAGGATGGAGGGAACGTCGTCCAGGGTCAGCTTGATCGCCACCTGCTGGAAACCCCAGCAGATGCAAAGGACGAACATCAGTCCACAGGCGAACCAGTCCAGGGGAAGGCGGGAGGGTTTCATCGTTCGACTCACAAGGCAAAGGGGCACGGCAGAGGCCGCCAATGGGCGCAGGATCGGTCCTCGGGCGCCTTGCATTCAAACGATGATTTGTCATCATGCTTTGACTTGAACTCAAAGCGAAGCCGCCATGCGTCTCCCCTCGCTCATCGCCTTGCGCACCTTCGAGGTCGCCGCGCGAAGCCGCAATTTCACTGAGGCCGCCCAGGAGCTTTCCGTAACGCCGGGAGCGGTGAGCCGACAGATCCGGCTGCTGGAGAGTGAGCTGGGCGTGAGCCTGTTCGACCGCACGCGCAATACCGTCACGCTCAATGACAATGGACACCGCTTGGCCGCCACGGTCACCCAGGCGTTCGAGTTGCTCACCCGTGGCGCGGACGAGCTGCGCGGCCAGGACGAAGGCCCCATCCACATCACCTGTGCGCCGTCCATCGCCAGCCACTGGTTGATGCGTCGACTCAACCAGTTTGCCGCCAGCAATCCGGACATCACCCTCAGCCTGGAGGCTACCGAGCAACTGGTGGACCTGGAGCGCGGCGAGGCCACCCTGGCCATCCGCTTCACCTCCACCGATATGCCCATGCCCGCCAGCGAGTTGCTGTTTCTCGAAGAATTCTTCCCCGTCTGCAGCCCGGCTTACCTGGAGCAGTTCGGCCCGATACGCGAGCCTCGAGACATGCTGGGTGCAAGGCTTATCCACACCCACTGGAAAAACTCCGCCAATCTGCATCTGCCCAGTTGGGAAGACTGGTTCTCCACGTATGTTGGCGAGTCGGGGCCGATCAAGGGGGGAATGCGATTCGGCCTGATCGGCCACGCCATCCAGGGAGCAGTGAGTGGCCAGGGATTCGCCCTGGGGTCAACTGCTCTGGCTTGCGACGATATCGCCAACGGGCGGCTGGTACTGCCTTTCGGCGAGAGGGGGCGCTTGCCGACGCCCTGGGCCTATCGGCTGGCGTGGAGTCGCCGGTCGCCACCGGCGGAAAAGGTGCGGCGCCTGATCGACTGGCTACTGGCGGAAGCGCGCGCCAGCACGGTGCCGGATCAGGGCTGAAGGGATAAGGATTGAAGCGGCGGATGACGCCGAGCGTTGCATCCGCCGTCGCGAGGAAGGTTTACATCATCTTGCGCAACTGATGCAGACGGTGTTGCAGAACCTCGGCCCAATCCGGCGTGGCCTGGCCCGTGCCAGCGGTCCTGAGCATCGGGTGGTGGCTGACGACGCGGGCGAGGATGGGCTCCTGGGTGGGTTTCACGTCGACGAAGAACACATGCTTGCCTTCGTCCAGCGTGCGCTGGAAGCGCTTAACCACGGCATTGGGTGTCTGTATTCCGAACAGGCTGCCTTCCCAGACACTGAAGCCGAACAGCGCGATCGCGAGGAAGATGAAGGGAATCCACCCGGCCGCCGTACCGGTCCAGCCACTGAGCCAGGCCACCAGCATCACCAGGGCCGCAAGTGCGAGGCCGATGCCGACACCAATCAGGCCGGAGTGCACCATGTCACGCTTCATCACGGAGGAGACATCGTGCAAGTGGTAATGCTCCAGGTCGGCATCGCGTTCGCTGAGCACGTGGATCTGCTCGTGGTCGATGCCCTGGGCCTCGAGCTCGTCTTCGACCTTTTCCAGGTCCTTGAGGTTGTCGCTGATGTAGTAGTGCCGCTGCATGGGACACCTCCCATCTGGCTGGCGCCGGGCCCCCGTCCGACCGTTACCCCCGGTTTCCGGCCGCTGCCGGCCTGTCTGGAAGTTTAGTCGGGTGAGTCTTGCTGCAAGCGGCATCCGCCCATCGGCAGGGCGGTGGCGCCGGGCGGAAGGTCTTGCACCTGTCCGCCCCGGGGCGCCCAGAGGGTCTTACTTGTTGCCGATGCGGATATGGCGGCTCGGCGCGACCTGGGCGCTGACACCCTTGGCGATTTCCTGGATCTCGCCACCCTTGTTCAGGAAGGCGGCAATCTGAGCTTCCAGGGCTTCGCTGCTGGTGGTTGCTGCCGGCGGCTTGGGGGTGCTGCTATGGGAGGTCTTGATGCGCATTTCACTTTCTCTGTACGTGGTGGCCGATGGTTGGCCATTCGGAACGACTGAAAAAAAAACCGGCCCGAAGGCCGGTTCTTTTATCGGCTTGTGCTTACAGCACTTGCACTTCGTCGGCTTGCATGCCTTTTTGGCCCTGCACAGCGATGAAGGAGACCTTCTGGCCTTCCTTCAGGCTTTTGAAACCGGCGCTTTGGATAGAACGGTAGTGAACGAACAGGTCCGGACCGTTATCGGTGGTAATGAAGCCGAAGCCCTTTTCATCGTTGAACCACTTGACGGTACCGGTTTGGCGCTCGGACATTGGAATGTCTCCTAGAAACTGAGTTATTGCTGGGCTGGACCGTTCCAGCCTGTCACTGAGTGCAGAGAGTCGGCAACCGATGAAGAAGGGACCGCTAAAGTACAGACCGTTTCCCGGTGACACATGCATCACAGCGCTCGACACAATACCTGTGCTTTCGAGGAATGCCTAACCTTTTATTCGCCAGCCGTCTGATCAGGTCGCCCAGGCAACCCTTCTGCGAACACGCAAGGATCGATCGACGAATGGCACAACATCCGCAGGTGTCGCAAATCCGTCACTCCACTCCGGGGAACTCTGCGTAGGGCATCTGCGGTGCCTGCCCTGGTGGCACGTAGGCCGGCGCCACGCTGCCGGCCGGGCCCAGGTTGCGGATGTAATGGAAGATCGCCGTGAGGTCGCGGTCCTCCATCCGGCGCAGGTTGAACCAGGGCATCGGAGGTCGCCATTCCCGCCGGGCATGTTCCAGCCACTGTGCCTCGCTGAGATTCTGCGCCACCAGGCGCAGGTTGGACGCATAGGTGGTGCCCCAGGGACCGCGCCAGCCCAGTGGGCTACCGGTCAGCCACTGGCCTTCGGCCACTTGCCCGGACGATTCCATCCAGCCTGCCGTATGGCAGTCGTTGCAGCCGGAAACCTGGATCAGGTAGCGCCCGCGAGCGACGTCATCGCTCTCGGCCATGGTCGGAAACACCAGGAAGGCGAGCGCGGTGGCGAACCATCTAATGAGACGAACGCCCAAGGCGCCGAACTGCGCCCAGGGAGTGGCGAAGGGCAGGGACATGATGGCATCCACAGGAGAAAAGCGACCCCGAAAACGATAGCAGCACCGATGTGGTTGCGATGGACGGCATCGCACCGGGCGGGTTGCTTGATCCGCATCAAGGCAATCGGGCCTTGGCTGATCGAGGGCATTCCCGATGACCTGTAGCCGCTCTGGTTGACCCTGAGCGCTTCTTGCGTGGTCTTCTTCTTCGCCTCAGAGCTGCCGCACAACAACTTCAGATTCATTGTTCGCGAAGCGCTTGGAGAGTTCGAATTCGCCCGCCTCGGCGGTGAAGGGTTTGGTGTCAACCTCTGGGACATCACGCATGAAGAGGTCCAGAGGCGCATGCAGGTGCTCCTGACGACGGTGCGGGAAGCACCGGCAGCCCACCCGGTGATGATTAGTGTCGGCGTGGGCAGGCTGGACGCCAGCGACAGCCTCAATCAGGCGCTCATCAAGGCCGACCAGACCCTCTACGACTCCAAGCACAACGGTCGCAGCCGCTTTACCTACGCCCCCTGAGGCGCGGCCTGTTCCTGAACCACCAGTTCCAGCCACTCCATGAACGCGCGCACGCGCCGGGGGAGCCGGCGGTGGGCGTAGAGCAGGGTCACTTCCAGTGGCGGCGCCTGGAATTCCGGCAGGAACGGTACCAGTTCGCCGCTTTCCAGGAATTCGCGCACACCATGCAGCGGCACCTGGATCAGCCCCAGCCCGCCCAGGCAGGCGGCGCTGTAAGCTTCAGCGTTGTTCACCGTCAGGCTGCCGGCCATGGGCAGGTAGTGGACCCTGCCACTGGCGAGGTACTCGAAGCCCGGGGGCCGACTGCCCAATATCGACACGTAATGCACCAGCCGATGGCCGGCGAGATCTTCCAGCGAGTGCGGTACGCCATGGGTGGCGAGGTAGGCACGGCTGGCGACATTCACCACCGGGAAGGCTCCCAGAGGGCGCGCTACCAGCGATGTGTCCAGCAGAGGCCCGACTCGCAGCACCAGGTCGAAGCCTTCGCGCACAAGGTCCACCCGGCGGTCGGTACTGCTGACTTCCAGCTCGACTCCCGGATGCAGGTCGGTGAACTCGACCAGGCGCGGCATCACCACCTTGCGTGCAAGAACAGTGGGCATGTCCACCCGGATACGGCCAGATAATGCTGTGGCGTCCTGGCGGAACAAGCCCTCCAGTTCGTCCATCTGCGCCAGCAGCTCGCGACTGCGTTCATGCAGCAGAAGACCGTCCTGGGTCGCCCGGACCTTGCGTGTGGTGCGTTGCAGCAAGCGCGTGCCCAGGAGTTCTTCCAGCGCCTGTATCTGGTCAGACACGGTGGAACGGGGCAGGCCAAGGCTGTCTGCGGCCTGGGTAAAACTTGACAGTTCGCTGACCCGTACGAAGGTTCTCAGTAGCTCCAGCTTGTTCATCCGTGTGGCGCCTCTTTCCGGATTATTCGGGTTTGCCGCTCAGTGATTCCGATAGCGGATTATTTATCGCATGTAAGCCGGACAATAAGCTCCTCACCACATCCACCACCTGCAACCAGGAGCACTGCAATGACCCGCAAGATCGCACTCATCACCGGAGCCAGCCGAGGCCTCGGCAAAAGTATGGCGCAGCACCTGGCGGCCCAGGGTATCGACATCATCGGCACCTACCACAGCAAGCTGGAGGACGCCGAATCCCTCAGCCGAGAAATCATGGACCTCGGCGGACACGCCGCCATGCTCCAGCTGGACGTGAGCAAGAGCGCCACCTTCGAAACCTTCACCGCCAGCCTGGGGCGCTTGCTGAAGACCGAGTTCGGCCGCGACAATTTCGACTTCCTGGTGAACAACGCGGGCATCGGCATCCATGCCAGCTTTGCCGAAACCACCGAGGAACAGTTCGACCAACTGGTGAACGTCCAGCTCAAGGGGCCGTTCTTCCTCACCCAGAAGCTCCTGCCTCTGATCGCCGACGGTGGACGCATCCTGAATATTTCCACGGGGCTGGCGCGCTTCGCGCTGCCGGGCTATGCCGCCTACGCGGCGATGAAGGGCGGCATCGAAGTGCTGACCCGCTACCAGGCCAAGGAGCTGGGCGCGCGTGGGATTTCCGTGAACGTGCTGGCCCCCGGCGCCATCGAGACCGACTTCGGCGGCGGCGTGGTGCGCGACAACTCCCAGGTCAATGCCTTCATCGCCGGCAATACCGCTCTCGGCCGCGTCGGCCTGCCGGAAGACATTGGCGCAGCCGTGGCCATGCTGCTCTCTGACGCGGGGCGCTGGATCAATGGGCAGCGGGTGGAAGCGTCGGGTGGGATGTTCCTCTGAGGGCGTGCGGCGCAGCGGCTCATCATGGGAGAAGGCCTCGCCCGGCAACTTGAATCGGCTCAATGCGTGCTTATTCCTTCCGGGCCTTGATCAGGAATCAATCGGACTTTTCCCCGCGATGACCTGCCTTGCCCGGCGAGGCAGGGAGGCCATACTCCTGACCACTGAGGACGTCGGCAGCCCCGGCTGCCGGGCGTTCGTCCCATGACTCGGCAATAGAGATCAGCCCGCACTGGCGTTTCCGCAACCGGAGGACGATTGCCATGCGTTCGGTTAAGAAAATCCTGGTCGTCATCCCCCTCGATTCCGAGTCCGAAGCCCTCGAGCGGGGACTGCAGATTGCTCAGAAGCTTGACGCAACCCTCAACCTTCTGCTTTGCGATCCAAGCGATAGCTCCTCCGGGGTACTCGACCAATACCTGGTCGGGCTCCTGCGCTCGGGCGTGCATGCGCGAGGTACGGTGGCACGGGTAGATTTTGATCGTGCGAGTAACGCCATCCTGGAAGCCTGTCGCACCCAATCGTGCGACCTGGTAATCAAGCAACACCGTTCCGCTGGACGCCTGAGCCAACTGCTGATGACTCCCGATGATTGGCAGCTGTTGCGCCAGGTACCCACACCGCTGCTCCTGATCCGGGGGGGACGCGTCTGGGAAGGCGGCACCGTTCTCGCTGGCATGGATGTCGAGCACCAGGACGCGGCACACGTCGCGTTGCAGGGCAATGTAATGGAACACGCCAACTTCCTCCGCGTCCTGTTCGGTGCCGCCTTGCATGTGGTGAGCGCCTATTCGCCGGCCAGGCTGCCCCAGGCCGACCCGGAGCAGACCCTCGACCAGGTCATCGCCCGCCATTGCCATGAGCAGTGCCGCTGGTTCATGGAGGAGTACGAGCTGCCCGAGCATTGCCTGCATCTTGGCGAAGGCCCGGCCCGAACATTGATTCCGCAGATTGCCCACCAACTCGAGGCGGGGCTTACCGTGCTGGGCACCGTCGCCCGTCAGGGGCTGGCAGGCGCGCTGGTGGGCAACACGGCGGAGGCCGTGCTCGATCGGTTGGAGGGCGATCTGCTGGTGATCAAGCCAGAGGCTGCGTTGGAGGAGGCGGCGCCCGACGGCCATCGCGCAGCCTGACCCAACCCATAAAACGACGCCCTCCATCAGGAGGGCGTCTTCGTTGCGCTGGAGGGTTCAAGGATTCGGCGCATGACTGCCGAGCAGGCCGGCACCGGATTTCTTGCTGCGCTTGGCAGAGCGTTTTTCCAGAAGGGTCTTTTGCGGCTTTTTCTTCGCCGCGCGTTTTGCATCGAGACCTTTGCTCATGATGGTTACTCCGCGAGAGGGTGAATGGATCAGCGCATCCCTGCCTTGAAGCGCTCAATGGCCATTACCACCTCCTGGGCTGCACGAGCCGGTTGGTTTACGGAACCGATGAAAACAGCATAGCCGCCTGGCACTCGGCTGCATGCCTTGGAAAATGTTCGACTGCTTAACACTTCATCTACCGGGCGGTGACATCGACCGGCCGCCGCCGCATCATGCGGGACCAACGCTTGCCGGCAACCGAGAGCCCAATGTCCGAACGACTGGGATACGCCGCGCAGTCCATCACCGGCTGCGTGCGTGAACACAACGAAGATGCACTGCTTTGCGCCCCGGAGCTGGGGCTCTGGGCCGTCGCCGATGGTATGGGCGGCCACCAGCGCGGCGAAGTGGCCAGCGCCGTGGCGGTTTCCACGTTGCGGGACGCAACCTCCGCTGGGCAGGACCTGGAGGCTGCGGTGCAGCTCGCCCACGCCGCCGTCGTGGCGGCAGCTGGCGGTTCTGGCATGGGTACCACCCTGGTCGCAGTGAAATTCGACGGAACGGCATTCGACCTGGTCTGGGCCGGCGATAGCCGCGCCTACCGGGTGAGCGCTGCCGGAATCGTGCGACTGAGTCACGACCATAGCCTGGTGCAGGCGCTGGTGGACGCCGGCGAACTGACCGTACAGCAGGCTCGCCAGCATCCTCGGCGCAATGTCGTGACCCAATGTCTGGGCCAGGTGCACCAGGATCTTGAAGTCGGTCGCGTGCTGGGCACGTTGGCGCCCGGCGAATTGCTGCTGCTGTGCAGCGACGGCCTGAGCGGCGAACTGGACGACGAACAGATCCAGGCCCGATGCGCCCACGCCGAAACCCTCGACGAACTGGTCGCGCAATTGCTGGAGCAGGCGTGCGATGCCGGTGGTCGGGATAATATCTCCTGCATCGTGATCGGCCTGATGCCGCCGGAAACCTCTTTGCCTGCAAGCAGGTCCAATTCGTTCCTGAGCCGGTTGCTCAAATCCCGAAGACCCTGAACATGACTGACAATCTTCTCGATATCCCCGGCTATCTTGTGCACGGACGCCTGGGCAAAGGTGGGATGGCCGAGGTCTACCTCGCCACCCAGGAGTCCCTCAATCGCAAGGTTGCGGTGAAAGTACTGGACCGGCTGGACGACGAAGCCCTGGTTGATCGCTTCGTCAGGGAGGCGCGCATGCTGGCCTCCCTGCGCCATCCGTCCATCGTCACCATCCACGATATCGACCACCTGCCCGATGGCCGGCCCTATCTCGCCATGGAGTTCCTTGCCGGTGGCGACCTCGGCCGCCACAAGGGGCACGAGCTGGAGCCCCTGGAGGCCCTGCGCATCGTCCGACAGATCGCCGGCGCCCTGGCGGTCGTCCACGACAAGGGGCTGGTACACCGCGACATCAAGCCGGCCAACATCCTCTTTCGCGACGATGGCACGGCGGTGCTCACCGATTTCGGTATCGCCAAGGACCTCGAGCTGGATACCGAGCTGACCCAGTTCAACGTCGCCGTCGGTAGCCCTGCCTACAGCAGCCCGGA
Organism: Pseudomonas sp. BN606; assembly: GCF_029873115.1. Taxonomy (NCBI): domain Bacteria; kingdom Pseudomonadati; phylum Pseudomonadota; class Gammaproteobacteria; order Pseudomonadales; family Pseudomonadaceae; genus Pseudomonas; species Pseudomonas sp. BN606. Next base: position 38,761 of record NZ_SSOF01000079.1, on the reverse strand, counting down.
GCAGGCCCAGTGCCAGCCGCTGGACGCTCGCAGCGATATCTACAGCCTGGGCGTGATCCTCCTGGAGCTGCTGACCGGAGAGAACCCGTATCGCGGCGCAAGCTACGCCGATACCGTGCTCAACCACGTGCAGATGGACCCGCCATTGCTGCGCCGGGGGCTGTCCGACTACCAGCACGTGATCGATCGCATGCTCGCCAAGGACCCGGAAGAGCGTTTCGCCGACTGCCGGGTGTTGCTGGAAAGCCTGACCGAACTGTGCGATCTCGACCTCGATTTCACCCGCATTGCACCCGTTGTATCCGTAGGCGCATCTGCGAAAAAGTCAGCAGCACGCCAGCGCTACCGCGGCCTGCTCTGGGGGCTGGCCGGCCTCATGCTGCTGGTAGTCTCCACGGGGGGCGGTTATTACGTCGTTCTGCGCATGAAGATCGCCGACCTGCTGGAGCTGGGGGAGCAGCGACTGGCCGAAGGCAAGCTGATGGAGCCGACGGCCGACAACGCCGACTTCTACTTCCATGAAGTGCTGCGCCTGGACAACGACAATGCCAAGGCCGGTGACGGCCTGCAGCGTGTGCTTGCCGCGCGCGTCGCCAACATCCTGGCCCTGGCCGAGCAGCGCCTGGCCGAGGACCAACTGGTGCAACCCGAGCAGGACAACGCGGTGTTCTATTACCAGCAGGTGCTGACTTTGGCTCCTGGCAACGAACAGGCGCTGGCTGGGCTGGAGAAGGTCGCACAGCGCTTCGTCGATCACAGCGAAGAAGCCTACCAGCGACGTGAGTTCGCCCTCGCGCTGGAATACATCGATGCCGGACTGCAGGTCGCGCCGACGAACCCGACGCTGCTGGAGTTGCGTGCCGTTCACGACCAACGCGTGCGCAAGGCCAAGGCAGCTCGTGTGGCCGCGAGCCGCCAGACCCGGCCGCAACAGCAGGCGCGCCAGCAGGAAGAGAGCAACCCCATCAAGAAGTTCTGGAACCGTCTTTTCAACTAACTGCCAACTCCAGCAAGGTCAGGATTGCAGGCACATGGCTATCATTGCCCTGTGCCCTGCTTCCAAGGACCTCAAATGCTACGAATTCACTTCGCGGATAACCGCCAGGCGCCCATCTGGCTGGTGGATGAGCGCTTCACCATCGGTCAGGACAGTCGCAACAGCCTGGTGCTGGCGGACCCGGAGATCAGCCTGTTCCATGCGGAGATCCGCCAGGATCACGGCCAGTACTACCTGAGCGATTGCGGCACGCCTGGCGGCACCTTCGTCAATGGCGAGCGTATCGGTGCACGCTTCCAGTTGCGCTCCGACGACCTCGTGCGTATCGGCCAACTCGAACTCCTGCTGGTGGACCCGGCCAAGGCCAGCCCCAAGGCGCAAGCCTCGGCACGCTGGTTCCTGCAGGTGATCAAGGGGGAGCACGAAGGGCAGAAGTACCACGTCACCGGCTCCCTGACCTTCGGGCGCTCGGTGAAGTGTGAGCTGTGCTTCAGCGATCAGGAACTATCGCGCCGGCACTGCGAGTTCTTCCTCAAGGACGATGTGCTGGAGGTCAAGGACCTCGCTTCCGCCAACGGCGTTTTCGTCAACCAGCAGAAGGTCAGCACCGCCGTGTTGCAGCCGGGTGATCAGATTCGCATGGGCTCTGTGACCCTGCTGGTGATCGGCCCCAAGGTGGCTGCACCGCAGGTGGTGGACGAGGACGCCACGCTGTTCATGCCCGTGGCGCAGATCCCGAAGGCTACGCTGCCACGCCCGGCAGCTCGTCAACAGGTGGCCAACCCACTGCGCGCGGCGGCACAGAACAATGTCGCCCCCTCTGAAGCCGTGCGACAGTCGCCGAACAAGGTGCTGATTGGCCTGTTGGTGCTGGTGATCGCTGCAGCCGCGGCCTATGCCGGCAAGGTGCTGCTGTAGGGGCGCATTCATCCGCCAAGGGCCGCACAGCGGCCCGGTAGGTTGGCGCTGAGCCTGCGAAGCCCAACGCGTCGGTTGCCTTGGGCGACGTTGGGCCGCGCAGCACTTGGCGCCAACCTACGAACGTCTGCGCGGATCAGGCGGTGATGCCAAACACTTTGGCCAGGTGCTCTTCATAGCGCTTCACATCCTCCTCGATGCTCGGACGCTTCATCACATCCACGCAGAGGAAGGTGGGCAGGGTGCTCATGCCGAGGAACTGGTTGGCCTTGTGGAAGGGGAAGTAGACGGCGTCCACACCCTTGGCCTCGAAGAAGTCGGTGGGGTCGTCAAAGGCCTGTTGTGGTGCGTTCCAGGTCAGCGACAGCATGTACTGTTTGCCATGGATGAGGCCGCCGCTGCCGTACTTCTGCGAAGCGTCCGAGCGGGTGCGGCCGTCGTTGGCATAGAGGCTGCCGTGACCGGCAGTGAACACCTCGTCCAGATAGCGCTTCACGGTCCAGGGAGCGCCCATCCACCAGCCGGGCATCTGGTAGATCACGACGTCGGCCCAGAGGATCTTCTGCACCTCTTCGGCAACGTCGTAACCGGAGTCAATCTGGGTTTCCTTGATGTCGAAGCCGGCGCGGTCGAAGAAGGCCAGCGCGGCATCGTGCAGGGTGGCGTTGTAGCGGCCGTCCGAGTGGGCGAACTTCTTGCCGCCGTTGAGCAACAGAATCTTTTTCATGGCAGTAGCCTCCGTAAGTCGATGTGGCGGCAGACTACCGGTCGCACCCTTGCGGAAACACCGCCCGGGGCGCAATTGATACTTGCGGTAAAGTCATGAATTGATGGGTGTGCTTTGCGGTAGGGTTGATAAAAATCACGTCACCCGCGAGGCCGATGCCATGAGCCAATCCCACGCTTTTATCCTGCATGCCCATACACGTCCCGAGAAAGCCGACGAGTTCGAATCGCTATTCCGCGCTTATGTCGAACCCAGCCGGGCGGAGGAGGGCTGCGTCGAGTACCACATGCTGCGTGATGCCCAGGATCCGAGCCTGTTCATCTTCTTCGAGGTCTGGCAGAGCCGCGCCGCCTTCGACTTTCATTGCGCGTTACCGCACATGCAGAGCTTCCACGAAAACCGCATGGACTACCTTGAGCGGGACTTCGATGTCCGAGAAATCAAGATGCTCAGTCCGTCGTCCGCCAAAGCCTAGATTCCGCTGCGAATCAAACTGAGGTACTCCGGTCGGCCGCCAATGTCGTTGTGGCCGGCCCCAACGATCACTTCCCTCCGAGCCACGCCCGAGCGGAACTGGGCGAAGAGTTTTTCGCTGCTCCAGCGCGGGATGACTTCGTCGCGCTCCGCGACGATCAGCAGGGTGGGCACGGCGATGGCCGGGACGTAGCGCCAGGACTCGTACTTGTCCTGAAGCATCCAGCGCACCGGGAAGATCGGGAATTGCCGCTGGGCCAGCTCCAGGATGCTGTTGTAGGGCGTGACCAGTACCAGCCGCGCGACCCGGCGCTGGCTGGCGAGGTGAATGGCCACGCCGCTGCCCAGGCTGCGGCCGACCACGGCCACTTCGCTGTGCAAGGCGCTGACCTTGTCGAACAGCTCCAGGGCATCGTGCAGGTTGGCGGCTTCCGTGGGCCGTCCGGTGCTGTCGCCGAACCCCCGGTAATGCAGCAGGTAGAGCGCGTGATCGGGAAAGGCTTCGGCGAAGTCCGGCAGGCTGCGGGACACGTCCTCGGCATTGCCGCCGAAGTAGATCAGCGCCTTGGAGCTGGCGAGCGGACGCACCGTGACGGCGATCTGCTGGTCCGTTACAGGCAGCATCAGGAGCCGGTCCGGACCGCCAATGGCACGGGGTTGCGGGAAATACAGCAGCGAACGCTGGAATGCGAACAGCAGCGTGCCGGCTCCCAGATAGAGCGCAATGGCGAGCAGGACGACGCCGATCAGGCTGCGCGGCATGCTGATGTCGGAACGCGATCGGCGATGGGGCTCTTGAACACAGTGGATGTCCTCTCTGCCGCGGGGCGGGTTCATTCACCTTAGTCGAGGCAGGCTTGCCTAAGCTGAAAGGGCATGCCCACGCGAGGTATTCCCATGGAACGCAAACACGGTCTTGAAACCTACAAGCGCCTGAAGAAACAACACCCGGCGTATTTCCAGGCGGTGGAAACCCTCGGCGCTGTGGTGCGCCAGGCCGGCCCCCTGGATGAACTCAGCCTGCAACTGATCCAGCTCGCCGCAGCAGCGGCGATCCATTCCGAAGGGGCTGTCCACAGCCATACCCGGCGGGCCCTGGAGGCCGGCGCCAGTCCGGCGCATATCCACCATGCCTTGCTCGCGCTGACCAGCACCATCGGTTTTCCTACCGTGGTCGCGGCCCTGAGCTGGGCGGGGGATGTGCTGGAAAGCGAGGAATAGGGCGCATTGCTTCAGGTAGGAGCGAGCTTGCTCGCGAAAGAGCAGACTCAGCAAGCTCGCTCCTACAAATGCTGCCTCTATGGGGTGGGGCTCACCTCCGGCTCCTGCTGCTGCAACATCCACATCTGCGCATAGGTGCCGCCGGCTTCCAGCAGCTCGCGGTGAGTGCCTTTTTCTAGCACGCGGCCGGCGTCGATCACGAGAATCTGGTCGGCATCCATCACCGTGGACAGACGGTGGGCGATGACCAGCGTGGTGCGGCCGACCTGGATGCGGTCCAGGGCGGTCTGGATGGCCTTTTCCGACTTGGAGTCCAGTGCCGAGGTGGCCTCGTCGAAGATCAGGATGGCGGGGTTCTTCAGCAGGGCGCGGGCGATGGCCACACGTTGCTTTTCGCCGCCGGAGAGCTTGAGGCCGCGCTCACCCACGGGGGTCTCGTAGCCATCGGGCAGGCGCAGGATGAAGTCGTGGATATGCGCGGCGCGGGCGGCGGCCTCCACCTCCTCGCGGCTGGCGCCGGGGCGGCCGTAGCTGATGTTGTAGTAGATGCTGTCGTTGAACAGCACGGTGTCCTGGGGAACGATGCCGATGGCGCTGCGCACCGAGCCCTGGGTCAGTTCGCGCAGGTCGTGGCCGTCGATGCGGATGTGCCCGGCATCGATGTCGTAGAAGCGGTAGAGCAGCCGGGCGAGGGTGGACTTGCCAGACCCTGAATGGCCGACCACTGCCACGGTGCCACCGGGGGGAATCTCGAAGTCCACGCCGTGGAGTATCTCCCGGCGCGGGTCATAGCCGAAGTGCACGTTCTCGAAGCGCACCCGTGGCTGGGTGGTTTGCAGCGGGGTGGCGCCCGGCGCGTCCTGCACGTCCTGGCGCTCGTCCAGCAGACCGAACAGCCGCTCCATGTTGGTCAGCGCCTGCTTCACCTCGCGGTACATCATGCCGAGCATGAACAACGGGGCGGACAGCTGCAGCAGGTAGGTGTTCACCAGCACCAGGTCGCCGATGGTGAGTTCGCCGGCCACGACGCCCGCGGCGGCACGCCACATCATGGCCGTGACACCCATGGCGACGATGGAGGTCTGGCCCAGGTTGAGCAGCGCCAGGGACTTGGTGGCCTTGACCTTGGCGTTCTCCAGGTGGCGCAGGTTCTCGTCGTAGCGTGTCGACTCGTGGGCTTCGTTGTTGAAGTACTTCACCGTCTCGTAGTTGAGCAGCGAATCCACCGCGCGCTCATTGGCGCGGGTGTCCGCCTCCACCGCTGCGCGGTAGTAGCGGGTGCGCCATTCGGTGATGGCGAACGTCCAGATGCCATAGGCAACCAGGGTGGCGAGGGTGATGAAGGCGAAGCCCCAGTCGTACGCCCAGACCAGCACTGCAGTGACCAGCAGCACTTCGAGCAGGGTCGGGACAATGGTGTACAGCGTCCAGTCCAGCAGGTCGGAGATGGCACTCCCGCCACGCTCGACGTCACGGGCGACGCCGCCGGTGCGCCGGCCCAGGTGGAACTTCAGGCTCAGCCCGTGGAGGTGCTGGAACACCTTGAGGGTGATCTGCCGCGAGGCCCGCGCCATGACCCGGGCGAATACCACCTGGCGCAGTTCGGTGAACAGGGTGACGCCGATGCGCGAGGCGCCATAGGCCAGCAACAGGGCAACCGGCAGCACCAGGAGGCTGGGCTCGACATTGAGCCCATCGACGATCTGCTTGAGGGCGATCGGCACGTAGAGGTTGATCAGTTTGGCGGCGAAAATCAGCCCCAGCGCCAGGGCGATGCGGCCGGTGTAGGGCTTGAGGTAGGGCAGCAAGGTGGCGATCACGGCGGCATCGCCACGGGTGCCGGCCTTGCGCGCAATGGGAGCGGAACCGTCGTTCTTGTTACCGGTCGCGTCCTGCGGAGCCGGGTTGTCATCCAGGGCTGCCATCGCCCACCTGCCTTCTGTGATCAAGATCTGGCGACGATACTCCAGAGCCGGGTCTGGCGCGAAGCCACCCGAGGGCTAGCGCGCGATGGAATCGGCCACCTGCTGGACCTGTTTGCGGAACCAGCGGCGCAGCCGGTCGGCGTCGGTCCGTTCATGCCAGATCTGCATAACCTCCACCCGTGGCAGCGTCAACGGCAGCGGGTGCATGCGCAGGTCGGGGTCGCGATCCACGGCTTCTTCGGCCAGTGAGCGCAGGCAGGTGAGCAGCAGGTCGGTGCCGCGAATCAGCCGGGTCGGTGCGATGAAGCTGGACAGCCCGGCGGCGACCCGGCGGCTCAGTCCCCTGGCCTGCAGGGCCCGATCCACCAGGCCATCGAGGTCACCGGTAAGGGTAGTGAGAAGGTGCTCGCAGGCGAGGAACGCGTCCAGGTCCAGACCGTTGGCCAGGCGCGCGTTGCCTTGGGAGGCCAGGACCACGAAGTCCTCGCTCAGCAGGCGCTGCTGGTGAAAGGTGCCTGGGAGGTCGGTGTAGAAGCCGGCAATCGCCAGGTCGCAGGTGCCTTTCTCCAGCTCGTCGCGAGGGAGCTGGCCACGGGTGTTGTGGGTGACCAGAACCAGGTTCGGCGCCTGGCTGCGCAGCTTCGGCAGAAGCTTCGGCAGCAGCGTCTGTTCCACATAGTCCGTGCTGTAGAGATGGAGGCGCTCGGCGCGGCCGAGGAAGTCCTGTCCGTCGCAGAGCTCGTAGAAGGCTTCCAGCTCGCCCACCAGGCGCTGCACCTGGGGCGCCAGCTCATGGGCGCGGGGCGTGGGCGTGAGACCGCGGGGGGCGCGGACGAAAAGCGGGTCGCCGAACTGGTGGCGCAGCTTGTTCAGCTTGTGACTCAAGGCCGGTTGGCTGAGGGCCATGCGCTCGGCCGCCAGCGACGCATTGCGTTCCTGGTAGAGCACGTGGAAGACCAGCAGCAGGTTCAGGTCCTTCTTGGTGATATTCATTTTTTGGATGCCAGAAATAGAAGCTTTCGAATTATCGAATCTTAGTGCCTTGCCTAGGATGGCGGCCACTGACGCGCTGATATCCAGGAGACCCCATGACCATCAGCATCTTCGCCACCATCAGCCCCAGACCCGAGCACCGCGACGCGGTGGAGCGGGCCCTGCGAGTGATGGTCGAGCGCTCCCGGGCTGAGCCCGGCAACCTGCGTTACGACCTGTTCATCCACGAGGGCGAGGTGCTGGCTTTCGACCTCTTCGAGCTATACGCCGATGAGGCTGCCGTCGAAGCCCATCGCCAGAGCGCCCATTACCAGGCGTATCGCGCCGCCACTGCCGACTGGCTGGCCGCGCCCACCCAGGTACGCCTCGCCCGTCCGCTGGACTTGGCACCGTTCAACTGATCAGGAGATTCAACATGACCAAGGTTTCCACCCTGGCGCTGGCCCTTGCCGGCGCGATGCTGGCCGGCACGGCCAATGCGGCGCCCAAGGGCGAGGTGCTGGTGCTGCTTTCCAGCGAGAACCAGTTGCCACTCAAGGACGGCAAGCAGTACCCCACCGGCTTCTACCTCAACGAGTTCGGCGTACCCGCGGACCACTTGCTCAAGGCGGGCTACGCGCTGGTACTGGTGACCCCCAGGGGCAACGCACCGAGCGTGGATAAACGCTCCATCGATCCGCAGTACTTCGGCGGAGACGCAGCGGAAATGAAGCGCATCCAGAATGTGGTCGAAGGCCTGCCAGGCATGAACGACAGCCTGTCGCTGCAAGAAGTGCTCGCCGGAGACCTGGACCGCTATGCCGGGTTGCTGATTCCCGGTGGCCACGCGCCGCTGATCGACCTGGCCAACAACCCCGAAGTGGGAGCGCTATTGCGTCACTTCCACCAGGCCGGCAAGCCCACCGCTGCCATTTGCCACGGGCCCATTGCGTTGCTCTCGGCCCAGGACGATCCCGCCAGCTACCAGGCGGCCCTCGCCCGTGGCGAGAAGCCGGCGGCGAGCAACTGGCTCTACCAGGGCTACCGCATGACGATCTTCGCCGACCCGGAAGAGCAGGTATTCGAAAGCTCCCTCAACGGCGACCGCATCCTCTTCTACCCGGCCAAGGCGATGGCAGGTGCTGGCGGCGACATGGCCTACGCTACGGCCTGGAGTCCCAACGTGGTGGTGGATCGCGAGTTGATCACCGGCCAGAACCCGTTCTCCGACCATGCGCTGGCCAAGGCGTTGGTGGAAAAGCTGGGGGTGCGGAAGAGCGAGTAACGCGCTACGCCGCTCTGGCCAGTTGGCGCCGGGCACCGACTTGCCGGGCAGCGTTCCTCAATGGAGCGCCGCGCGGCAAAACCTGCTGCGCGGTGTTTCACGCCATCGGCGGCAGCCGTCGCTTCACCGGGGTTTTCTTGACGATGGCGGTGCTGGTTTCGGCATAGACGTTGATGCGGTCCAGCAGCGTGTCGAGCTGTTCCATGGAGCGCACGCACAGCCGTGCGATGAAGCAGTCGTCGCCGGTCACCTTGTCGCACTCGGTGAACTCCGGAATGTCCTGGATCTTGCGTTCCACCACCTGCAACTGGCCGGGCAGGGGACGGATTCGCACGATGGCTTGGAGCTGGTAGCCAAAGGCCTTCGGGTCCACCTCCACCGTGTAGCCCGTGAGCACACCGCGTTCTTCCAGCTTGCGCAGTCGCTCCGCGACGCTGGGGGAGGAAAGGCCGCTGATCTGCGCCAGGGCCTTGAGGGAACGGCGCGAGTCTTCCATCAAGGCGGAGATCAGCAACTGGTCGATGTCGTCGGTCATGGCGGCCTCGTTAGGTGAACGGATAAAAGTGCCTTGATAGTAAAGGTAGATGGCGAAATTAGCCTTTTCTATCGCATGGAATCTGCCCGTTGTGGCTCGTCATACTGTGCGCCACACAGAGGAGCCCATCATGGACAAATCAATACATCGCGGTTCGTTGGAAATGGTCGCCGCCATGCTCATCTCCGGCACCATTGGCTGGTTGGTGATGCTTTCCGGGCAGCCGGTGCTGGATGTGGTGTTCTGGCGCTGCCTGTTCGGCGCATTGACCTTGCTGGTCATCTGCGCGGCGATGGGCTTCCTGCGCCCCGGCATCCTTACCCGAGCCACCTTCCTCCTTGCGGTACTCAGCGGCGTGGCCATCGTCGGCAACTGGGTATTGCTCTTCGCCTCCTACTCGCGAGCGTCTATCTCCATCGGCACGGCGATCTACAACGTCCAGCCGTTCATGCTGGTCGGGCTGGCAGCACTGTTCCTCGGTGAGAAGATCACCGTGCAGAAGCTGGCTTGGCTTGCCGTGTCGTTCTTGGGAATGCTGGCCATCGTCAGCGCCCACGGCGGGCAGGGCGAAAGTGGCGGTGATTACCTGGCGGGCATTGCCCTGGCCCTGGGCGCGGCGTTGCTCTATGCGATTGCGGCGCTGATCATCAAGCGGCTGAGCGGGGTGCCACCGCACCTGATCGCGCTGATTCAGGTCACCACCGGGGTGCTGTTGCTGGCGCCCGTGGCGAATCTGTCCAGCCTGCCGCAGGGCACTGATTCCTGGTCCATCCTGCTGACACTCGGCGTGATCCACACCGGCGTGATGTATGTGCTGCTCTACGGCGCCATACAGAAACTGCCGACGGCCCTGACTGGCGCACTGTCGTTCATCTATCCGATCGCGGCGATCTTCGTCGACTGGTTCGCCTTCGGCCGACACCTCGAACTGTTGCAGTGGGTGGGCGTGGCGGCGATTCTCGTTGCGGCGTTGGGGATGCAGCAGGGCTGGAGCTTCAGCCTGCGCCGGGCGGTTCAAACCCAATCGTAGGCTGGCGCCAAGCGGAGCGCGGCCCAACGTCGGATTCGTTGGGCGCCGATGCGCTCAATGCAGCTCTTTCGATGCCTGGCCGAACTGGAGGTCCGCCGTATTCAGGCGTTCCAGCTCACGACGCACCATATTGGCGAAGGCCGACGGCTTGAGGTGGTACAGCTCTGTGGCTACCCAGGCGAGCCAGCGCGGGCCCATGGCGTCGCGCTGCGCCAATAGACGCAGCGCTTCGTCACGGGCCTGCCCGGCATGCTCCTCGTGGAACTGCCGGCGGCTTGCCGGATCAGTTGGCTTGCAGGCCGACATAGACGTTCTGCACGTCGTCGTGGTTGTCCAGCGCGTCGAGGAAGGCTTCCACTTCTTCCAGCTCGGCACCGGACAGGCTCACCGGGTTCTTCGCCTTGTAGCCCAGGTTGGCCGACTGCACGGTGAAGCCGAATTCCGGCAGCGCCTTGCACACGGCGTCCAGGTCAGTCGGGTCGGTGTAGAACAGGGTGGCGCCTTCATCGGCGGCTTCGAAGTCCTGGGCACCGGCCTCGATGGCGGCCACTTCCACGTCGGCATCGGCGCTGGCAGGTTCTGCCTCGATCATGCCCAGGTGGTCGAAGTCCCAGGCAACCGAGCCGGAGGTGCCCAGTTGGCCCTTGCGGAACAGCACCCGCACTTCGGCGACGGTACGGTTCACGTTATCGGTCAGGCACTCGACGATTACTGGCACGCGGTGCGGGGCGAAACCTTCGTAGAGGGTACGCTCGTAGTTGACCACTTCACCGGAAAGGCCAGCGCCTTTCTTGATGGCGCGCTCCAGGGTGTCTTTCGGCATGGAGGCCTTCTTGGCCTGGTGCACGGCGAGACGCAGCTTGGGGTTCATGTCCGGATCGGCGCCGTTACGCGCGGCGATCATGATCTCTTTCACCAGTTTGCCGAAGATCTTTCCTCGGGCGTTGGCGGCGGCTTCTTTGGGTTTGGCTTTCCACTGGGCGCCCATGGCGGCTCTCTCGCTGGTTCGTTGGGGGAAACGGGTGGCGATTCTACTGGGGCGACGGGGGAGGCTGCCAGCCAACTCGTCAGCCCGCCCGACCGTGCGGAGAATCTGGCACCAATTGGCCATTATGGTTAGATTGCATATCACCAGGCCAATAGGCGCCAGGCGGCGTAGCAGCCCCTGCGAGGCGGAGTCCGAATGCAGTTGCCCAGCAGTTCCAACGCGCCGGAAGGCGCCAGAGATGAGCGATTCGACGGCCTGGTCCGCATGGCCAGGCGACATTTCGGCGTCAGGGCCGCCCTCCTGACCACTGGCAACAGGGACCGCCAGCAGGTTTGCGCCTGTGACGGCTGGACACTGGTCGACCCATTGCCGGATGGCCACCTGCCTCTTTTTCACGTCACCCAAACCGATGCGCTGCTCGTGGTGCCTGATATCCACAGGGACGAGCACTTGCGCAATCACGACCTGGTGAAAGTCTTGCCCGGCCTGCGCTTTCTCGCTGCCTGCTCTTTGCCGGGGGCGGATGGCGCCCTGTTCGGCGTGCTCTACCTGTTGCACGACCAGCCCCGAGATCTGGATGTCGAGCAGCACCAGGGGCTGCGCGATCTCGCTGAACTTGCAGCTGGGGTGCTGGTACGTGAGGAGTCGGATCGACGGGAGCTGGAGCGTCTGCAGGAAAGCGAGCGGCGCCTGGCGCCAGCCATCGCCGGAAGTGGAACCGGAATCTGGGATCGCAATGCGGTGACCGGCGAAATCCACTACTCCACCGGCTGGAAAGCCTTGCTGGGGTACGCGGACCACGAGGTCGGCAATCGCATCGAGGAGAGCTACACCCGCGTCCACCCGGACGATCTGGCTTACGTGCAGGCAACCATTCAGGCCCACTTCGAGCGACGTACCGAAGCCTACGAAGTGGAACACCGGCTGCGTTGCCGGGACGGAAGCTACAAGTGGGTGTGCAGTCGCGGCAAGGTGGTTGAGCGCGATGAGTTCGGCAAACCGCTGCGCATGGTAGGCACGACCACCGACATTACCGCCATGCGGGCACTGTCCGAAAAGATGCAGCAGACCGCTGCGTTGATGACAGACCTGACCAACGAGATTCCGGGCATGGTCTTCCAGTACCGGCGACGGCTGGATGGGCACTCGTACTTTTCCTATGTCAGCGCCGGGGTTCGCGAAATCTACGGGCTGACGCCGGAGCAACTGGAGCAGAGCGCGGACGCGCTGCACGCGATCATCCACCCGGACGACCTCGCGCTTTACCTCGGATCGCTTGAGACTTCCGCGCGGGACCTCAAGCCGTGGCACCTGGAATACCGGGTTCAGCTCCCGGGCTGTGGCGCGTCCTGGCGGCAGGGTGATGCGCGGCCCAGGCCCCTGGCGGACGGCAGCGTGCTCTGGCACGGATTTATCACCGATATTACCGAGCGAAAGCTGATCGAAGCCGAACTGCAGGTATTCGCTACCACCGATTCGCTGACCCAGCTCTCCAATCGCCGACATTTCATGCAGCAGCTCGAGAGCGAACTGGCGCGTGTGCAGCGCTCGGTCGGCTATTGCGCGGCAATCCTGATGTTCGACCTCGATCACTTCAAGTCAATCAATGATCGTTGGGGCCATTCCGTGGGAGACCTCGCGCTGCGGCACTTCTCGGCGATTCTCTGTGCCCAGTTGCGTCGCACTGACGCCGCCGGGCGTATGGGCGGCGAAGAGTTCGCGGTGGCGCTGAGCAATGCCTCCGTAGGCGAAGCCATGATCTTCGCCCAACGTGTCCAGCAGGAGCTGGACCGCACACCGCTGCCTCACGGCGACGAGCGCCTGGCCCTGGCCGTCAGCGTTGGTATTGCCACTATCCACCCCACCGATGTCAGCGCCGAGGCCACCTTGTCACGCAGCGACATGGCGCTCTATCGCGCCAAGCGGGGCGGTCGTAACCGCATCGAATGCCATTGAAAGATGCGGGCCCGTCGCGGCGACCAGGATCCTGGCCAGCTGCCGGTCCCCTCTCTCTGCAAGCTCGCGCTTCTGTCGAATGCCACCTCCTGATTTCATCTCCCCAGCTCCGCCATTCTCGGTGTGCCCAGTCTTCATGCTCTGGAGCCGGCGCACGGCTGCTTGAAAAGGGGGAACTGGAGGGCGGCATCGAGTAACAAACCCTTATTCAGGGCATTGCAGGACGAGTAACCACATGGCGGATTTTCTTTTACCTGCGCGCCGCTAATTGCCACGGAGAGTGCACAGGATGGGGTGGAATCGCGCATCATTGAGCGCAATCAGCTTGAGGGAGGTTTCCATGGAGGTCATGTCATCCGTTCTGCGCCTTGGTGTGCTGTCGCTGGGACTGGCGCTGGCCAGCACCGCGGTGGCGAGTGAGGAGACGCAACTGGTCGATTCCATCAATGTCTATCGCGGCCAGGTACAGCCTTGTGCCGGCCAGGCGTCGATGGAGCTACCCCCGCTCAAGGCCGACCCGCGCCTGATCCTGCCGGCCGGCAGCATTGGCGACCTCCAGCAAGCGCTGTCGCGAACGGCTTATCCCCTGGTCAACGTGCAGGCCATCAACCTCTCCGGCCCGCGTGACGCCTCGGCGGCCATGAAGGCCTTGAAGGAAAGCTTTTGCCAGGTGGTGCTGGACCCGCAGTTCGTCGATGTCGGTGTGAGCCGCGAGGGTCAGGACTGGCGCATCGTGCTGGCGCGGCCATTGCTGGCCGGCGGGCTGGGCGACTGGCAGGCTGAAGGGCAGAAGCTGCTGGCGCAGATCAACACCGCTCGCAACCAGGCCCGCCAATGCGGCACCCAATCCTTCGCCGCCGCACCGCCGCTGACGTGGAATGCCACCCTGGCCGGTGCCGCGCTGGAACATACCCGCGCCATGGCCAACCAGAACTTCTTCGACCACAAGGACCGCGATGGCCGTACCCCCGGCGACCGCGCCGAGCTGGCCGGCTACTCCGCCCAACTGATCGGCGAGAACATAGCCGCCGGCCTGGACACCTCCAGCAAGGTGGTAGACGGCTGGCTGGCCAGCCCCGGCCACTGCGCCAATCTCATGAACCCGCAATTCCGCGAACTCGGCGCCGCGTACGCGGTGGACCCGAAGAGTGACGCGGGCATCTACTGGACGACGATGTTCGGAGCGCAGTGAGTGCGGAGGCGGGTATCAGTTCAGGCTGTTCTTGATGCGCTCGCCGAGAATGAAAGCCTTGCCCAGGTCGGGGGCGACCACCACCGGTAGCAGCGAGTAACTGTCTTGCGGATAGTTGCCGCCGCCGCCGGCGCCATACTGAATGACCAGCATCACCTGATAGCGACCGTTTACGCCTTCCTCTTTGAGATCCGAGCCATCGGGTGCCTTGGCTATCCATGCAGTGATGGGGATTTTCGGATCGCCGTGGGGCTGAAACGCACTCGCCATATCGCCGTCATGAATCTCGACAACCGGCTCCCCGTTGCCCTCGTATTCGTAGGTGCCCTTGATGGGGGCCGGCAGACTGGGGCTCACGCTGTAATCCACACCATTGACCGTTTTAGTGAGCAGGCCATTGGCCTGAGCCGGGGCAGCAGGCGTCGCGGCCGGCGCCGGGTCGTCGGTGCTTGCGGGCGCCGGTGGGCTGGCGGCGTTCTCTCGCTCGACCTGGGCCAGTATCTCGGCGGCCTGGGCATTCACTTCTTCCTCGATGCCCATCTCCTGGATCATGGCTGTGTGCTGGGCCATCAAGGCGGCCACCTGGACGTCTTGTGCTGCGCTGTCCGTGCTGTCGGCAACAGCTGAACTGGCCTGGGTTTCGGCCGATACCGAAGGCGCGGATTTGACGGCGGTTGTAGCGGCGGTCAGGGCTGAATGAACTTGATCTGCGGAGGGGGTCGATTGCCCTGTGCTGGTCGCTGTCGGGGGCGGGGCAGCGTGTTCAGCGGTGGGCTGCTGCGCGGCAGGTGCCGGCGGGGTCGTTTGGGCAGTCGACTGCGTGGGGGCGTTCTCCTGCGGATAGGGCGTGGAGAACAGGACTTTCGTCACCTTGCCCTCTGCGCTCGCTTCGACGATCTCATGCACATAGGCGCCATCGGGGGACTGACGGATGCGGTAGGGCGCGACACCGAGAAACAGCACGGAACCATCGGCTTCGAGGGTGCCCTCCCATTCGACGCCGTTCAGGTTGCTGATCAATTGTCCCGCGCGGGCGCCGCGGCGAACGGTGCGGCTGAACAGCACGTCGCCGGCGGAGCTTCGCGCCGTCTCGCGGATTTCCTGGCCAGGCGTGCTCCAGGAAAGCTCGTAGCCAGGTACGTCCTGCTGTTGAGGCGTGTAGCGATGCCCCACGAGTGAGGCGTACGCGCCCCACACGGCGGGGTCTGCGTTGAACTGGATACTGAAGTCCGCCGGAGGCACCGCTTGCGTGAAGTTGGATTGGGGCGGCAGGGGCGCACAACCCGCCAGCAGGCTGACCACGAGCGAGAGGGCAAGGCCGGATGCAGCACGGGCCGGTAGGAAGGCCCGTAGCGATGTCGTGGTTTTCATTGTTGTTATTTCGCTCCTGTCCATCATCGGGGGTGCTCCACGCTACCCGAGTGTTTTTACCGGAAGCCTCGATGGATGGACAGGGGCAGTTCAGGGCGCAGCAAGCGCCCCTTCATCAGTCTTGCAGAGGCGATTCAGTCCTGGCCGAGATGGGCTGCGAAACCGCTCTGGCTCGGGGCGAGATCGGGGCGCAGGGTGAGGGCGGGTATTTCGTAATCGCCGGCGTTCTGTTTGCGGTAGGGGATGGGAGTCGTCTGCCAGAGCGTGTCCAGGCGCTCACCCAGTTCCTCGCGCACGGCGGCGAAGCGGGCTTCGTCCATGCGGCTGGTGCGGTAGACCAGGTAGGGCGGCAGTACATCAAAGCCAGGGTAGTGGAGGATTCCATGCTGGATGGGGAACAGCAGGTCATCAATGGGGCCGTTGATCCCGCGTGAACTGTAGTGGGAGTCCCAACCGCCGGTGGTGACGATCAGCATGGCGCGCTTGCCGGCCAGATTACCCTCGCCATAGCGATTGCCCCAACGGCTGTCGGAGTGCTCGCCCACGCCGTAGGCGAAACCATAGGCGTAGACGCGTTCGACCCAGCCCTTGAGGATCGCCGGCATGGTGAACCACCACATCGGAAACTGCAGGATCAGCGCATCGGCCCAGCGCAGTTTTTCCTGCTCACGGGCGATGTCGTCGCTCTGCCGGCCATTGGCGAACGCCTGCCGGGAGTCCCCGGACGGGGAGAACGGCACGCCCGGCTGGTAGTCGAGGTGATCATCGGCATCCAGCGTGGCCTTCCAGCCCATTGCATAGAGGTCGCTGACCTGCACCCGGTGGCCAGCGGCTTCGAGGCGTTGCACGGCGAAATCCCGAAGGGCGCCGTTGAGGGAGCGAGGTTCAGGGTGGGCGAATACGATCAGGACATTCATGGGGAAAACCTCCAGTGCGGGATGGGCGCAGGATGGTGCTCTGCCAGGTATATTGGAAATGAATATCCAGTATTCCAGGTATTGCAATGAATAATCTCAGGCGGCTGGACCTCAACCTGCTGGTGACCCTCGACGTGCTGCTGGCCGAGCACAACGTGACCCGCGCGGCGGAGCGGCTGAACTTCTCCCAGCCTTCGGTGAGCGTGCATCTGGCCAAACTGCGTGAGGTCTTCGACGATCCGCTGCTGCTGCCCGGGCCACGTGGAATGCGCCCGACGGCGCGCGCCGAGGAATTGCGCGAGCCCTTGCGGCAGGCGCTGGAGTCCTTGGAACGGGCGGTGGCACCGGCCACTGCCTTCGACCCGGCCGAGGCTCAGCAGACCTGGCGTGTGGCGGCCACCGACTACGGTGAGTCGTCCATCTTGCTGCCGGCCCTGGCCGGGCTACGGGCGCGGGCACCGGGTACCCGGCTGGCCGTGGTGGAAATGGCGCCGACGCGCATCGCTCGGCAGGCGGAGCAAGGGGAAATCGACCTGGCCTTCCATACGGTCGAAGGCTCGCCGCACAACCTGCGACGCCGCACACTGTTTGCCGAACGCTATGTGCTGGCGGGTCGTATCGACCATCCGGGGCTAAAGCGACGACCGACGTTGAAACAGTTCTGCGCCCTGGAGCAGGTGATCGTCTCGCCTGATGGTGGCGGCTTCCATGGCATCACCGACGAGACCTTGGCGGAGCATGGGCTGGAGCGGAGGGTGGTGCTGTCGGTGCCGCATTTTCTCTTCCTGCGCTCTGTGCTGGAGAGCACCGACCTGGTGGCCATGCTGCCCGAGCGTCTGGTGCGGGGCAGCACCGCCCTGCAGGTAGTGGAGGCCCCCCTGGAAGTACCGGGCTACGAGATGGCCATGTTGTGGCACGAACGCTCCCATCGCGACCCGGCGCACCAGTGGTTGCGGGAGCAGATCGTTCAGGCGGTTTGAAACTTGTAGGAGCGAGCTTGCCCGCGAACCTTCTGAGCCGACCTTTCGCGAGCAAGCTCGCTCCTACACAAAGTGCAGTTATGCAATTCATTGAAGGCAGAAACGACGACGGGAGCCCTTGGGCTCCCGTCGAGGTGAATCATCAATGCGGCTGGTTCAGGGTCAGACGCATGTGGCGGTTCACATCCTTGTACAGCAGGTAGCGGAAGCGACCAGGGCCACCGGAGTAGCAGGCCTGCGGGCAGAAGGCGCGCAGCCACATGAAGTCGCCGGCTTCGACTTCGACCCAGTCCTGGTTCAGGCGATACACCGCCTTGCCTTCCAGCACGTACAGGCCGTGTTCCATCACGTGGGTTTCGGCGAAGGGGATCACGCCGCCCGGCTCGAAATTGACGATGTTGACGTGCATGTCATGGCGCATGTCGGCCATGTCGACGAAGCGGGTGGTGCTCCAGCGGCCTTCGGTATCCGGCATCACCTTCGGCTCGATGTCCTGCTCGTTGGTGACGAAGGCTTCCGGCAGCGGTACGCCATCGACTCTCTGGTAGTGCTTGCGAATCCAGTGGAAGCGAGTGTGCTGGCCGCTAGTGTTGCGCAGTTTCCAGTCGGCACCCGGCGGGATGAAGGCATAGCCGCCCGGTTGCATGGTGTGGACCTGGCCCTGCAGGGTCAGGCTCAGCTCGCCTTCCACGATGAACAGCACCGCTTCGGCGTTGATGTCCTGCTCAGGCTTGTCGCTGCCGCCGTTGGGGGCGAGTTCGACGATGTACTGGGAGAAGGTTTCGGCGAAACCGGACAGCGGGCGGGCGATGACCCACATGCGCATGTTGTCCCAGAAGGGCAGGTGGCTGGTGACGATGTCACGCATCACGCCTTTGGGGATAACGGCATAGGCTTCGGTGAACATCGCGCGATCGGTAAGCAGCTCGGTCTGTGCCGGGTGCCCGCCGTGCGGCGCGTAGTAGCTGGATTTGGACATGGGGCATTTCCTCATTGTTGTCTTGCTGCCTGGCGCGCATGGCGCCGAGGTGACAATTCGTGCAGATCGGTGCGCTCCGGGGAGGGTGCGACCGTCGCTGAAAACCACGATATCCAGTGGCGTGTTCATGCACAAATTAAATGTTGGAATCCGCCGTATTCATATTTCGAATGTGAATTCGGCCGCCGCTCAGCCTCGAGTGTCCTGGGCCAGGACCCGAGTCAGCACGCGGGCGAGCTCCTGCACCATCGGGTCCGCCGCAGGACGATGGAGCAGGGCGACTTCGAACACATCCACCGATGGCAACCCAGTGTTCTTCGGCACTACGGCATGGCCTGCCGTCACCGCGCGCAGTGGCAGCAGGCCGATGCCCATGCCGTCGGCGATGGCCGACTGGATGCCGGAGAGGCTCGAGCTGGTGAAGCTGATGTGCCAGCGCCGGCCCACGGATTCCAGGGCGCTGATCATCTCGTCGCGGTATACCCCGCGCGGCGGGAAGGTGACGATCGGCAGCGGGTCGAGGTCGATGCAGGGGTTGTTGGCGCTGTCCACCCAGCGCGTTTTCTCCGGCCAGCAGGCCACCGCCTCGCGGCTGTTCTGGCGCTGCTTGAGGAGCACCAGGTCCAGCTCACCACGGTCGTAGCTGGCGCTGAGATCACGGCTGAGACCGCTGGTGACCTCCAGCTTCACCTGCGGGTAGCGCCGGTTGAAGGCGGCCAATTGCTCGGTGGTACGCCCGGTGGCGAAGTCGTCCGGCACGCCGATGCGCACCGTCAGTGCAACCGTGGCGCCGGACAGCGCCTCGGCCATTTCGTCGTTGAGAGCCAGCAGGCGCCGTGCATAACCCAGCAGGGTTTCCCCGGCATCGGTGGGCAGCACATCTCGGTTGCCGCGTTCCAGCAAGCGATGCCCGGCCATTTCTTCCAGGCGGCGAATCTTCTGGCTGATGGTGGATTGGGTCGAATGCAGACGGGCGGCAGCGGTGGTGAAGCTGCCGCAGTCGGCCACCGTGACGATGGCCCTCAGCAGGTCGAGGTCGAACAGGCGGCTATTCGATTTTTCACTTTCGCTCATGGCGGTATCGGCTTTCTGAATGACGATTCCGCTTTTAGCAGCTCACCTTCGCCTGGGCAATCCACTTCGCGCAGAGTGCTCGGAGGCAGGTGAATGGGGCACGGTTTTAGGGGGAAACAGCGAAGGCCTGGGCACCTTGGTGCTCCAGGCCTTGGTTCCGGCAAGCTCAGCGGGATTCGATTCTGGTGAGCGAGTGGCCGGCGACGAAGATGGAGGCAGCGAGCAGTCCGATGTCCTTGAGGAGGAACTGGCCAGGCGCGACGCTGATGCCGGGGAAGCCGACGCTGGGCTCGATCACACCGGGGGTCGAGAACATGAAGCTCAGCGTGGTGAAGAACAATCCGGCGGAGAGGGCGCCGCCCACCAGCGAAAGCTTTGGCGACAGCAAGCGTCCCGCAATCAGCAAGCCGATGGACACTTCGAGGAACCCGAGCAGGGTGGAGAAGGTTCGCACGCTGAACACGTCATAGAGCCAGCCCAGTAGCGGGCTGTTGCTCACGAGTGGTACCAGTCCTTCTGCTTCGTATTGCGTGAACTTCATGCCACCGAACCAGAAGTAGATGACGGCGAGTGCGAAATAGATGCCGTAGATGCCGACCGCCGTGATGGAGGTCCCGAGCGAAAGATTGGTCGTTTGGGTGTGGTTTGCTTGGCTGGTGATATCGAGAGTTTTCATTGATCTGGCTTTCCGTAACTTGGCTAAGGGCGTCCCGGCGAATCTGATTGAGTGGCCATGGGACGAGGGTTCAACGTGCAACCTGCGTGAGAACAACCGAGTCGTTGTTCCGTGCCCCTCACGCCAGGGGCCATCAGTTTCCGATCACATTCGAGCCGTTGATGAGTCATCTCCTCCTGATCCCTCGCGGACTGCGTGGGGTGTGGAGATAGTGTTGCCGCCGGCGCTTGTCCTTTGGGTACAGAACGTACGAATTTCGATGCAGATCGTCTAAAGCCGCCCGTGATTTCCCCGCCTTCTGGTTGGAAGCCCCAAACCGGCAAAACCTCCTGGCGCAGTGCCCGGCCCTGGTCTTCGCTTTCCATCAATGGGACCGGCGGATCGGCCCCGTATTGAGAGGACCATTGTCATGAATGGGCAGGACAGCGAATTGCTGGAGCGGGTATTGACGGCCCATGGCGGGCGGGAGCGCTGGCGCGAATTCACCAGGGTGGATACCAGCATCGTGACCGGTGGATTGCTCTGGGGCATGAAGGGGCTCACCCAGGACAGCGAGCCGCGCCGCATGACCGTCTGGTTGCATGAGCAGAGAGCGTCGGTGATACCGTTCGGTGCGCCGAACCAGCGCACGGCGTATGTGCCGAGCCGGATCGCGATTGAAACCACCGATGGGCAGTTGCGGGCGGAGCGTCTCGATCCTCGGGCTTCGTTCCAGGACCACGGGGAAACGACAGTCTGGGACCCGCTTCACCGCGCCTACTTCAATGGCTATGCGCTGTGGAATTACCTGACCATGCCATTTCTCTTCACGCTTCCGGGGGTGAAGGTTGAAGAGGTCGCGCCCTGGGATGAGGGCGGCGAGCAATGGCGGCGCTTGCGGGTGCACTTCCCTGGGGGCGTCGCCACCCACTGCCCGCTACAGGACTTCTATTTCGGTGAAGACTTCCTGCTGCGTCGCCACGACTATCAAGTCGACGTGAGTGGCGCATTACCCGCCGCCCAGTACGTCCACGATTACATCGAGGCCCAGGGGCTGCGCATGCCCGGCAAGCGAAGGGCCTACCGTCGCGATGCGAACAACCGGGCCATCGAAGAGCAGCTGCTGGTCGCCATCGATATCAGCGAGTTGCGCTACTCATGAGAAGTCGATGCTCTGGTCCCAGGGGTCGCTGCTCTTGCCGCGTCTGTTGGTTTGCCGGCGGTCCTCCTCGAAGCGGATGGACTCGCGGCGCTCCCCCATCTTGCGTCGATCACCGCCTTGACGCGTTTCGATCTGGAACTTCGCCTTGCCCCTTGCGGACGGCGTTGGTTCCGATGGATCGATGGGTTTCAGGCTGAGCTTGTCGAGGTTCGGTTTTTCGTTCGTATTCATCGCTTCACTCCGGTGGATCGACAACAACCAGAGGTTAGATCGGGTACTGCCCCCACACTTGGGGGATGGAACGAACGGCCATAGATCGCAGGATGGGTGGAGCTGCTCAACGTGTCTCAGGTGGCGGCGAGGGGTTGCTCGTGGCCGTCTTCGGTGACGACCCGATTGCGTCCGGTGCGCTTGGCGGAATAGGTGCGTCGGTCCGCCACCTGCATCAGTTCGTCGAGCAATTCGCCGTCTTCGCCAAAGCTGGCAACGCCGGCGCTGAGGGTCATGGGCAGCGGCCGACCTTCCAGTTCCAAAGGCGTGGCAGCCAGGCGTTCGCACAGGCTGTGGGCGATGGTTGCGGCTTGCTCGGCGCTGGTGTTGGGCAGCAGCACGGCGAACTCCTCGCCGCCCAGGCGACAGAACAGGTCTCCGCTGCGCAACCGCCCTGACAAGAGTTGGGCGAAATGGCACAGGGCCTTGTCGCCTGCCTTGTGGCCATA
The DNA here is from genome assembly GCF_029873115.1 of Pseudomonas sp. BN606. Lineage (NCBI taxonomy): Bacteria > Pseudomonadati > Pseudomonadota > Gammaproteobacteria > Pseudomonadales > Pseudomonadaceae > Pseudomonas > Pseudomonas sp. BN606. The sequence continues at coordinate 16,684 of NZ_SSOF01000079.1, read as the reverse complement.
GCGGTCGTTGATCAGCTTGAAGTGGTCGATATCCAGGAATACCAGCGCGAGCGGTGTGCGATTGCGCTTGGCGCGGTTGATTTCGCGTTCGAATACATCGGCCAATCTCATCCGGTTGGCCAGTCCGGTCAGACTGTCAGTGGTAGCCAACTCGGTCAGGCGCTGCTCATTGCGCAGGCGGCTGCGCTCGTAGATGTGTGAGAACAGCGTTACTGACAGGGCGGCCGCGCCGAGGTTGGCGAGGATCAGGATGTTGGTCACCTGGTTGTCCGAGGTGAAGCGCTGGCTGAAGGCGAACAGACCTATGCCGATGAACAGCAGCGACCCCCACAGGCCCAGGCGCAGGCCGAGCAACAGATAGAAGATGATCGGAATGGTCTGGATCCAGGCGAATACAGAGAAGGACGTGCGCGGCTGGAAAAGGATCACCATCATCAAGGTAAAGAACGGCACGAGGTAGATGATCGTCAGCGTGCGCAGATTCTCGCTGCGGTTGATGACCAGCAGGCAGTACAGCGAGATGAAGGAGTAGGAGAGCTCTAGCACGGCGAGTATCCAGTTCTCGCGCATGATGTTGATCGCCGAGAAGCACACGCCACCGAACAGGGTGAGCCAAAGCAACGCCTTGAGCACCAGGCGCCGGTGTTGATCGCTGTGATGATGGGAACTGGACATCGAGACGTTCCTTCTTGTGGTTTTGGCGATGCTGCAAGGTGGCAAGGGTATCGTCCCGGCAAGGCGCTGTGCAGTCGTGATTCCGTTCAGGCCCGGGGTCGCAATTTTTTCATCTGGCGGGGTACTGGCCGATGGCTAGACTCTTCAGGTACACGCCTCGTCCCCTGGCGTGCCGTCGTCACTACGACCGGGCCATACCGGGAGGAGGCGGGCGTGAAGAAACATTCATCAGCAGGCATCTCGCGGCGACATTTTCTCGGCGGCGGCGCGGTGCTGCTGGGAGGCGGGTTGCTGGCAAGGTCTGTCTTCGCCGAGCAGGGCTGCCCGGTGACCCAGGGCGATATTCTCGGCCCCTACTACCGCTTCGGTGCGCCGTTCCAATCGAAGCTGGCTGGGCCAGAGGAGCCAGGGGAGCGCCTGGTGGTGACTGGTACGGTGTTCAGCGCCGATTGCCGTACTCCCATCCCGAACGCGCTGGTGGAGGTCTGGCAGGCCAACGGTGCCGGCCTGTACGACACCGAGAAGCCCGGCAACTACACCGACAAGGGCAACTTCAAACTGCGCGGCATGCTCTATACCGACGCGCAGGGCAAGTACCGCATCGAGACCGTCATGCCCGGTCGCTACCCCGTGCCGCCAAACCTGCCGGGGTTGGAAAAATACGGCGGGATCATGCGGCCCGCACACATCCACTTCCGGATCATGGAATCGCTCCATGTACCGGTCACCCTGCAGCTTTACTTCAAGGGCGACCCCTTTATTGCCGGCGACCCCTGGGCCCACGATCGCTTCACCAACACCATCGAGCTGGAACAGGACGGCGAGCTGCGGCGTGGCGTGTTCGATATCGTGCTGGCGCGGGGCTTTGCGTGACTGATGACCTGGGGACGTCCCATCGACAGGCTCACCAACCGCCCCATGCCTTGATCTTGAGCGGGCCGATCATGTCGAACAGCAGATCCAGGTCTATCGTCACGCCCTGTCCGGCCATGAACTCGACGAGCCAGTTTTCAAACCGGCCATCCTCGTACAGTGCGTTCCAGTTGCCGATCCCCTTGTTGGTCATCAAGTCGAACAGACCTGCGTAGCCAGCCTTGTCCTTGATGGCGTCGGGACTGAAGTCGCACTCGCCGAGGAACGGGCTGAAAATGCCCTTCGCGAGCCTGGTTACCCGTTCCAGATTGCGTATTCCCCTGCTAAACGCCGCAGTGTTGGCGTCGTTCTCCTTCCGGAATAGCACCAGACCCGCGCCGAAGCCGAGTGGCCGGTCGTCGTCTCCGATGACCTTCAGAAAGGAACGGAAACCCAGGTAGCGGTACTTGGCAAAGTCGGATTCCTCCCCGGAACGGTCTGCGCCAATGGTTTCGCCGAAGATGCCGTGGTGGTTCAGACGTCCCCAGACCTCGTCGTAAGGGAAGTTGGAGTCGGGGCCCTCGGTGATGCCCATGTAGTCCTTGCAGAGCACTACGTTGTAGCGGGAGGTGGTGGAGCGTAGCCAGTCGGTCGTACCCGCACAGACGAAGCAGAGCCGCTTCCTGATGTTGGGCGTTCGCGGGTCGTACACGTGGTAGCGCCGACCCGGCAACGCATTTTCCCAAAACCCTTCCTCATAGCCGTCGACAGCCAGACGGACGCCAGGCATGTGGGGGGCCGTTCCCTGGGTAAGCTCGTTGATGAGGGTGTCGTAGTTGACGCCCTTGCCCATTTCCGGATCGACGAGGTAGAAGGCGTCGCACTTGTGCCAGAACAGCCAGAGCGAACAGCCAAGGTCATTGCCCGCCGCCAGATACAGCATCCGGCGTTCCACCCCGGAATAGACGCGAAGCAAGGTATTGCGGGCCACCGAGAGCCTTTGGGTCTCCATGGGTTCTCCTCCTTGAGTGACATCCATGCGGACTCGCTGAGCTGTCCGACGCTCTATCCGCGACTCGGAAGTGTAGTCACAGCTCGCGGACTCGGATGGGACCACTCATAGGATGGCGCGGGCGGCGTCCCGCTAGGGTAGAAGCCAAACCATCGTGATTTGGCTGATGGGTACCGCAGGCTCCACCCAACCTGCGTGCTGGTTCGATGAAGCGGTCGCGGGCTGTCACACAATTACGTACCGTGGCGCTCGAACTCGAGTAGTTTGACGCCGTTTATGAAATCGAGAGTTGAACCATGGATATCTTCGACCGTTTGAAAGCCGCCGCGACAGCCGACTGGAACAGCTATGTGGATCACGCATTCGTGCGTCAGATGGCAGCGGGGGCACTGCCACAAGCTGCGTTTCAGACGTATCTGGTGCAGGACTATCTGTTCCTGATCCAGTTCGCCCGGGCCTGGGCGCTGGCCGCATACAAGAGCCGTACCCCGGCGGACATTCGGGCGGCTCAGGCGGGGCTGGCGGCAATCCTCGACGAGACCGACCTGCATGTGCGGTTGTGCGCGCGGTGGGGCCTCTCGCAGAAAGACATCGAGTCGGCGCCGGAGCATCAGGCGACCGTGGCGTATACCCGTTTCGTGCTTGATTGTGGTGCTGCAGGAGACCTGCTGGAACTTCATGTGGCCCTGGCCCCCTGCGTGATCGGCTATGCCGAGATCGGCCGCAACCTGACGCCCGATGGCGTTGCGGCGCTGGGTGATCATCCCTATCGCGAGTGGATTGGCGAGTACGCAGGCGAGGCGTATCAGGGCGTGGCCGCAGCGGCACGCAAACACCTCGACGAACTCGCGGCGCGCAGCATGACGGAGCGGCGTTTCGAGGAGTTGGTGGAAGTGTTCGCCACTGCGTCGCGCCTGGAAGCGGACTTCTGGCAGATGGGCTTGGCGAGCGCAAAAGCCTGACCGTTGCACCAGGAGGCCCAACGACTTGTCATCGTTGGGCCTCGCTTCGCTCGGACCAACCTACGGTTTAGCCAATCACCAAAAGCAGGTGTCGGAGGAGGTCCGGGCAATCGCCCAGGTGCAGCCAGGCCTTGCCCTGACAGTGCAGCACTTGCAGCTGCCGCTCCTGCCACTGGATCACCTCGCGATAGGGGCGCTGGGCGTCGAAGCGTTCCTCTTCCCGCAAGCGTGGAATCATCTCGCGGGTGAGCCATTGGCGTATGCAGCGGTTTTCCGGGTGGTAGTCGAGGATCAGCACGGCGTAGACGCCGGACTCGCTGATCAATAGTTCCTGCTCGAAATCGCCATGGCTGTTGCGCATCCAGGCTCGTTGCAGCTCGTCCTTAGCCAGGTTGCGCGACACCCGTTCGGGCAGTGGCGAGTGGTTGATCAGCCGAGCGAAATCACTGCCGGCAAACCAGGGTTCCTCGTCCAGTAGTACGGCACGCAGTTGGCGCTTGTGGAGGCACATTCGGACATTTGATTAATTGGGCGTCATAAAAATGGCAATAAGTTTTTAATGTTATTGATTTCTCTATAACTAATTGATTTGTTTCCTGATATTGCTGAGTGGCACATTGCCAGACAGGCGGTCTGTCCCACGCCGGTAAAGCTGCTTTTACTGAATGATGAGACATCATTCGCTCAACAAGAAGCGAACATGCAGTGCTGAGATTTGGCGCAGGGGAGAGGATATTCAACTAACCGTGGCTAGGGCGGTAAGAGAGGGCGTGCGTTGAGGATGGGGTGATGGAACAACCAAATGCGAACCAGCAAACGGAGCAACAAGGGCAATTTCCCAGGACAGCAGAACAAGGGCGACACAGCCCGGCGAACTTTTCTCAAACTATCAGCGGCTGCCTTGGCGGCGCCATGGCTCCCGGCCAGTCAGTCTGGCCAGGCGGTCGAATGGGTGACCACGCCACAGCCGATCTTTCCGCCCAGCCCAGCGACCCGGCCCTGGATGGAGGAGCTGCCGCCGGTCATCGTGCCGGTGGCGCATACCGAGGCGTTCACTCCTGCGCCGACCATCGAGCCCAACACCGAGGCAGGCGAGGCAGGACGTGACGCGCATCAGCGTTACGAAGAGTTGACCGGTGTTCTAGGGGCTCCCGAGTTGTACGAGCTGCGCGTGGTACAGAACGCTGAATGGGTAACCCACCCCGATTTGCCCAAACAGAAAGTCTGGGCGTATCGGGGGAGCAATCCCGACGCCACCGTTCCCGCAACCATCTTCGCCACTTACGGGCATCCGGTGATATGCCGCATCTATAACGATCTGCCTCAAAATCATGTCGGCTTCGGTACGCCGGAGATTTCCACTCACCTGCACAATGGACACACGCCCTCGGAGAGCGATGGATTTCCGGGGGATTACTACAGCCGGTATGAGGCGGGGCCGACGCTGAGCAGGTCAGGTTCCAGGCAGGGGAGAGGGACGTTCAAGGATCATTTCTACCCCAACATCTACGCTGGGTACGATGAGTTGCAGAACGGTATCGGTGACTATCGAGAGGCGCTGGGAACGCTCTTCTACCATGACCACACCTTGGACTACACCGCCCCCAACGTGTATCGAGGGCTGATCGGCTTCTACCTGCTGTTCGATCATATCGACTCAGGCAATGAACGCGATCCAAGCCCCAGTGCCCTGAGACTTCCCAGCCACCCTTACGACTATCCATTGGCCTTCGGCGACCGTCGCTTCACGCCGATGCCTGACGGGCAGCTGTTCTACGACCAACTCCATGCCGAAGGCGTGTTGGGCGACAAGGTGGTGATCAACGGGAAGATCGAGCCGGTACTGCGGGTTGCGGCCCGCAAGTACCGGCTGCGCTTGCTCAACAGTGGCCCCAGCCGGTTCTACGACCTCTACCTGGTGAATTCGAGCAATGTCGTCCAGCGGTTCACCTATATCGCCAACGACGGCAACCTGCTGCCCGAAGCGCTGTTCAATTTCACTCATGTCAGGCTGGGGGTGGCCGAGCGGGCCGATATTGTTGTCGACTTTTCCCGGTACCCCATCGGCACCGAACTCTATCTGACCAACCGGCTTCGCCAGGACAGTACGCGAAAGCCCAGGGACTCCAGAGCGCCCGGCACCCGCGTGATGAAGTTCATCGTTGATCGCCACCCGCCCGAGCAGGACCTCAGCCAGGTACCCCGGTTCTTACGACCGCTACCGGATATCCCTTCACCCGAAGAATTGGAGAAGCTGCCTGTAAGGCGGTGGGAGTTTGATCGGCGCAATGGGCTGTGGCAGGTCAATCGGCAACTGGTAGACGTCAACCGTCCCAGGGCGCGGGTTCGCCAGGGGAGCGCGGAAATCTGGGAGTTCGCTAGCACGGGAGGTGGGTGGTCTCACCCGATTCACTCGCACTTAGAGGAAGGGATCATGCTCAAGAAGCTGGTCGATGGCGTCCAGGTGCCGATTCCCATACATGAGCGAGGTCGCAAGGATTCCTTCGTGCTCGATCAAACCATGACCATGGTCGTGCTGTTTCGCTTCCGGGATTTCAAGGGCAAGTACGTCATGCACTGCCACAACGTGATCCATGAGGACCACGCCATGATGGTCCGCTGGGACCTTGAAGACGACCAGGACGAAGAGCCAAATGCTTAGGAGTGTCGCCTCATGAACACGAGAAGAAATCTGCTGGTAAGCGCCGGGCTCCTGGGCGTGGTTGGCGTGGGAACAGCGCTCGGCTTGAGTGTTTCCAGTGGCGGGAGGACCGATCGCCCCAACCGTACCGCCAGCCAGCTGCCCAACGTGCTGCTCACTAATCAATACGGCAAGTCAGTGCGTTTCTACGATGACCTGATTCGCGGAAAGGTGGTGGCGATCAACATGATGTACACCTCCTGCGCCGGCATCTGCCCTACCGCCACCGCGAACCTGCTGCAGGTGCAGCGGCTTCTGGGCGCGCGTCTCGGACGACAGGTGCATCTGTACTCCATCACCCTGGCGCCCGAGCTGGATACACCACAAACCCTTCGGGAGTACGCCGCGCGACATGGTGTGGGGCCTGGCTGGTGGTTCCTGACGGGGGCGCCGGCAGACATCGAGCGGGTACGTTTCAGTCTGGGCTTCTACGACCCGGAGCCGGAAGTGGATCGGGACAAGAACTCGCACTCCGGCATGCTGCGCATCGGCAATGATCGCATTGAGCGCTGGACCATGGCGCCGGCACTGGGTTCGCCCGAGCAGATCCTGGGCACTATCGATCATGTGGATCCGGAGTTTTCCTATCGGCATCAGGCGCTGCAGAGTCCAGGCTCGAGGTTCTTTACCTAGGCAAAATGAGCTGGTGCGTCATCCGTCCCGGTCAAGCAATTCACGTGTTCAGATCGGAGAGTTTGAGGGTGGCGCGCCACAAGCCCGATCAATGCCAGAGGCTGCTGGCTGCCAGTGAGATCAGGCAGTTCGCTAACTCAGTTCAGCTGCCGCACCTACGCACGTGGACAAGCCCAGGTGACGCAGCAGCGACGGAAGGATATGCGCGGCGTCCGTTCCGACGCCGCGCAGGGTGGCGGACGCGAAGTTGCGCTGTCGAGGCAGTCCCACGAAGTACAGGCCGGGCACTTCAAGCGCCATGCCTTGGCGCTGGAGGATGTGGCCGTCCTGAGACAGCACCGGTAGTCCATCCAGAAACGGCACATTTGGACGGTAGCCCGTGGCGAAGATCAGGCTATCGATTGCTTCATGTTGTCCGTCTGCCCACGTCACCCCATCAGGAACAACGGCAGTGAACATCGGCTTCCGGTGTAACAAGCCCGTTCTCAAGGCCCTGCGGTAGGTGCCGTCATCCAGTACCGGCGTGCTCTGGTCGCTCAGCCAGCGGGTCTTCTCCAGGCCTGTCCACTTCAACCAGGCGTGGAAATCGATCCCCAGGAATCGCTGGGGGACGAAGCGGATTGCCTCGCGTGTCGCCAGCGTGGTGTTGGCTACCTGAGCCAGCTCGTAGGCAATCTGCACGGCCGAGTTTGCCGCGCCGATCACTACCACCCGCTGACCTCCCAGGGGCTCGGCTTTTCGATAGTCGGCGCTGTGCATCTGGCGGCCTTGAAAGCTGTCGAGCCCCGGTATGGCAGGGGTGTACGGGCGGCTGAATGCCCCTGAGGCAACGATGACGGCTTTCGCGCTGAAGCACTCATGCTCTGCTGACCTCACCTCGAATTCGTCTCCCAAGCGCTGCACCTGCCTCACCTCGGTGTTCTGTCGAATGGGCAGCTGGAACCGATTCGCATAGTGCTCCAGGTAGTGCACCACTTCGTCCCGGCTCGGGTAGCGCGTGGGGGTGCCAGGAAATGGCAGGCCAGGCAGAGACGAATAGGCCGCTGGCGAAAAGAGCTCCAGGCTGTCGTAGTAGTTGCGCCAGTTGCCGCCAGGGTGCTGCTGCTGATCGAGAATGAGGAACTTGAGTCCCCGCTGTTGCAGGTGCCATCCGCATGCCAATCCCGCCTGTCCTGCACCGATGACGATCACGTCCTGAGTTGAAATCTTTGTGTTCATGTATGCGTACTCATGCACCTATTGATGCAAATAGAAAGGCCTACGATCCACCAGGGCAGCACAGCGACGTAATGCCTCGGGTGTGTTGGAGGATGGTTTCCAGGCGAGTGACGATGGCCGGGCCGTCTACCTCGTAGAACACCTGCCGTCCGGCCTTAGTCGCCCGTACGATATTTGCGTCCAGAAGTACCTGGAGATGGCGGGATACCACCGAGCGTTCCTGGGGAAGGTCAGCGGCGATCTCGCTGACGTCTGCGCGGCCAAGTTGCATCACGCGCTTGAGCACGGCCACCCTGGAAGGTTCGCAGAGGGCTTTGAAGAAGGCGCCATCCAGCGACTCGATGGCTGCTTCGATGGCATGGGAGCGGGTGATAGTGGGCGTTTGCATGCCGAGAATATATGTGCACAACCATGCACATGTAAAGCTGTGACAGCTCATGAGAAGTGCGCATGGCTCCCACGCATTCCGTCCTGTAAGTCTTTACCGAATATTCGAAAAATCATATATTCGAAAAAACATATATGAACAGGGTATGGCCATGAGATCCAGGACCCGCGTGCTGTTCGTCTGTGTCGCTAACGCCGCCCGTGAAATCAACGAACGCATCAAGGTGTTCGTTCTGGTGAAAACCAAACGTTGAGAGCGCCATGACCGACCATCTGACCCCGACCACCGTTTTCAAATGCCTTGCCGACGAGACCCGAGTGCGCGTGATGCTGCTCATTACCCGCGAGGAAGAACTGTGTGTCTGCGAACTCACCTGTGCCCTGGATGAGAGCCAACCGAAGATTTCTCGTCACCTGGCCCAGCTCCGCACCTGTGGGTTGCTGGCGGATCGCCGCCAGGGCCAGTGGGTGTACTACCGCCTTCATCCCAATTTGCCCGATTGGGTGCATCGCGTGCTTACCACGGTGCTGGACGCCAACAGGCAATGGCTGAGCCCTGACTCGGAGCGCCTGGAAGGCATGGGCGACCGCCCCGAACGCGTTGCTGCTTGTTGCTGAGGATTAGATCCATGACCGACGACCACATACCGAACCTCGATGCCGACCTGGTTGACCTGCCGACCCTGGACAAGCTAGGCAGCACGCTGTCGGCCACACATAAGCCGCGCATCCTGCTGCTCTACGGATCGACCCGCGAGCGCTCCTTCAGCCGCCTGTTGACGGAGGAGGCCGCGCGCCTGCTCCAGCACTTCGGCGCCGAGACACGCATCTTCGACCCGTCCGGGCTGCCGCTGCCCGATGACGTGCCGGACAGCCACCCCAAGGTGCAGGAGTTGCGTGAACTCGTGCTCTGGTCGGAGGGGCAGGTGTGGTGCTCGCCAGAGCGCCACGGTTCGATGAGCGCGGTGTTCAAGGCACAGATCGACTGGATTCCGCTGGCCATGGGCGCGGTGCGTCCGACCCAGGGCAAGACCCTGGCGGTGATGCAGGTCTGCGGCGGCTCGCAGTCGTTCAACGTGGTAAACCAGCTGCGCGTGCTGGGTCGCTGGATGCGCATGTTCACCATCCCCAACCAGTCCTCGGTGCCCAAGGCCTACCTGGAGTTCGATGAGGCGGGGAGGATGAAGCCGTCCTCTTTCTACGACCGTGTGGTGGACGTCATGGAGGAGCTGGTGAAGTTCACCCTCTTGCTGCGTGAGCGCTCGGACTACCTGGTCGACCGCTACTCCGAGCGCAAGGAGTCGGCTGAAGAGCTGTCCAAACGCGTCAACCAACGTTCCATCTGATCCAGCATTCATACGAGAGCACGAGCATGAGCATCAAAGTCGGTATCAACGGTTTCGGTCGTATCGGTCGCCTGGCGCTGCGGGCGGCCTGGGACTGGCCGGAGTTTGAGTTCGTCCGCATCAATGACGTTGCGGGCGACGCCGCCACCCATGCCCATTTGATCAACTTCGACTCGGTACATGGTCGCTGGCAGCGCGAAGCCAGCGCCGAGGGCGACGGTGTGATGATCGACGGCAAGCGCATCCAGGTCACTGCCAACAAGGCCATCTCCGACACCGATTGGTCCGACTGCGATCTGGTGATCGAGGCCAGTGGCAAGATGAAGACCGTCGCTGTGCTCCAGGCTTACCTGGATCAGGGCGTGAAGCGCGTAGTAGTGTGCGCGCCGGTGAAGGAGCAAGGCGCGCTGAATGTGGTCATGGGTGTCAACCAGCATCTGTTCGACCCGGCGCAGCATCGCATCGTCACCGCCGCGTCCTGCACCACCAACTGCCTGGCCCCGGTGGTCAAGGTGATCCACGGGAACCTCGGTATCCGTCACGGCTCGATCACCACCATCCACGATCTGACCAACACCCAGAGCATTCTCGACCAGCCACACAAGGATCTGCGCCGCGCCCGTGCTTCGGGGATGAGCCTGATCCCCACCACGACGGGTTCGGCCACCGCCATCGCTGAAATCTTCCCCGAGCTGCGTGGTCGCCTGAATGGTCACGCAGTACGTGTACCGCTGGCCAACGCATCCTTGACCGATTGTGTATTCGAAGTGGAGCGGGCGACTTCGGTGGAGGAGGTCAACCAACTGCTCAAGGCGGCTGCCGAGCATGAGCTGAAGGGCATCCTCGGCTACGAGGAACGTCCGCTGGTATCCATCGATTACCGCACCGACCCGCGTTCCTCGATCATCGACGCGCTATCGACCATGGTGGTCAACGGCACTCAGGTGAAGCTCTATGCCTGGTATGACAACGAATGGGGCTACGCCAACCGGGCCGTTGAACTGGCGAAGTTGGTTGGTCTGGCAGGTTAAGAGGGAGCAAACGGTGATCATGAAGGTGCTGTCAGGCCTCTCCACTGAAGTCCGCCAGTACCTGCTGGTGACCGGCAACTACTGGGCATTCACCCTCACCGATGGCGCGCTGCGCATGTTGGTGGTGCTGCACTTCCACACGCTGGGCTACACGCCACTCCAGATCGCCGCGCTGTTCTTGTTCTACGAGATCTTCGGCGTCATCACCAACCTGGTGGGTGGCTACCTGGGTGCCCGCCTGGGCCTTAACCGCACCATGAACATCGGCCTCGGCATGCAGGTCATCGCGCTGCTGATGCTCGCGGTGCCGCCGGTCTGGCTCACCATCCCCTGGGTGATGGGCGCCCAGGCGTTGTCGGGTATTGCCAAGGACCTCAACAAGATGAGCGCCAAGAGCACGATCAGGCTCCTGGTGCCGGACAGCCAGCAGGGCACGTTGTACAGGTGGGTGGCGATCCTCACCGGCTCGAAGAATGCCCTGAAGGGCGTGGGGTTCTTCCTTGGCGGGGCGCTGTTGGCCCTGTTGGGGTTCGCGGGGGCGGTACTGGCCATGGCGACGGTGCTGGCGCTGATCTGGCTCGGTAGCCTGGTCATGCTGAAAAGGGACCTGGGCAAGGCCAAGGCCAAGCCGAAGTTTCGCGACATCCTCTCCAAGAGCCGGGCGATCAACATTCTCTCGGCCGCGCGGCTGTTCCTGTTCGGTGCCCGCGATGTCTGGTTCGTGGTGGCACTGCCGGTCTACCTGAGTACGGTATTCGGCTGGGACTTCTGGCTGGTCGGTGGCTTCCTTGCCGCCTGGATCATCGGCTATGGCATCGTCCAGTCGCTCGCCCCGGCGATCACTGGCAAGCAGCATGGTCACGTGCCGGATGGCCGCGCTGCCTTTGTCTGGGCCAGCATGCTGGCAGCGATGCCGGCAGCCATCGCCATCGGCCTTTCGGCAGGCTGGTCAGCGCAGCCGGTGCTGCTTGGCGGCCTGATGCTGTTTGGGGTGCTGTTCGCGGTGAACTCCTCGCTGCACAGCTATCTGATCGTCTCCTACGCCAAGGAGGATGGTGTGTCGCTGGACGTGGGCTTCTACTACATGTCCAACGCCCTCGGTCGTTTGCTGGGCACGCTGCTTTCCGGCTGGATCTTCCAGGCCTATGGGCTGGAGGCCTGTCTGTGGGTATCTACAGCCTTTGTGCTGCTGGCTGCCCTGATTTCCATCGGCCTGCCCAGGCATGCTGAGGTCATGGATCCATCAGCCTGAGGAGTTCTTGGCGTCGCATTAGGCGGGCGACGCCGATTGAATGCCTCGCCAGTCGCTTCGATTAGCGGAAAGTGTGGTCTGTTTCGGAACTGGTGGGCAGGTAGTCAAAGAGTGATGGAGTGCCGTTGTTCCGGCAGGCATCTCCGGTCTCTGCGAGCAGTCCGCTCCTGCCCCTGGATCACTTCGCGATAGGGTCGCTGGGCGTGGAAGCGTTCCTCTTCCCGCAGGCGAGGAATCACCTCGCGGGTGAGCCATTGGCGGATGCAGCGATTCTTCCCGGTGGTAGAAGAGGATCAGCACGGTGTACACGCCGGACTCGCTGATCAGCAACTCCTGCTCGAAGTCGCCATGGCTATTGCGCATCCAGACGCGCTGCAATTGATCTTCATCCAGGTTGCGAGACACCCGCTCGGGCAACGGCGCGTGGTTGATCAGTCGGGCCAGATCGCTAGCGGAAAACCAGGGTTCTTCATCCAGCAGCACGGCTCGTAGCTGGCGCTTGTGACGGATGAAGGTGGCGGGCAGGAGGACTTCGGCGTCCGGGGGAGGGGCGGGGTGAAACTGGGGAAACTCGGGCATATCCATTACCTCTGTGTGAGCAGCTTTCTTAAGGCTGTTGGCGTCGGGAGTTAAGAAACCCACACAGAGGCCGGGCGTATTCCCCTTACGGGTCTTGTATTAGCCCACTCCCGACAGAGCAGAGGTTTTGTGCGGGTGCGAGTATGCCGCGAGCACAAAAAAGCCGCTGAGCTTTCGGGAGCGGTTGGTCCGCTGTAAGCGTTTCTTAGGCGCCGGGGACAGAGGCTATGGACAGGGTGGGGAAGCGGCAATGCAGTTGGGGTGTGGGATTTGGCTGAGTGGAGTTGGAGAAGTGTGACCCTGCAAGGGTGGATGACGCTCTTTTCATCCACCAATGCGCCGGGCTTCATCCCCCCGTTCACTCCCTCCAACGCCCGCCCTCGGCGTCCGATTCATGCCCTGCCCAATCCGCCGGATAAATCCCGTCTTTCACCGCGCGATCGAAACTCGAAAACGGCCAATCCTGCGCATGCCGCACATGGCCATGCTTCACCGGGTTGAAGTGGATGCAATCGAAGTGCCGTTGGTCATTGAGGTCGTCGCGGATCAGGTGTTCCCAATAGCGCCGCTGCCAGATGCCGCGTTCCCCACGCTTTTGTTGGGTATCGGTGCGAGGTTCGGCGTTGGTCAGGCGTTTGGGGAAGGCGAACTTGATGGCTTTCCAGCGTTCGGCATAGGCCCGATCGCCGGGAGGTAAGTGAATCGCCCTGGGGGGATGATCATGCGTAACTCGGTGATTCTGATCGACCAGGTGCAGATCGAGATTTCGCAGGGCCGTGACCCGTGGAATGCGGTGCTGGATGCTGCCATCTGCCGGGCCCGCCCGGTGATGCTGACGGCGCTGGCTACCGTGCTGGCAATGATCCCGCTGACGCGCAGCGTGTTCTGGGGGCCGATGGCGATTGCGATCATGGGCGGCCTCACCGTGGCGACATTGCTGACAATCTTCTTTGTCCCAGCGCTGTATGCCGCCTGGTTCAAAGTGCGCCGCCATGCGGGTGCCGGTGACCAGCAGATGACGGCCGATGCCGCGCTCAATTCCTGAGTGACGGCGCGGCGGCATTACGCCTCAACCTCCGCGACAAAGGCTGATCGGGTGTGATCAGCCTTTGTCGCCTCGAGGCCGGGGCTTGGCCGTGACATTGCTGAGTTGCGTTCGACTGGCAGCCAGCCAATTGCGGATTCCACCGATGGATGCAACGGATTGGCTAAAGCATTCAGCGGGGCTTTGCGTCGACCAATTGAATCCACAGCCGAAAGCTGCCAGTCCCGAATGTCAGCTACCGGCCGATTCTGTTGAAAAAGTGGGTGTCGTCCAGGCTCGCTCACGCAAAGCCGAAAATCGCACGATTGACGTGTCGCTACGCAAAAACTGGGGAAGTTCAGTGCCGGAATTTGGCTCAGATTTCAACGTAAGGAGCCTACTTTCTCGGGCAAAAATTAAGGTTGGACTTTTCCAACAGAATTGGCCAAAAGCGGACATGGCATAAGGCAGGCTGCTCCGGTTATCAGCGCACACGCGCTCATCCTAGCCCCTCCTAGCCCTCCAGATCACCGTTGCGTATGGCAAAGCTGATGGCCTGGGCCGTTGTTGCAACGCCAAGACGGCGACGCGCCGAACGCAAATGGTTTTCCACCGTACGCTCCGACAGACCGAGCGTTGCGGCAATATCCGCCTGACGTTTTCCTGCAGCAATCCACGCTAGGACTTCGCGCTCACGCTCGGAAAGTTTTCTGTATACCTCGCCCACTGGCGACTCCAGCAACCGGCGAGCGGAGAAAAACGCAGCCGTGGCCACGATGCTCAGCGCTAGGCGAACTCGATGAGTCGCATCCACCCGCTCTCCGCCAAGGCTCATGGCACCTTCAAGCCCCAGTGGACCGAATACAGGTATTTGCAACCCATGAATGCCGGGGCCCACCGGAGTGCGAACCACCCGGTAAAGCTCGCCACCGTTGCCCTTCACCTTGCTCCAGTAAAAGGGCTCACGGGCCTCAAGGATATGGCGCGTTACCGGACAACGCCGGACATAGGTCTGTGCGTCGACCGTAGCCTGGTCATCGAACCAGTTACCCTCGACCCAGTAGATGCGTTCGACCACTTCGTCTCGTGCCGATGTAGCGGAAAACAGGACGAAGCGGTCGTAACCAAACGGCATGGCAGAGGCGCGGACTGACTCCTGGATCACCGAAAGCGTTTGAGCACTCTCGATCGCAAGGGCGGCTCGAAATGCCGCCTCGGCCATGTCCTGAGTCACCCCGCTGCGACCTCTTTCAGCAACGCGGCGGCCGCCAGCTTACCCAGAGCGTTGCCCGCGAGCGGGCTGTCGCCGGTGAGCAGTTTCCGGTCCTGGTGGGTTGCACCCGAGATGTCCTTGTTGATGATCTCAAGACCCAGCGCCTTCAGTTCCTCCCCGAATTTCCAAGTCAGATGGCCGGGCATGTAACCGATGTCAGGGGTCTTCGCGTCCAGATCATCGGGAAACGCGCAGATCTTGTAGCCGTTGTAGATGCAGGTGTCCCGGCTTTCACCGATGCCTGCTGCGAGCAGAGCCGCAGGGCCATGACAAAGGGAGATCACGAACTTGTCGTTTGCCGAAGCCCATTGAAGGACCTTTTTCACATCTTCGCTCCTGGGCAGACCGATCAAGGCCCCGTGTCCGCCAGGAATGAACACGCCGATATAGTCGGAGTCTTCGCCCAGCTTCTGCTCGATCACATCAGCCAGTTTGAGCGGGGTCTTGAACTGGTCGCGATACTTGGCGTACTGCCCTTTCACCTCGGCGTCTTCGGAGGGCATGGCCCAGAACTCGAATTTGACCGGGTTTCCGGACAGGGTCGCGATGTCGAAGGCAAACCCGGCTTTATCCATATGGTACATGGGCAGCAATGTCTCTACGGGGTGGTTTCCCGTCGAAAACTGGGTGCCGTTGTCCGTCAGCAAATAGCGCTCATCGGCCCCGATCATCAAGACCTTCCAACGCCCTCCGCGATAGGGGGTCGGATAGTCGGCTCCACTGAGGTCGGATTTGGATGACGTGAACTGGCTGAGAGAGTACGGCGAAGGGAAAAAAGCATTGTCCTCGGCCGGGTCAGGGGTCGGGCGCTTGTCGTCAGTCGGTACGGTAGTCATGATTCTTCTCCGTCGATCGGGTCGATTACCGAGAGCAATGCTAGAAAGGTGCAACACCGCCAGACAATGAGGGATTTCCCTCAACGCCTACGCTGAGCACGCGAGGCGGATGCCAATCTGAAGTTCAATCAGTAAGACTAGTCGCTCAGCCTAAAGTCCTTCAGGCTGATAGGTCTCTCGATGACGTGAAGGCTAGGCCTCCCCAAACAGTCGGGGGCAGACCGCGACAATGAGGCTGCTGAGGGGCAATTGCTTCCGCTGCTGAGAGGCAGCTCCCGGCCGATTCTGTTGAAAAAGGCGGTTCTGCGGCAGCCAGCCGGCGAGGTGTGCCAGCGTTCGAAGCGGCTACCAGCCACTCCAAGTTGCCTTTCGGCGTTTCACTGAGCCACCGGGCTCAGGTTTGCGGGTTAATTCGAGGGTTTCTGCTCGCAGTAGGCGTACCTATCCCGTGAGCGGTGGCCCTTGAGGCAAAAGCTTTGCCATGCGTCGCAGGTTTTGCACCGTCGCGGCCAAGGTGAACTCGTCAGTCGCACCCGTCAGGCCACGCAGCCGTATGTGGTCGAGTTTCATGATCCGTTTGAGGTGGGCAAAGAGCATCTCCACCTTCTTGCGCTCGCAGCGGGAGCGGAGTTATTCCGGCGTCTTGGCGATGCGTCGCGCTACGTCGCGGGCAGCTTCATGGATGCTGCGCACGACCTTGCGGATCAGCGTATTGGGACAGCACTTGGCTTTCAGTGGGCAGGTGGCGCAGTCGGCTCGGCTGGAGTGGTAGATGATGGTGTTGGCCTTGGTCACCCGCGATCTCTGTTGGGTGAAGGTGCGCCATTCACTGCGTAGCGGTTTGCCGGTTGGGCAGCGGTATTCATTGGCCTCCTGATTCCAGTGAAAGTCGTTGCTGGAGAG